>JAYUCY010000079.1:0-47019 GCA_043740085.1 Ilumatobacteraceae bacterium
CGGCTCACCCAAGCCCGTCGAGCCATCGAGAAGTCAAGCCGCCTCCTGCGCGGCAACACCGACGACTGACTGAAAACCGCCTGGCCTCCGAGTCACGGCCTTGACGGAACCGCCACCCCCAGTTCTGTGTTGTGCGGACATCGCGGACAGGTGATGTCGCGAGACAACACAGACCGAACACGTTCGAATGGCCGTGGCCGAGACCCACTCCGGTTCGGACACCCCCCGCCGACACTGTCACCCTCCGCCGCCCAAGGGCGAGTAGGCGTGCCGGAAACGACCGGTTTACCCGCCCTTGGGCGGGGAAGGGTGACAACCAGAAAGCGGCAGCAGCGACCACTGCGAGCAGCGACCACTGCGAGCACCGACCACTGCGAGCAGCGACTACTGCGAGCACCGACTACTGCGTTGCGAACCGCTAGATCTGGACGAGTGAGTCGCCGGCTCGGATTTCTCCTGGCTGTACGACGGTGGCGTAGCAGCCGAGGTCCTGATTGAGCTCCCGAACGATGTGGCGCAGGATCGAACGATCCGATGGCACCTCCGGTGCGACCTCACGAGTCACCATTACGCAGCGGGGGCAGGTGGCGACCATCTCGATGACCGCACCACCCAGCGAGAAGGTGCGGCCGACCCAGTCGAGCTCGGGATGGCCAGGCAGGTCGCCGGTATCGATGATGAGGTTCGGGCGGAAGCGGCGCACGTCGATCACCGAGTCGGGGAGTGACGCAGTCAGCGTCCGCAGGGCCGACGTCGTCATCAACATCAGCGGGTACGCATCGAGGTACGTTCCTGGGGGCGACTCGAACTCGGCCAGCACGTCGGGGAACTTGCTGAAGTCGGGAAGCGGCTCGTCTTCCTCACGCCCAAACATGTCGCGCAGCTCGACCATGATGTCGTCGCTGACCCCCGGCCCACGGCGGTAGTGATCCAAATCGGTGGCCGGCTGCAGCGGCCACAGCGACACACTCTGACCCAGTGCGGCACTGAGCGCAGCATTGACGTCGGCTTCGCCGCTGTGCACCACAGCTCCGTCGGGGAGCGTGATGGTGACGCCACCATCGACGGCGTGCGCGGCAGCAAGGCGCATGAGTGCGCCGATCTTCTTGGCCCCGCGAACGCAGCCGAGCTCCTCATCGCGGATCGCCCAGGCGCGGTCGCCAGCCATCCCCTCGGTGGTCAGCGTCGCCGTAGGAACCACCCCGCCCATCATCGACTTCACCGGGTACTGGTAGATGGTTTCGAGTTGCATGTCAGACCTCCACGAAGGTGTTGCACAGGTCGATCAGCTCGCGAAGATCGGCGTATGCGTGTTTGGCTGCGGGAATAGCGATGCGATGCAGATCCAGGCGATCGTGCTCGCGAAGTTCGGGTTCTGTCGGCACGACGGAATGGATTGCACCAGAGCCTGCCAGGTAACCGAACTTCGTGTTGATGTCGTCCAACTGGGCGTCGGTTGGCGCATGCTGCAACCGGATGATGAGCGTGTCGCCGACGTATCGCAGCGAGTCGTAGTTGCGGTAGAAGCCGATCACTTCCTGTACCGCCTGCTGGCAATCGTCGGTGATCAGATAGAGGCCGGTATCGGCGGCCGACACGAGCCCGCGCTCCACCAACTGGCGGCCAATGAAGTCGTGCACGGTCTCCCAATACGGGTCGCCGGGCGTGTCGAGAAAGACGATGGGGACGGGAGTGCCCTTCCCCGTTTGCGTCAGGGTCAGCAGTTCAAACGTCTCATCGAGCGTCCCGAACCCGCCGGGAAGACAGATGAAGCCCTTGCTCTCCTTGATCAACATCAGCTTGCGCGTGAAGAAGTACTTCATGCTCACGTACTTGTCGTCGCCGGCGATGATCGCGTTGGCGCCTTGCTCGAACGGTAGTCGGATGGAGACGCCGATGGAGTGTTCGCGACCCGCGCCTTCCATCCCGGCCTGCATGATCCCGGGCCCGGCACCGGTAATCACCATCCAGCCCCGCTGAGCAAGGTGACGTGCCACATCGCGGGCGGCGATGTAGAGCGGATCGGTGTCCTTGGTGCGCGCCGAGCCGAAGATGGTGACCTTCGGGAACTCCGTCGAGTGAGAGAACATCTCGAAGGCGTCGCCCATCTCCTCTAGCGCAGCAGCGGCGATCTTGAGGTCGAGCGTGGCTGGACGCTGCGTCACCAAATCAACGGCCGCGCGCAGCAGCTGCTGAGAGTGGCGACGGTCCGGCCCTGGCGGCACGGACGCAATCAGTTCGGCGAACAGTGCATCGGCCTGATGGGAAACGGTCACGGGTTGCACTCTACGCATGAATGTTTTCGCGTTCTGCGTCACGAGTTCGGTCCGGGGGGCCGACGCCCTCGACTTACTCACTTCAACTTTCGGCTCAAATGAGCGCAGCCGTGTCCTACTTGCGCAGTTCGTCGGCCTTGGCCGCCAGTGCCTCCAGCAGGTCGTCGAAGCTCTTCTGGAAGCTGGCCACGCCATCGCGCTCCAGTTTCTCGGCCACATCGTCCATGTCGACACCAACCTCGGCCAGCTGACGCCATGTCAGTTCGGCGTGAGCGACGTCCTCATCGATGGTGCGGGCAGCGGTGCCGTGGTCGGCAAAGGCCTCGATAGTGGCGTCGGGCAGCGTGTTGACGGTGTCTGGGCCGATCAGTTGGTCGACGTAGAGCGTGTCGGGGAACGACGGGTTCTTGGTGGAGGTGCTGGCCCACAGCGGGCGCTGGACTACGGCACCGGCAGCAGCCAATGCTTCCCATCGCGGGCCGCTGAACGTGTGGCGGAACGCTTGGTAGGCCAGCTTCGCCTGGGCGATGGCGGCCTTACCGATGAGTGCCAGCGCCTCGGGAGTACCGATGGCCGTCAGCCGGGCGTCGACTTCACTGTCGACGCGGCTGATGAAGAAGCTGGCAACGCTTGCCACATGGGCGAGATCTGCGCTGGCCGTGGTGGCATATTCCTCCAAGCCGTCGAGGTAGGCATCCATCACGCTCTGGTAGCGGTCGAGGCTGAAGATCAACGTGATGTTGATACTGCGGCCCTCGGCAATCATCTGGCGAATGGCGGGAAGCCCCTCGGCGGTACCGGGGATCTTGACCAGCAGGTTGGGGCGGGCGATCTCCAGGTGCAGGGAGCGAGCAGCGGCCACGGTACCGACGCTGTCATGTGCAAGGCCAGGGGCCACCTCGACACTGACGAAGCCGTCGCCGCCGTCGCTCCCGGCGTACAGCGACGCGAACTCATCGAGCGCGCCCTTGATATCGGCCAGCACCATCGCCCAGTATTGGTCAATGATGGACGCGCCCGCCGCAACGAGCGACGACTGCTGCTCGTCGTAATCGGCCGAGCCCACGATGGCTTTCTGGAAGATGGTTGGGTTGCTGGTGAGGCCGCGAATACCGCCGGCGATTAGGTCGCGCAGCGTGCCATTGGTGAGATAGCTGCGCTTCAGGTTGTCCAACCAGGGGCTCTGGCCGTGCGACGAGTACAGGTCCTTCAGACGATCCATGTGTGTCAGCCCTTCGTGTTGGCCAAGGCGGTGGCGCGAGCCACAACGTTGGCGGCGTTGATTCCGAGTTTGTCGAGTACCAGTGCACCTGGAGCGCTGGCGCCAAAGCGGTCGATGCCAATGCTGTCGTCGGCCCAGCGAGCCCACCCGAAGGTGACGCCGGCCTCGACAGAGAGGACCGGCACGCCCTTGGGCAGCACCGAGTCGCGGTATTCGGCGGACTGAGCCTCGAAGCGGTCCCACGAGGGCATGCTGACGACGCGTGCGGACACTCCGGCGACGGTGAGCGCATCAAGGGTCTCAACACAGAGGCTGACCTCGCTGCCGGTGGCGAGGAGGACCACCTGTGGGGCAGCACTGTCGCGCACGATGCCAGCGCCGGTGGCTACAGCTGAGCCATCGGTGACGACCGTGAGGTTCTGACGGGAAAGCACCAGCGCGGTTGGCCCGTCGTGCGCAACGGCGTCGCGCCAGGCGGCGACCGTCTCGTTGGCGTCGGCCGGACGGATGACGTGGAGATTGGGGATGGCGCGCAACGTTGCCACGTGCTCGACCGGCTGGTGCGTGGGCCCGTCTTCGCCCACACCGACCGAGTCGTGTGTGAAGACGAACACGACCTTGGCGCCGCTGAGCGCCGCCAGCCGGACTGGCGGACGCATGTAGTCGAGGAACACGAAGAAGGTTCCGCCGGCGGGCAGCACGCCGCCATGAAGGGCCATACCGACCATCGTCGAGCCCATCGCGTGCTCACGGATGCCGTAGTACATCTGACGACCGGCGGGGTTCTCAGGCGTCGCCGCCGTCTGGCCGCCCAGTTTTGTGCCGGTGTTGCCGGTGAGGTCGGCTGCGCCAGCAACCAGGCCGGGAACACCGTCGAGCGAGGCGTTGAACGCCTTCTCGATGGCCACCCGGGTCGCGATCTTCTCGCCTTGCTCAAACACCGGAAGGCCGGCTTCCCAGCCGTCGAGGCCGGTGGCATTCCATGTGGCGTCCCAGACGGCGCCATCAACGGAGCTGGCATCGAAGCGTTGCTGCCACTCGACACGGGCAGCAGTGCCACGGGCAGCAGTGTGTGCCCGGTAGGCGTCGACAACCTCGGCGGGCGCCCAGAACGGCTCGTCGGGGATGCCCATGACAGACTTGGTGCGGGTGATCTGCTCGGCGCCGAGCGGGTTGCCGTGGGCCTCGTGCTTGTCGGTGAAGTCGGGGCTGGGGGCGCCGATGTGGCTGCGCAGGATGAGCAGGCTTGGCCGGTCGGTGACGTCCTTCGCCCGCAGGATGGCGGCCTCCAGGGCATCGCAGTGGTCGGCGATCTCGCCGAGGTGCTCGACGTGCCAACCGTACGCCTCGAAGCGACCGGCGACGTCGTCGCTGTAGGTCAGTGCGGTGTCGCCGTCGATGGTGATGTGGTTGTCGTCGTACACGCAGATCAGGTTGCCCAGGCGCTGGTGGCCGGCGAGCGAGGCGGCTTCGTGACTGACACCCTCCATGAAGCAACCGTCGCCGGCGAGCACGTACGTGTGGTGGCTGACCACGTCGTCGCCGAACGTACCGCGCAGGTGACGCTCGGCCAGTGCCATGCCGACCGCATTCGCGAAACCCTGGCCCAGCGGACCGGTTGTCACTTCCACACCGGCGGTATGGCCGACCTCGGGGTGACCGGGCGTCGCCGAACCCCACTGGCGGAACTGCTTAATGTCGTCAAGCGAAAGGCCGTAACCGGACAGGAACAGCAGCGAGTACTGCAGAATCGACGCGTGCCCGTTGGACAGAATGAACCGGTCGCGGTCCGGCCAGTGCGGGTTGCCGGGGTCGTGACGCATGACCCGGCTGTACAGCACGTGAGCCAGGGGAGCGAGCGCCATCGCGGTGCCCTGATGGCCGCTCTTGGCAGCGAACGGGGCGTCCATGGCCAGGCCACGGATGAGATTGATGGCTTGTTGGTCGAGGTCCGGCGTAAGGCTGTCTGGCACGGGGTGGACTGTACCTGCGAAGCGCCGCATCAGGCGGCGAGCGTCAGACGGGCGGCAGGAGCGTGAAGGGCACCAGATGCCACGGGCCGTGGTCGACGCGGCAGTGGGCGATGATCTGGCCGTAGTCCTCGAACTCAAGCTCACCCTTGACCAGCCGATACGTGAACTTGCCTGCCTCCACGTTGAACGGGCTGACGTTTCGTGCCATCTGCTCGGCTTCTTCTTCGATGCCCTTGCGGAAGATGACTTCGAACACACCGCTGCCCGACTCACCGGGAGGGCAGAAGATCAGCGCCAGAAGGTGCGGCGAGATGGTCAGCGGTACGGATGATGGCGCAGCCATCGAGAACATCGCACCCGTGATATCAATGCGAGTGGACGGCCCAGGAGCCTGACGCAACTCGAAGTTTTCGACGAAGAGTGCGGACACGATCTGCATGCGGGCAATGTACCGGCTGGCTAGACAGGCTCGCCGGCCAACCAGACTTGCTCGATCTCGTGCCACGGGGTGAGGGCCACCAGATCGGCGCGGCGGCCGACTTCCACGATGCCGCGGTCCTCCAACCCCAGCAGTCGCGCGGGGTTCGTACTGGCGGCGGCAATCGTGGCATCCAACTCCACACCGGCGTGCAGGCACACTCGAATTGCTGCATCCATCGTGACGGCGCTGCCAGCGAGAGTGCCGTCCCCGAGGCGCGGGGCACCGTCGCGAAACTCCATACCGATCTCGCCGACGCGGCCGCTACGCCAGGCGACGGCGTCGGTGACCAGCACTGCCCGGTCGAGGCCGAGGGCGTTGAACGCGAGGCGGATGACTCGCGGATGCACGTGCACTCCGTCGGCGATGATCGATGCGCACACGGCCGGATTGGTCATCGCCCACACGGCGACGCCGGGGGAGCGGTGATGCACGCCCGACATCCCGTTGAACAGGTGAGTCGTGAGCCGAGCACCGGCCGCCACCGCCTCGTCGAACTGTTGCTCGTCGGCCAGCGTGTGCCCGATGGACACCAGGCACCCTCGGGCGGCGAGCAGCGCTGCGGCCTGCGCTGCTCGCGGCTGCTCGGCACCGAGTGTCACCAGTGCGATGTGGGGCGGAAGCGCCCGCAACCACTCCAGATCAATCGGCACGATCTGACTCTTCGGGTGTGCGCCTGCCGCGCCACCAAGGAACGGCCCCTCCAGGTGGGCTCCCGCAATCGTCGGACGGCCTGCGGTAGGACGAGCCATGGCGGCAGCGATGCGTGCCAGCGGTCGTTCGAAGCGCTCCAGCGGCATCGTCACCAGAGTGGGGCACCAGGTAGTGACGCCCTGTGCGAGCAGGAGTTGGTCGAGCCGGTCCCAATCGGCGCCTTCGGCGGTTGACACGTTGATGTCGTCGATGCCGTTGACCTGCAGATCGATGAAACCCGGCACCAACACGCGGTCGGTTGTGGTGCACGACACGCCCTCGATCGCAGTGATCACGCCGTCGTCGAGGTGCACCAGCGCCGGGCCAACCCAACCCGCACTCGTCAGAACCTGCGCCGCGTCGACCGATGCCATGTCGGCGATCATAAGGTCGCGACGTCTCATAGGCTGCACGCATGGCTGACCACGGGGACTCGGTGCTCTCGACCCGTGAGTTGATCCTTTCAGAGGCACGCCGTTGTTTCGCCGAAAACGGGTACGACGGCACCTCGCTCAACGACATTGCGGCAGGGGTCGGCATCCGCCGCCCCAGCTTATTGCACCACTTCGCCTCGAAGGAGATCCTCTACGGCGAGGTCTTCGAACAACTGCTGAGCGACTGGATCGACCGGCTCGCCTCCGCCATCGGCGCGCCAGAAACCGGCGAACGCAAGATGGAACTGGTCATCGAAGCCGGGTTCGACCTCTTTGCCGACAACCCGGACTACGTGCGGTTGATGCGTCGCGAGGCACTCGATAGCGGCGCTCACCTGGGCATCGATCTTGCCGCTGTCCTGCGGCCGATGTTCGATCGGGCCGTGCTGTTCTTCGAGCGTGAGATGGATGCAGGCGTGTTTCGTCGTCAAGACCCACAGCACCTTCTGATCACGGGCTATGGCGCGCTGCTCAGCTACTTCAGCGATGCGCCGTTCCTCGGTGGGCTGCTGGACGGCGACGCGCTCTCCGTGGCGCAAATGCAGCGCCGGCGAGCGCACATCACCGAGTTTTTCGCCGCTGCGCTCAAGCCGTAATTCGCGCACCGCCGCGACTACCTTGCGCCACATGGCCACACTCGATATTGACGGACAGCTCATCGGATACGCAGTTGAGGGTGCAGGCACGCCGCTGCTCCTGCTGCACGGCACCACGATGAACCGCGCCGCCTTCGACGGCGTGCGCGGCGCGCTCCCAGCCGATGCTGCCTACGAGTGCGTGATGGTCGAGTTCCCCGGTTCGGGTGAGTCGGCCATGCCCACCGAACCACTGAGTGTGCAGGTCCTCGCTCACCAGGCACACACGGTGATGCAGCATCTGGGTCACGAGCGCTACCACGTCGCGGGCTACTCACTGGGGGCAGTGGTGGCTGCCGGGCTGGCGGGCATTCGGACCGATGCAGTGGCCAGCGCCAGCTTGCTCGCCGGCTGGATCACCACCGACTCCCGTCAACGGTGCACGTTCGAACTGTGGAAGCGTCTCATCGCGACCGACAAGGAACTGTTCATGCGCTACGCGATGGCGGATGGTTTGACGGCCGGCGCACACGAGATGATGGAGCCGATTCTCGAGATGGCCATCGGCATGGGCGCGGCAACCGTTGCGGATGGCTCGGCGGCACACCTGGACCTCGATCTGATCGTCGACATTGCCAGTCTCGTCAGCCACATCACGGCACCCACACTCATCATCGGTGGCGCCGAAGATCGTTGGGTCGACATCTCGCATTCGCACGCACTGGCCGCTGCCATCGCGGGCTCACGGCTGGAGGTGCTCCCTGCCGGGCACCTGATGATCACCGAGCAAGCAGCCGAGATTGCCTCTCTGGTTCACGCTCACATCTCGGCCTCCGCGAACTAGTTGTCGCCAGGCACCAGCGCTGCGCGCAGCTCGAGTCGAGAGCGGCAGCGCAGCGCGCAGACGCCAGACGTCGGGCACCTGCTGCCGCACGTCGGTCTGCAACGTGCCACGGATGAGCTCCCGCAGGAACAGCGGATTGCCCTCGCTTCTGTCACGCAACGACATCACCACCGCACCATCAACCGAGCCGCCGAGCACAGCCTCCAGCAGCGCACGAATGTGTGGTCGCGATCCACCGCCGTCCGGTGCCGTGAGGCTCACATTCGCTACGTTGGTGGCGATGACCAGTCACGGAACCACCCTGTCGGAAGCCGCCTCGAAGGCACTGTTGCGTGAGTTCGGCGTGCCGATGGCGAACGAGCGCCAAGTGAACGACTCAACCGCGGCCGCAGCTGCTGCTACAGAACTCGGCTTTCCCGTCGTCATCAAGTTGTGTGGCGATGCCATTGCCCACAAGACCGAGCGAGGCCTCGTGAAGCTGCGTCTTGGCGACGCAGCGGCCGCGCACTCAGCCGCAACCGAACTGTTGGGTAAGGCCACTGCCGACGATGGCGAGGTAAGTCTGCTCGTGGCACCAATGATCAGCGGCAATCGTGAGCTCATCGCAGGCGTCGTGCGCGACCCGCAGTTCGGCGCCAACGTGATGCTGGGCGTCGGCGGCGTGCTGGCTGAGGCCGTTGCTGACGTGGTCTTCCGGCCAGTGCCCTTGAGCGCACTCGACGCCCAGGAGATGATCGCGGGATTAGCGACGCAGAAGCTGCTCGGCGAGTTCCGCGGTGAAGCAGCAGTCGATCGCACTGCGCTCGCCGCCGTGCTGATGGGCCTGTCGGCGTTGGCTGCTGCCCGACCCGACGTGGCCAGTGTCGACGTCAACCCACTCATCGTGCGTGCCGACGGCACCCCCGTCGCTGTGGATGCGCTCGTCGAGCTCGGCGAGCCCGACACCTCCAGCGCCACTCGCCGGCCCCGCCCCACCGACGAACAGTTCAGCGCGCTGTTCAATCCCAAGGGTGTGCTGGTGACCGGCGCCTCCACCCATCCGGGCAAGTTCGGCTTCGTCAGCCTGCACAACATCCTGGCCAGCGGCTACGCGGGTGGCGTGTACGGCACGAACCTACAGGGCGAAGAGGTGCTGGGCATTCGCACTGTTGCCGACATTGCGGAGCTGCCCGAGGGCCAGATTGACCTCGTGTTCGTGTGCACTCCGGCCAGTGCCAACCCGGCCATGCTGCGCGCCTGCGCCGCCAAGGGCGTCAAGGCTGCGTTCCTGACCAGCGCTGGCTACGGCGAGGCAGGCGACGAGGGCCGCAGAGCAGAGGCAGAGCTGGTGGCGCTCGCCGACGAGTTGGGCATCCTGCTCGCCGGGCCCAACGGCCAAGGCGTCGTCAGTACGCCGGCCAGTCTTTGCGCTCAGATCGTCGCCCCCTTTCCTCCGGCAGGGCGTATTGGTGTTGCCAGCCAAAGCGGCAATTTCGTCAGCAGCTTCCTGAACTACTCCCGCCAGACCGGCGTCGGTATCAGCCGTGCGGTATCGGCTGGTAACGCCGCAGCGGTGACACCCGCGGACTACCTGGATTGGTACGCCGACGACGATGCCACCTCCGTATCACTGGCGTACGTGGAGGGCATTGTTGATGGGCGCGCACTGCTCGAGCGCTTTGCGTCGGTTGCCGCCCGCAAACCATTGGTGGTCGTGAAGGGCGGAGCGACGGAAGGCGGCGCGCGTGCGGCAGCCAGTCACACCGGCGCGCTCGCTGCCGACGACAAGGTGTTCGATGGCGCCTGCCGCCAGGCTGGGGTCACTCGCGCCGTGACGGTGGAAGAAGCGTTCGAAGCTGCGGCCACGTTCGCCACGCAACCGTTGCCGAAAGGCCCCAACACCATCGTGCTCACGACTGCAGGTGGTTGGGGTGTGGTCACTAGCGATGCGATTGTGCGCGACGGCCGGCTGTCGCTCATCGATCTGCCCGCCGATCTGCAGGCACAGATCGACACCAAACTGCCGCCTCGGTGGAGCCGCAATAACCCGGTCGACTGCGCCGGCGGCGAAGTGCGCGACACCATTCCGGAAGTGATGGAAATGATCGCCGCACACCCCGATGTGCACGCGATCGTGTACCTCGGGATCGGGATCCAGAGCAACCAGGCCCGGCTCATGAAGGAGGGCAAGTTCTACCCTG
The DNA here is from genome assembly GCA_043740085.1 of Ilumatobacteraceae bacterium. Taxonomy (GTDB): domain Bacteria; phylum Actinomycetota; class Acidimicrobiia; order Acidimicrobiales; family Ilumatobacteraceae; genus UBA668. The sequence continues at coordinate 10,676 of JAYUCY010000079.1, forward strand.
ACAACGGGCTGGAGCGCATTGTCGCCTATCACGAGCGTCAAGACGAGCGCTTCGCTGAAGCTGCCCACGAGCTGTCCGTTCGGTACGACAAGCCCATTCTCACTGCCACCGAACTGGCTGTCGCCGACCCCGACAACGCGGGTCCGCGAGCGGTACGTGCCACGGGCCGCCTGTGCTACGCAAGCGGCAATAGAGCGGTGACTGCGCTGGGTCACCTGTGGCAGTACGCGCAGTTCCGCGAGTCGCGCGGGCTGGTCATCGGGGCACCTCGCTGACGTGGCCACTCGGCGTCGAAACCCGTACCCGGGCCTGATCGTCGTCGCGCTCGTCCCTGCGCTGCTGTTCGGTGGCTGCTGGCGCTTCGCTGACGGTCGAGCGCCCGATGAGGTATCGGTGGCGGTCGACCTCTCAGTGCCCGTGACGTCGCCGGCGGTGGCGATCAACACGCCGCTACTGTCGGTCCGTCGCGCACCCGCCCTGCTGTCGCGAGACAGCAACTCGGCTGCCTTCCGTGGTGAACTGCAGCCGCTGCTGGACACAATTGACAGCAACGCTTGCTTCGCAATCTCAATCGACGGCGAGCCTGTCGCGGCGGTCAACGAGGCGACACCGCTTCGGCCTGCGAGCAACGTCAAGTTGATCACCGCCTCGGTGGCGCTGGAGGTACTCGGCGAAGACTTCGTCTACACCACAACTGTCAATGGTGTGGTCGGCGCTGGGGGAGTGGTGGCGGGCGACCTGTTCCTCATCGGTGGCGGTGACCCGTTGCTCAGTAGTGCGTGGTGGGACGGACCGAGCCAAAAGTTCCCGCCGATCAACGTGACCTCCATCGAAGCTCTCGCCGATGCAGTGAAGGCGGCCGGCGTGACGTCGATCAGCGGGTCGATAGTCGGCGATGCGAGCCGTTACGACGATGAGTGGTATCTGCCCACGTGGGCACCCTCGCTCCGTTTCAGCGAAGGCGGGCCGCTGTCTGCGCTACTGGTCAACGACTCGCGGGAGGCCCCCGATCTCTCGTCCAACGACCCGGTCGTTGGAGCCGCAACGGTGCTCACACAGTTGCTCCAGGAACGGGGCGTCACCGTCGGCGGGCCACCGAAGGAGGGCACCTCCGACGGGTCGCCAGTAGTGGCCAAGATTGACTCTCAGCCGCTACCTGCAGTGCTGCAGGAAATGCTGACCACCAGCGACAACAACACTGCCGAGCTGGTGATGAAGGAAATCGGCTTGGCCACTGGCGGAGAGGGAACGACCATCCTTGGGCAGTCCCAGGTGATGAGCACTCTGCAGGAGTGGGGAATCCCGCTTGACGGTGTCACTCTCGTCGACGGGTCGGGGCTTTCGGACGAGAATCGCCTGACGTGCCAGGCGCTCCTGGCGGTGCTGCAGCACGGCTCGGTCGAGGATGCGGTCGGCCAAGGCCTGCCCGTGGGCGGCGCCAAGGGCGGCACGCTCTACGACGCCTTCCAGGAGGGCGAACCACTGTCGGGTGTGCTGCGCGCGAAGACCGGCACGCTGGACAACACGGATGGGGTCGCCGACAAGCTTGGCGCCAAGGCGCTCAGCGGCTACGTGCCGCTACCCGGTGGCGGCGCCATCGAGTTTGCGCTCTTGCTGAACGGCGAAACGATCACGAACAAGACGGAGTACCGCCCCACCTGGGAGCTGCTGGCATCCATCCTCGCCGCCTACCCCAGCGGCCCTACCCCCGACGTGTTAGCTCCCCGTTAGTTCTCCTGCGGGTTCAGACTTCTTACTGCGACGCTTCGACGACATTCTCTTGGAGTGGTGTTGAGGCGCGTCGTGGCCCGAGTCCGGCTGATTCGCCGAGGACACGGCCCCTTGCAGACGGAGCCGGATCTGGACGAGACGGGACCGTCACACCCGCAGAGAGCATCAGTAGAAGTCACTGCCAGGACCCCCGTGGTTCCCTCCGGGTGGTAGTACCGTGCGGCGTGTGGCCGTGCTCCCGATGTTTCCGCTTGGCAACGTGCTGGTGCCTGGCGGAGTGCTGCAACTACACGTATTCGAGCCTCGGTATCAGTCGCTGGTGAAGGATTGTGTCGCCGCAGGGGACCACGAGTTCGGCGTCGTGTTGATCGATCGTGGGCACGAGGTGGGCGGCGACGACCAACGCCGCCCCGTGGGCACCGTCGCTCGTATGATGCAGGTCGCCGAGCTCGACGGCAGCCGATACGCGGTGATTGCCATCGGCGTGCGGCGGATACGGGTCAACGCCTGGCTGCCGGACGACCCGTACCCCATCGCCGACGTGGACGACGTGCCCGACGTCGACGATACGGATGAGGACAGCCACGAGATGCTACGAGTGGTCACCGCCCGTGCTCGACGTGCGGCCGCGCTTGCACTCGAACTGGGCGATGAGGGCAACGAGCCCGGCACCGAACTTGCCGATGACCTGCTGACCGCCAGCTATCAGCTCATCGACCTCGCCCCGATCGGTTCGGCCGACGCTTACGACCTGTTGTGTTCTGCGGGCCCGCTGGCTCGGATGAAGGCGCTCGACGAGCTGTTGGTGGATGTAGAGGCCATCAACGCCTTTCGGCTACAGAACCCCTGAGCTGGCGAAATTCGCAACCTGGTGGGGAATGGGTCGCTCGCGTGCTACACATATGGCGTGCCCGAGACAGCCCGCGACGCCAAAAAGAGCGCACCCCAGGGGCAGTTCGCCCAGACCGCCCAGCTCTTGCAGGACTACGCACGCCAAGAGCTGCGCGATCCGCTCGGTAACACCGGTCGCTGGATTCTGACGGGGCTCATTGGCGCGGTGTGCATCGGCCTCGGCACCGGGTTCCTCGTCCTGGGCCTACTCCGTATGCTGCAAACCGAATGGCCGGCCACCTTTGAGGGTCGCTGGATGAACCTGATTCCGTACCTGTGCGGTGTGGCGTTCGCTGGCATCGTCATCGGCCTCGCCGTCCGGCGTATCAACAAAACCCCTCTGACGAAGGAGAAGCGCTGACCATGGCTCAGCAACGCATCACTCGCGCCGACCTCGAGTCCAAGTTTCGCGAAACGCAGAGTGGCCTGCAGGGCAGGCTCAACGATAAGAAGCAGACGCTGATGACGGTGGCCGCCACCGGCGGCGTTGTGCTGCTCATCATCTTCTTCCTGTTGGGCAAGCGATCTGGCCGGAAGAAGACCACGTTCGTCGAAATCCGGCGGGTGTAGCCAGCGTGGCTCAGCGTCGCTCTACGCTGCTCTCGCCAATCGCCCTACTTCGCAGCAGCGCCCTGTACAAGGGGTTCTTCGGTGGCAGCCGCGGGTGGATGGCAGTCGGCGTCGTGCTCTGGGGACCGCGCCTGGCCCAGAAGTACTTCGGTAAGCACGAGGAGTTCGTCGCGGTCGAGAAGCTCACTGCCGGCCAATTCGTCCGCGTGGAGTCGATTGCCGCGCCGACTCGCAAGCAGCGCAAGGCCATCAAGCGCGCCAAGTAGGCCGTGCCCAGGCACAATGGTGCCATGAAGGTGCTGTTGCGGAATCCGCGTCGTGAACTGGTCATTGACGGCAAGCGCAGCGTCAACGCGCTACTGGCCGAGTTGCAGCTGCCGCGTGAGTCGCACCTTGTGATCCGCAATGGCACCCTGGTGCCAGGGGATGCAGATCTGACCGGCGACGATGTGGTGGAGATCCGACCCGTGATCTCCGGTGGCGCCTGATGGTGGCAGTCGGGTCGAAGTGCCGTGTCTGCAAAGAACCGGCCATCATCGACCTGCCCCGCCACAACGCCCACTTCTGCGCCGTCCACTTCCTTGAGCTGTGCCGCCGCCAGGTGGTGAAGGCCATTGAGAAGTTCGACATGTTGTCGAAGGATGACCGCATTCTTGTCGCGGTCTCCGGCGGCAAGGACAGTCTGGCGGTGTGGGACCTCCTGCTCGATCTGGGCTACCAAGCCGACGGCCTGTACATCGGCCTGGGGATCGGCGATTACAGCGAGACCTCCGCCGAGTACGCCCGCGCCTTCGCTGCCAAGCGCAGCCTGAAGCTCATCGAGATCTCGCTGCGCAACGACTACGGCTACGACGTGCCCACCGCCGCCAAAGCCACCAAGCGGGTGCCATGCAGCGCGTGCGGCATCAGCAAGCGCCACCTGTTCGACAAGGCTGCGCTGGATGGTGGCTACACCGTCTTGGTCACCGGCCACAACATGGACGACGAGGCCGCAGTGTTGTTCGGCAACACGCTGCGGTGGGATGTGGAGTACCTGGCACGCCAGTCGCCGGTACTGCCCGCCCGCAACGGCTTCCCAAAGAAGGTCAAGCCGCTGATTCGCCTCACCGAGCGCGAAATGGCTGCCTGGTGCATCGTGCGCGGCATCGACTACCTGGTCGACGAGTGCCCGATGGCGCTGGGCAACAAGCACATCGCGTATAAGGAAGCGCTCAACGCAATCGAGCAGCAGTCACCCGGCAGCAAAGCTGCGTTTTATCTGAACTTCCTCGACAACATGTCCCCGCTGCTCGCTGGCGGCACGGCTGCCGCCACCGATTCGCTGCTCAGCTGCGTCTCTTGCGGGGCGCCAACGACGGGCGATCTGTGTGCCTTCTGCCGGGTGGCAGACAAGGCGCGTGCACACGAACCGGTACCGGTGGAGCTGGTGCTCGGAAAAGGAAGAGGACGAAGATGAACCGACCACTCGACTACGGCGACAAGGTGCTGCTGCTGGACAACAAGCAGCGGCGTTACCTCATCACGCTGGCCGAAGGTGCCGAGTTCCACACCCATGCCGGCTTGGTGCCGCACGCGGATTTCGTTGGCAAGCCAGAAGGTGTCGTGATGAAGAGCACCAAGGGGGCGGCGTACACCGCGCTGCGCCCCACGCTGGAGGACTTCGTATTGGAGATGCCGCGCGGTGCGCAGGTGATCTACCCGAAGGACCTCGGGCCCATCTGCATGCTTGCCGACATCGGTCCGGGTGTCCGGGTGCTGGAAAGCGGCGTCGGCTCTGGCGCGCTCAGCATGACGATGCTGCGCTACGGCGCTGAAATCGTCGGCTACGAGCTGCGTGAAGACTTCCTCAACCGGGCACGTACCAACGTCCGCTCGTTCCTTGGCGAGGAAGCGCTCGGTCGCTACGAGCTACACCTGCGCGACTGCTACGACGGTATCGACGAGCGCGACGTCGACCGAGTGGTGCTCGACCTGCCCGAGCCATGGAAGGTGGTGCCCCATGCCGTGCACGCCTTGCGTCCCGGCGGCATCCTGATCGCCTACACACCCTCTATCACGCAGGCCGCGCAGACACGCGAGGTCATGGCCACTCGCGAGTGGAGCGGCACCCGCACGCTGGAGGTGCTGCACCGAGGCTGGCACATCGAGGGCCAGGCGGTGCGGCCCGACCACCGCATGGTGGCCCACACCGGCTTCCTCACCGTCGGCCGCTTCATCGGCTGAGTCGTTGACCGGCTGAGTCGTTGACCAGCTCAGTCGTTGACCGGCGGTCGCCCTCGTGGCACGGTTCTCCGCCCATGGGCGGGTAACCACCCCGTTCTTGTCACGTTTACCCGCCCATGGGCGGCGGAAGGTGACCATTGTCGACGGCTTGCGACCTGGTGACTCAGCACAGATTGCGCACACCCCCAACGATCCCAATCGCGCAAGAAGGCGGCCGTGAGGCCGCCTTCTTTCATGAACAAGAACGATTTGGAACTACGGCTCGATGAAGATGCACTCGCCGGGGCATTCCTCGGCACTTTCGATAACCGCATCGAGGCGGCTATCGGGGAAGTTGGCCATGCCTTCGGCACCCTGGGGCAAACCCTTGGCCGTGGCATAGATCTTGTCGCCTTCCTTGACGTAGGCGAGACCGTCGTCGAGGAGAGTGAAAACGTCGGGGGCGATCTCTTCGCACAGGCCATCGCCGGTGCACAGATCTTGGTCGATCCAGACCTTCATGTCGTTGTGTCTCCTATTTCCGAGGGTCAGACCCGGTGATCATACATGGAGCAGTGCGCCGGAATGCGTTTCGGGAATGCAGCGCGCGTCACAACATGTGTCGTTCGCGAAGACGGTGAGCCGTTACGCAAACACTGTTACGTGTGAGCGCGCGGTGCCGTTGCGCCTCCCGCGCGAACTCCGCCGGTGTTAGGTTCCTGACATGACCGAGGGTGACACCAACGAGTCCATGGCGGTGCTGCATTCGCAAGTGACTGTCCTCGAGGGCGAGATCGAGCAGCTGCGCCGAAAGCTGGCCGATGCGCCCAACCGTCAGCGTGCGCTGGAAGAGCGTCTGCTGGAGACAAAGGGGCAGCTGGGGCACGCGGTGTCGCAGAATGAGAAGCTCAGTTACACGCTGCGCGAGGCCCGTGAACACATTGCCGCCCTGCGCGATGAGGTCGAGAAGCTCACCCAGCCACCATCCGCCTACGGCGTCATCGTGGGCAAGAACGAAGACGGCACTGTCGACGTACTCACCAGCGGTCGCAAGATGCGCGTCGGGCTGCACCCCGAGATTGAGCACGACGATCTCGAGCGCGGTGCAGAGGTGGTGCTCAACGAGAGCTTCAACATCATCCACGCCCGCCATGCCGAGATCACCGGCGAAGTCGTCACCATCAAGGAGCTGATGGATGACGGCGTGCGAGCACTGGTGGTCGGCCGCGCTGACGAGGAGCGGGTCTGCGAGTTGGCCGACTCGCTGCGGGGTGTGCACCTCCGCAACGGCGACACCATGCGCTTGGATTCGCGCAGCAACCTGCTCTTGGAGAAGTTGCCGCGCCCTGAAGTGGAAGACCTGCTGCTGGAGGAGGTGCCGGACATTTCCTACTCCGACATCGGCGGCCTCGACACGCAGATCGAGCAGATCGCCGACGCAGTGGAGCTGCCCTTCCTCTACGCCGAGCTTTTCGCCGAGCACCGCTTGCCGGCACCGAAGGGCATTTTGCTGTACGGCCCGCCCGGCTGTGGCAAGACCTTGATCGCGAAGGCGGTGGCCAACTCGCTGGCCAAGAAGGTTGCTGAGAAGACTGGTGGCGAAAAGGGCCGCAGCTACTTCATCAATATCAAGGGCCCCGAACTGCTGAACAAGTACGTCGGCGAGACCGAGCGTCAGATTCGCCTGGTCTTTCAGCGTGCTCGCGAGAAGAGCGAGGAAGGTTGGCCCGTCATTGTCTTCTTCGATGAGATGGACAGCATGTTCCGCACCCGTGGCTCAGGCATCAGCAGCGACATGGAGAGCACCATCGTGCCCCAGTTGCTGGCGGAGATCGACGGCGTGGAGGGCCTGCGCAATGTCATCGTGATCGGCGCCACCAACCGAGAGGACCTCATCGACCCGGCCATTCTGCGGCCGGGCCGGCTCGACGTGAAGATCAAAATCGAGCGACCGACTGCCGCGGCTGCGAAGCAGATCTTTGCGCAGTACCTCACTGACGAGATACCCATCGATGCCAACTCCTCGGTGCCCGAGATGATCGACGCAACGGTGGCGGAGATGTATCGCGACGATGAGGCCAACCAGTTCTTGGAGGTCACGTACCAAAACGGTGACAAGGAGATCCTGTATTTCAAGGACTTTTCATCGGGGGCCATGATCGAAAACATCGTGCGCCGCGCGAAGAAGTTGGCGATCAAGCGAGTCATCGCCGGCGGCACTCGCGGTGTGTGCCTCAACGACCTGCTGGACAGCATCCGCCAGGAATACAAGGAGCACGAGGACCTTCCCAATACCACCAACCCTGATGACTGGGCCAAGATCAGCGGCAAGAAGGGCGAGCGCATCGTCTTCATCCGCACACTTGTCAAGGGTCGCGAGGAGAAGGACCGTGCTGGCGGTCGCGCCATCGAGCGAGTCGCCACCGGCCAGTACCTCTGACCGCCTGAGGGAGTGAGTACTGTCCACGCGTCGGACCACCGGGGAGGCGCCGTCACGAAGCTGCTAGCAGTAGGTGCAGTTGCACTGCTGGGTTGTCGCCGCCTGTTCTAGTGACGACGCGGCGCCAGCCACTACGTCGCCCACCACCACCACGGCCCCGACACGGCGTTCAGCATCAACGACGAGTGGTACGACACCAGGGCCGAACAGGTCGCCGAGGCGATCTACAACGCGGCCACTCTGATTGAAACCGGCCCGCCTTGAGGCCGTCCCCGGCGAATACCACTTCGGGCAGAGCGACGGGCGCGACCCGGTCATTGTTGACCCACGTTTGAACATCATGCGAGTGGCCGCCGACAGCGACGAGCATCGCACAATTGCGACCGTCGTACAATGAGCCAGCCATCCAGAGACCACACTTGGCCGCGAGCTTGGGGAACCCGACGGACACTACGAGGAGACGAACTCGGCCGACTGGGACCTCGTTGACGATCTGTGGGCTGCTGCGCTGCAACTGTTCATCGTCTGATTGCGTTGTTAGGGTCCACCCATGGCGATCCCCAAGGTCTGCGGCATTGAGACCGAGTATGGCATCTTGGTGCGCGGGCCTGTCAGCGAAAACACCAGCAATCCCGTCTCGGCCTCGTCGCTGCTGATCAACGCCTACCTCGCCGCCAACCTGCGCAAGGTGGGATGGGACTTCGAGGACGAGCATCCCGGTAGTGACGCACGCGGCTTTAGTGTCGGCGATCTCCTCGAACCGGAGATCGAGACGCACCTCGTCAACGCCGTGCTCACCAACGGCGCCCGCTACTACGTCGACCACGCCCACCCCGAGATCAGCACCCCCGAATGCCGCACAGCGCGCGAGGCGCTGGTCTTCGACAGAGCAGCGGAGGAGATCGTCTGGGCGAGTATGCAAGCCGCCAATGCGCTGCTACCACAGGGTGCTGAGGTGCTGTGCCACAAGAACAACTCGGACGGCAAGGGCAACAGCTACGGCTGCCATGAGAATTATCTCGTCGCCCGCGACGTGCCGTTCGGTCGCATCGCGCATCAGATCACGCCGCACTTTGTGACCCGCCAGATCGTCGTCGGCGCCGGCAAGGTGGGCTGCGAACTGCCTGGGGTGTCGACCGCTGACGTGCCGTTCCAGATCAGCCAACGCGCCGACTTTTTCGAGGAGGAAGTCGGCCTCGAGACGACGCTCAAGCGGCCGATCATCAACACTCGCGACGAACCGCACTGCGACGCCAGCAAGTACCGCCGGCTGCACGTCATCGTCGGCGACGCCAACATGAGCGAGACCGCCACCCTGGTCAAACTGGGTGCCACGTCCATCCTGCTGGCGATGATCGAGGATGACGTCATCGGTGACGATCTGGCGCTGGCAAACCCGGTCGCCGCCATCCGGCACATCAGCCACGACCCGTCGTTGCAGCGCACAGTTCTACTGCGCAACGGCCGACGTGCAACCGCCCTCGAGATTCAGTGGGGGCTGTTGGAGCTGGCGCTGAAGTACGAGCGGTCGCACGGCCTCGAGCCGGTCGGCCACGAGGTCGGCAGGGAGGTGCTGGCGTTGTGGGAGGGAATTCTCACCGGGCTGGAGAGCGACCCCGAGTCGGTGGCTCATCAGGTCGACTGGGTAGCCAAGCGGCGGGTTGTGGAGGCGTATGCCGCCCGCCACGACGCCCGCCCCGGCGACGCCCGCTTAAAGGCTCTGGATCTGCAGTATCACGACCTGCGCCGCGACAAATGCCTGGCCCGTCGCGTTGGTCTTGATGTGTTGACCACCGACGCCGAAGTGCGCGACGCGATGGTCAACCCACCGCTCACCACTCGCGCCTACTTTCGAGGCCGCTGTCTGGCGAAATGGCCCACCGAAATCGTCGCTGCCAACTGGGACAGCATGGTCTTCGACATCGGACGCGAACCGCTGCGACGGGTGCCAATGATGGAACCATTGCGCGGCACGGCGGAATCCGTGGCTAGGTTGATCGACGAAAGCGATACCCCAGCCGAGCTGCTGGCCCGGCTGGGTTCCTGAACGGTCCGCACACGGGCTTCGTCCACACAGGAGAACACATGGCTGAGCGCACGCAGAAACAGAAACCAACACCAAGCCGCACCGAAGAGACGGTCGAAGCCGCGCCGGCGGTCGCGGGTGGCAGCGACAAGTTGAAGGCCGAGCTCGACGACCTGCTCGACGAGATCGACGATGTCTTGGAGACCAATGCGGAGGACTTCGTGAAGTCCTACGTGCAAAAGGGCGGCCAGTAGTTCAATGTCGATGCCGATGTTCACACCCGGTTCCGACCCAGGGTCCAGCTTTCCCGAGTTACTGAAGCGAATGGGCCTCGCGGTCGATCTGGCGGGCGTTGCCCACGGTGAGCTGGCGGTACCACACGCCACCACCTGCGTCGCCCTGCGGTTCGCCGACGGCGTGATCATGGCGGGCGACCGTCGGGCCACCAGCGGCAATCTCATCAGCCACCGTGGTATGGAAAAGGTTGTCCAAGCCGACCTGCATAGTGGCGTCGCCATCGCTGGCGCCGCCGGCCCCGCCATGGAGATGGTCAAGCTGTTTCAGCTGCAGCTGGAGCACTACGAAAAGGTGGAGGGCGTCTCCCTCAGCCTGGAAGGAAAGGCCAACCAGCTCAGCATGATGGTGCGCGGCAACCTGCCCGCAGCGATGCAGGGCATGGTCGTGGTACCGATCTTTGCGGGCTACGACCTGCGCCGCGCCGACGGCCGGCTGTTCACGTACGACGTCACCGGCGGCCGCTACGAAGAGCACGACTACATCGCCACCGGCTCGGGCATGCTGCATGCGGGCACCGTCATCAAGATCGGGTGGCGCGACAGCCTCGACCGCGCTGCCGCCATCGCATTGGCGTGCCGTGGTCTTTGGGAAGCTGCCGATGCCGACAGTGCAACCGGCGGCCCCGATGCACTCCGCGGCATCTATCCGGTCGTTGCCACCATTACCGCCGCCGGCTGGTCGCGGGTCGACGACGCCGAGCTGGTGTCAGTGTTCGAGTCAATTGCGTCGGAGGTGCGTAGCCGATGAGCCAGCCGTTCTACGTTTCACCCGAACAGGTCATGAAGGACAGGGCCGACTACGCCCGCAAAGGCATCGCACGCGGCCGCGCGCTGGTGGCAGTTCTCTATGACGACGGCGTTGCACTGGTGGCGGAGAACCGCAGCAACACCTTGCGCAAGATCAGCGAGATCTACGACCGCATCGCGTTTGCCGGTGCCGGTAAGTACAACGAGTTCGATCAGCTCCGTGTTGCCGGCGTGCGCGCTGCCGACCTGAAGGGCTTTCAGTACAGCCGCGACGACGTCGACGCGCGCAGTCTGGCCAATAACTACGCACAGATTCTCGGCCAGATCTTCACCAACGAGATGAAGCCGATGGAAGTCGAGATTCTGGTTGCGGAAGTTGGTCACGCTGCCGGCGGCGACCAGTTGTTCCACATCCAGTACGACGGCACCGTCGTCGACGAGCGGCGCTACACAGTGCTCGGTGGCGACGCCGAGGCAATAGGCAGCCGCATGCAGGCCTCGTTCGCCGAGGGCCAGAGCCTCAACGCTGCCGTGCAGGAAGCAACCAGGGCGCTGTCGGGCGCCGAGCGCACCCTGGCCGCCACCGATCTTGAGGTGGCCATCCTTTCCCGTAGCAACGGCCGTCGATGCTTCCGACGCCTTGACGACGAAACAGTTACTGCCGCATTGGCTGGCTGAGCGTGTCTGGCCCCCGCTACATCGATCTCAACAGTGATGTCGGCGAGGGTTTCGGTACCTGGCCGGGCGGGCCTGATGAGGCGCTGATGCCACTGCTCACCTCGGTGAATGTGGCGTGTGGCTTTCACGCGGGCGACCCGCTCATCATGCAGCGCACGTGTGCGCTGGCTCACAAACACCGCTGCACCATTGGCGCCCAGGTCAGCTACCCCGACCTGGCGGGCTTTGGCCGGCGGTTCATGGAGATGCAGCCCGACGATCTCAGGGCAGCAGTGCTCTACCAACTCGGCGCACTCGACGCCTTCGCGCGCGTCGCCGATGACCGCGTTCGCTACGTGAAACCGCACGGTGCGCTGTACAACGCACTCGTCAGCCACGAGGCCCAGGCGGCCGCTGTTGCCGCTGCGGTTCATGCGTACGACCCGTCACTGGCGGTGCTCGGCCTGCCCGGGTCCGCAATTGGCGAAGCATGCGGCCACTTGGGCCTGCACTTCGTGGTGGAAGGTTTCGCCGACCGTGCGTACACCCCGAGCGGGACTCTCGTCCCGCGCGCCCAGCCAGATGCGCTGCTGACAGACCCCGACGCGGCCGCGGCGCAGGCCGTGGTGCTGGCGGAGAGCGGGGTCGAATCCGTCTGCGTGCACTCGGATACCCCCGGGGCACCAGAGATTCTGGCGACGGTCGCCATCGCGCTCGTCACGGCCGGCTTTCAATCGCATCCGTTCGTGCTGTGAGATGTCGGCAGTGAGACTGCTGCAGTACGGGCCGCGGGCAGTGCTGGCGGAGTTCGACACGTTGGCAGAAGTGATGACCGCGGCAAGCGCATGGCGCGCTGCAGCTGTGCCCGGCGTCATGGACCTCGTTTCCGCAGCCCGCACTGTCCTCGTTGTGCACGATGGCTCGCTCGACGCTGGCCTGTTGGTCGCGCCGATTTCGAAAGTCGTTCCAGCGGCCTCTGTCCGCGAGCCCGTGGTGTTGGACGTTGTGTACAACGGAGCCGACCTTGGGGACGTGGCGGATGCGTGCGGGCTCCGCGTGCCCGAGGTCATCGACCTGCACAGCGGCGCCGAATACACGGTGGCGTTCTGCGGCTTCATGCCTGGCTTCGCCTACCTGGTCGGCCTGCCAACCATGCTGCAGCTGCCTCGACACAGCACGCCGCGCACCCGCGTTCCCGCAGGCTCGGTGGCAATCGCCGCCGAATTCGCTGGCGTGTATCCACGCGAGAGCCCTGGCGGCTGGCACCTGCTCGGGCGTACCGACACATCGCTGTGGGACGACTCCCGCACGCCACCAGCGCTTTTAGCCCCGGGTACCAGGGTTAGGTTTCGGCCGACATGATCTCGGTCGAGTCCTGGGGCATCGCCGGCTCCGTTGTGGATCATGGCTGTGTCGGGCTGGCGTGGCTGGGCCAGAGCCGAGGGGGAGCGGTGGATGTCGTGTCGCTATCGCTCGCCAATTTGCTGGTCGGCAACTCAAAGGACACCGCTGGGATCGAGACCTCGGGCGGTCTGGTGCTCCGTGTCGGGCAGCCAACGATGTGTGCGATTGCGGGTGCAGTTGCTGACGTAACGGTGAGCGGTGGGCCGGCCGTGGGATGGGGGAGCCCGGTTGTGCTGCCTGCTGGCGCTCGGCTACGAGTCGGCCGGCTGGTCGACGGGGCGCGCCTGTACCTGGCCGTCCGGGGTGGCGTCAGCCGGGTAGACGACGAGCTGGCGATCGGCCCCGACCCAGCAACCTCGGCAGCAACCCAAGCAGCGCCACGAGCCGCGCCCTCCACGCAGCTGCGGGTATGGCCGGGCCCTCGGTTGGACTGGTTCCAGCCCGCCTCGTGGGCCTCGCTGATTGCCTCGACGTTCGAGGTCACCAGCTCCAGCCGAGTTGGTGTCCGTCTCGACGGGACCTCGCTGCTTCGTAACGACGACCAACAGCTGCGATCCGAAGGACTGGTCGAAGGAGCGATTCAGGTACCGCCAGATGGTCAACCGATCATCATGCTCGCCGACCATCCCACCACCGGCGGCTATCCGGTCATTGCCGTCATCGACCCTGCCGACCTGCACCACGCAGCTCAAGCCGCTCCCGGAACCCTCCTACGCTTCGCCCCCGCCCGTTGAGCCCAGCCGCCCGCGGAGCGGACGTCAGAGTTGCCGCCCCGCAACGGCCAGACCCGCACTCGGCGGCTCGCTGGTCGCGATTTGCGGGCGACGTGCGCAACGAAATAGCGACCAGAAAACTGCCCGATGCGAAGGCGGGCGAGAGTTGGGTCGGACGGACTTCAGATTGGTGCGCTACGGTGCGCGCATGGAGCGGCGAATCTTCGGGCTCGAGAATGAGTACGGGGTGACGTGCACGTTGCGCGGCCAGCGTCGGCTGAGCCCCGACGAGGTGGCCCGCTATCTGTTCCGCAAGGTGGTGAGCTGGGGCCGTAGTAGCAACGTGTTCCTGCAGAACGGCGCCCGCCTGTATCTCGACGTCGGCTCGCACCCCGAGTACGCGACGCCCGAATGCGACAGCCTCTACGACCTGGTCGTGCACGACAAGGCAGGCGAGCGCATTCTCGATGGGCTGTTGCAATCCGCCGAGCAGCGCCTCCGCGAGGAAGGCATTCGCGGCACCATCTACCTGTTCAAAAACAACACCGACTCCGCCGGCAACAGCTACGGCTGCCACGAGAACTATCTCACCAGCCGCGCCGACGACATGGCGCACTACGCCGAAGTACTGATTCCGTTCTTCGTCAGCCGCCAAATCTTCACTGGTGCCGGCAAAGTGCTGCAGACCGCCCGCGGGGCAACGTTCTCAATGGCACAACGCGCCGAGCACATCTGGGAGGGCGTCAGCAGCGCCACCACCCGTAGCCGTCCCATCATCAACACGCGCGACGAGCCCCACGCCGACGCCGAAAAGTACCGCCGCCTGCACGTCATCGTCGGCGACAGCAACATGAGCGAGTACACCACCTTCGTCAAGGTCGGCTCGGCGGCATGCATGCTGCGTATGTTGGAAGACCCCACAGTCGTGCTGCGCGACATGACGCTCGAAAATCCCATCCGCGCGATTCGTGACATCAGCCACGACATCACGTGTCGGCGCAAGGTGCGCCTCGCCAACGGCAGGGAGGTGAGCGCACTGGATATCCAGCGTGAGTACCTCGACCGGGCGCTGCGCTACGCGGATACCAAAGGCTTCCCGCCGATGGAACAAAGGGCACTGGACATGTGGGAGCACTGCATCAGCACCATTGAGAACGACCCGCTGAAGTTGGACCGCGAGGTCGACTGGGTGATCAAGCACAACCTGATCGAAGCGTTTCGGGCGCGCCACGACCTGCCACTCGGCCATGCCCGCGTGCAGCTGCTCGACCTGCAATACCACGATATTTCACGCGATCGCAGCCCCTTCTACAAGCTGCAGGACCGCGGCATGATCGAGCGCATGTGCCTTGACTCCGATATCGAAACCGCTATCGAGGTGCCACCGCAGACCACCCGTGCCCGGCTGCGCGGCGAGTTTGTGAAGCGAGCCAAGGAGCGCAAGCGTGATTACACCGTCGACTGGGTGCACCTGAAGCTCAACGATCAGGCGCAGCGCACGGTGCTGTGCAAAGACCCGTTTAAGAGCCGCGACGAGCGCGTCGAGAAGCTGATCGCCTCGCTCTAACGGCGTGAGCGACGGCATTGACCTGCCGCTGCGCACGACCTCCTCACCGCTAGCGTGTGGCCGATGTCTGACGAGCCGAGGCGATCCACGCAGATCGACGCCCTGATGAAGGATCTCTCGCCGGCCGCTACGACGCCTGACGACGACGACACGGCGCCATCGCCGGCTCCACGAAAGCGCAAGCGCGGCAACGCGCTCACCGAGTGGATCATCGTGATTGGCGTCGCGGTCGGCGCGGCGCTGCTGGTTCGAGCTTTCGTACTCCAGCAATTCGCAGTCTCTGGCTATTCGATGATCAACACGCTGCACGATGGCGACCGCGTGTTGGTCAACAAGCTCAGCTATCGCTT
Source organism: Ilumatobacteraceae bacterium (assembly GCA_043740085.1). GTDB lineage: Bacteria > Actinomycetota > Acidimicrobiia > Acidimicrobiales > Ilumatobacteraceae > UBA668. The sequence goes on from JAYUCY010000079.1 coordinate 26,270, forward strand.
GCACGACCCGCGGCGCGGCGACGTAGTGGTGCTCAAGACCATCGAGGGCGCGGGCGAACGCGACCTGATCAAACGAGTGGTGGCCCTGCCCGGCGAGACAGTCGAGTACCGCTCCTGCGTGCTCTATATCGACGGTCGCGAGCTGGTCGAGCCCTACCTGGACCCCACAGTGGTGACACCCACCAGTTGCGGTGAGGCGCAGCCCGCGCTCCAGGTTCCCGACGACTCGGTCTTCGTGATGGGCGACAACCGTCCGGGGTCGAAGGACAGCAGGGCGCTCGGCCCCATTACCTACGGCAATCTCATCGGCCGGGCCTTTGTGGTCATCTGGCCGGCGGGCGACTGGCGCTGGCTGTAGCCGGCACGCCGATCATGTGATCGGCGTCGGCGTACCCAATTGCGCTCGGTACGCATCCATCATGCGGTCGGGATAGTCGCAGTACACGCCGTCGAGGCCCATCCGCAGCGACCGTTCGAGGATGTGGGTCTCTTGCATGTCCCAGCCGAATGCCACGCGGTCGAAGCGATGCAACAGCACCACCAGTCCGCCATTCCAGTCGCGGTGGTGCATGTTGAGTGCGTCAATGCCATTCGCCGCCAGCGTGGCCGCACGACGCTCGGCACCCTCCTTGATCTTCTGCAGCCCGGTGCTGTCCACCAGCCGGGCGCCCTGGTCGCGCAGCGCCAACAGCGACTCCCACACGGGCGAACACAGCCACAGCCGCTCGAGCATGGCAGGTGCAGCCTCGCGCACGACGTCGATCACCGCCTGCCCTGACGCCGGGTCCTTCAGGTCGAGGGAGAGGTGGTACGCCGAGCCGCACCGTTCCAGAAGATCCGTCAGCGCCGGAATGTGGGAGGGCAGTTCGTCGCGCCGGTAGCCCGAAATTGGCTTGCCGCGGCCCATCGACCTCTTGACCAGCCCGTCGTGATCAAGCACCGGCACCCCATCGGCCGTGACCCACACGTCGCTCTCGAGCCCGTTGGCACCGAGTTTGAGGCCGAGTGTGAACGCTTCCAGGGTGTTCTCGGGCGCATACCCCTTCGCACCACGGTGTGCGAACGCGATCGGAGTGTCGAGCAGCGAAGGGATCCGTTGTTGCACCTCCCGATGATGCCACGACTGACTTGCCAGCTCCTAGACTCGGCCACGTGTTCAACGTTCAAGGCAGCGAGATGATCTTCCTGCTCCTCATCGCGCTCGTCGTGCTGGGCCCGGAGAAGCTGCCCGAAGCCGTTCGGAAGTTCACCAAGACGTACGCAGAGTTCAAGAAGACGATCGGGGGCTTCCAGAGTGAGTTCCGCGACGCAATGGACGAGCCAATGCGAGAGTTGCGCGAGACCGCCAACGCAGTCCGCGATGCCGCCAAGTTCGACATCAATGGTGGCGACGCCTCTGCGATGGAGAAGGTCACGCCTCCCGTCAGCGAAATCGCGCCCAAGGCTCCGCCGGTCGTCCCTCGCGAAGCCGGACTGAACTTCGGTAGTGCGAATCCCCGCCGCCAGGATCGTGTCGCCCGCGCCGACACACCTGTCACCGAATCGGAGACGCAGGTCGTTGCAGCCGAACCGCCGGTTGACGACGTAGCACCCACCGAGGACGCCACCGAATGAAGGTCCCCTTTCGGGGTAACGCTGATCAACCGAAGATCGCGTCGCCTGACGACCGTATGACACTGACGCAGCACCTTGCGGAGCTGCGCACCCGCATCATCCGTTCAGTGCTGGCCATCGTCTTTGGCATCATCATCATCCTGGCTTTCTACAACCAGGTACTGGACTTCCTGCGCAAGCCGTACACCGATCTGTGCGCCACCAAGAAATGGCAGAATTGCGGCGAACTGCAGTTCCTCGGCCCCTTGGAAGGCCTCTCGACTCGGCTCTCCATCGCCACCTACGGCGGCATCATCATCGCTCTGCCCGTGCTCATGTGGCAGCTGTGGCGGTTCATCGTGCCGGCGCTGCACGCCAAGGAGAAGAAGTACGCCATCCCGTTCGTGCTCTCGTCGGTGTTGCTGTTCCTGTTGGGTGGCATCATCGCCTACTGGACACTCGGGCCGGCACTCGACTTCCTGATCTCATGGGCGGGCGACGATGTGCAGGCCAACTTCCAGGTCAGCAAGTACATCAGCCTCGTCGGACTGATGATCGCCGCATTCGGTATCGCCTTCGAGTTCCCCGTGCTGCTGGTGTTCCTACAACTGGTCGGTGTAGTCACGCCCCAGATGCTGGCCAAGCAGTGGCGCTACGCAATCGTCATCATCTTCGTGATCGCGGCGGTCATCACGCCCAGCGGCGACCCGTACTCGATGATGGCGCTGGCCGGACCGATGACGCTCTTCTACGTCATCTCGATCCTCATCGGGCTGTATGCACAGAAGCGAAAGCGCGCACGCGAAGCCGCGGCAGAGTGAGCCGATAGCACGGTGCGTACCGACCGGGCTGAGCTGATTGCGCACTACGAGTTCCCGCTGGACACGTTCCAATTGCGGGCGCTCGACGCGCTCGATGATGGCGAATCGGTACTCGTTGCTGCGCCGACGGGCAGTGGCAAGACAGTGGTAGCCGAGTACGCGATTGATGCTGCGGTAGCGGATGGAAAACGGGCATTTTACACGGCCCCGGTGAAGGCGCTGTCCAACCAGAAGTATCACGATCTGGTTGCACGGCTGGGCCCACAGCAGGTCGGCCTGCTCACCGGCGACAACAACATTAATGGCGATGCCCCAGTCGTGGTAATGACCACCGAGGTGCTGCGCAACATGATCTATGCGCGCAGCCCGGCGCTGAATGAGCTCGCCGTCGTCGTGCTCGACGAGGTGCACTTCCTGCAGGACACGTACCGCGGCCCGGTCTGGGAAGAAGTCATCATTCACCTGCCGATACGTGTGCGACTGGTGTGCCTGTCGGCGACGGTGAGCAACGCGGGTGAGTTGGCTGAATGGATCACGACAGTGCGTGGGGCAACCAGGGCCGTCGTCGAAGACCGCCGGCCTGTTCGCCTGGACAACCTGTACCTGATTGGCGACAGGACGCACGACCGGCTGCCGCTGCTGCCCGTACTCATCAACGGTCGCCCGAACCACGAGGCAATGCGAGTGGATGCCGAGGCGGCGCGCAGCAATCGCGATCGCAAGGGCAGCAACAAACAGCAGGGCCGCAGGCGGCTGTACACACCCTCGCGGCTGGAAGTGGTGGAGGTGCTCGACCGTCACGGGATGTTGCCGGCGATCTGTTTCATCTTCAGTCGCAATCAGTGCGACGAAGCAGCCCGCAGTGTGCTGGCGGCCGGTGTGCACCTCACCACCGGAGCAGAACGCGAGCGGGTTCGCGACATCGTGGAAGCACGCCTCGGTGGCATCGACCCCGCCGACCTGGCCGTACTTGGCTACGGGCAGTTCCTCGCCCAGCTAGAGGCCGGGGTTGCTGCCCACCATGCGGGCATGGTGCCGCCGTTCAAGGAGGCCGTCGAAGCGTGTTTTGTAGAGGGTTTGGTCAAGGTGGTCTTCGCCACTGAGACGCTCGCTGTCGGTATCAACATGCCGGCCAAGACTGTGGTGATCGAAAAGCTCAGCAAATTCACCGGCGACCACCACACGTTCCTGACGCCGGGCGAGTACACGCAGCTCACCGGACGCGCCGGCCGACGAGGGCTCGACGACCTGGGTAATGCAGTGGTGCTGTGGAGCCCGTTCGTGCCCTTCGAACAGATCGCCGCGCTCGCCAGCAGCCGCACCTTCCATCTCAACTCGGCCTTCCGTCCCACATACAACATGGCTGCCAATCTCGTACGGTCGTACACCAGCGAGCGCGCCCATCACCTACTGAATCTTTCGTTCGCTCAGTACCAGGCTGACCGTGATGTGGTGAAGATCGAAGCCCGCCTCGAGCGCCGCCAAGAGCATCTCTCCACACTGCTGGAGAAGGCCCGCAGCCCCTTCGGCGACATCGACGAATACCGACGCCTACAGAGCAGCACCGATGCCGGCCCGCGAGCCGGGGTGATCGTGCGCGACGACCCCATCTCGCTGGCGCTGATGAAGCTTCGTCCGGGCGACATCGTGTACATCGAGAAGGGTCGTTACTCGGGACGTGCGGCAGTGCTGGCCAATGCTCATCGCAAGGGCGGTGTACGTCTGACCACCATCACCACCCGGCGCGACCTGTTGATGTTGACCGCGCTGGATTTCGACGAGCCACCTACAGCAATCGGCCGCATCGAACTACCCGCCGACTTCGCACCGAACCGCAACGACTTCCAACGGTCCGTGGCGGCTCGTCTGGAGCAAGCCGAAGTCGCGCCGCACAAGCGCAGCCGACGACCGGCGCAGCCCGAGTACGACGGCGACCATCCGGTGGAGGACGACCCTGATCTGGCCGACCGGCTCAAGGCCGCCAATCAAGCCGACAAAGTGGCGCGCGAGATCGATGAGCTTCGCGTCCGAGTGCGAGGTCGCAGTTCGTCGATTGCCCGCGACTTCGACCGAGTCTTGGGTGTTCTCGAGGAATGGGGCTACGTAGAGGGGTGGACGCTGACAGACGCAGGGGAGACACTGTCCCGGCTGTTCCACGAGAGCGACCTCCTGGTCGTCGAGTGCGTGCGCCGAGGCCTGCTCGACGGGCTCGATCCGGCCGCGCTGGCTGGCCTTGCAAGCGTGTTCGTCTACGAGCACCGTAGTCCCGAGCCGCCCCCGACGCCGTGGTACCCGTCGTCCGATGTACGGGGGAAGTGGCAGGCGATCGCCCGTATCAGCTACGAACTACAGGACGCCGAGGAGGCGGCGGGCCTCAGCGTGCATCGCCCGCCAGACCCCACCTTCATTGCGGTCGCCTACGCATGGGCAGCAGGCGAGGGGTTTGCCGACGTCGTTGCTCAGGAGGAACTGTCCGGCGGCGACTTCGTCCGCACGATGAAGCAACTCATCGATCTCCTGCGCCAGTTCGCGATTGTCGCCCCGTTGAAGGAGACACGCCGCGCCGCCGATGCCGCCGCCGAAGCGCTCTTCCGTGGCGTCGTGGCGTCGTCCAGCGCCGTCGAGGTCGCTGAACCCGAACCCGAACCTGAAGCCCCGTGACCATTCGTCGGGGCGGGCCGTGGGGCGAACAGGTACAGTCGCCCGACTTCATCAGGGTCGTTCCAACGGACCGTGACGCCCGAGAGTGGGTACTCGCCATGCGCGAAGCCGGCAGAGCGATGGAGCCGGTCGGGCTGGGCGGGGGCGACATGGCCCGAACCCTCGGCGGCGGAACGCCCGGTCGCTTCCCCGGCACTGTCGTGAGCGCGCCGATCGACCTCCTCAGGGTGGAAGTAGAGGGCGCCACGACGTGGGCCGTTGCGCACGTCGTGGCCCGCCGTGGGTGGTGGCGCGGCGAAGTGTGGATAGCGATGAACGCCCAGTTCCTCGGCGAGTACGACGTCGCCCCGCGGTCGCACCCCAACGACGGCAAAGTCGACGTCGTGCATGTGCAGTCCACCATGCCACTGCGGGCGCGCCGCCAGGCCCGCGAGCGAGCCCGCACGGGTAGGCACCTTCCGCACCCGCAACTGCAGACGACACAATCCATCTCAGTAACTGCAACATTCGAGCAGCCGTTGGTTGTGTGGGTAGACGGAGTGCGGTGGGGCACGGCGACCGACATCACCGTCACATGCGAGCCCGATGCGCTGAGGGTCTACGCCTGATACGTCAGCCGGCGGGGCAGTAGGGTCATTGTCATGCAGTCCTGGATCCTTGACGAATCGCCCGGCAGCTACCGATTTGGGGAGATCGATCAGCCGGCAGTGGGCGATGACGACGTGCTCATCCGGGTGGTTGCCTCGGCGCTGAACCATATGGACCTGTGGGTGACCAGGGGAATGCCGAAGCCGCCGCTGCCGCACGTTCCCGGCTGCGATGTCGCAGGCGTTGTCGAGGCGGTCGGTGCGTCCGTCAGCTCGGTGATCGTGGGTGACGAAGTCGTCATCAACCCTGGAGTCTCGCCCGTGGCCGACATCGTCGCACTGGGCAACGACAGCCCGATGGGGCCTGGTTTCATGATCTACGGCGAGCACTGCTGGGGCGGCCACGCTCGGTACGCTGTCGCACCCAGCCGCAACGTTCGCCTCCGCCCCGCCAACCGCAGCTGGGCCGAGTGCGCTGCGTACCCGCTCGCCTATCTCACCGCGTACCGCATGCTACGCAGGGCCCGCGCGCAGGCCGGGCAGACGGTGCTGGTGGTGGGAATCGGTTCCGGCGTGTCATGCGCGGCGCTGGCGATCGCACGCCATATGGGTTGCACGGTGGTGGCCACCAGTCGTAGCGCAGCCAAGCGCGCCGAGGCCCTCACCATGGGGGCTGCCGCCGTTTACGACAGTGCCGCCGGCAAGTGGCCGGTGGAGGCCGACGTCGTGATCGAAAGCGTGGGCCCAGCCACTTGGGAACAATCCGTGCGGGCGCTCAGGCCAGGCGGGCGACTGGTGGTCTGCGGCGGCACGTCCGGCCCGAAGGTGGAGCTCAATCTTCCCCGACTGTTCTTCAAGCAGATTGAGATCATCGGCAGCACGATGGGCAGTTACCAGGAGTTCGATGAGGTCTCGGCGCTCGTTGCGCAGGGCCTCGACATCCGCATCGACACGACCTACCCCATAGCCGACTATGCCCAGGCTCTGGCCCGTTTGGACGACGGCGAACAACTGGGCAAGATCGTGCTCACCCACGAAGGGAGCTGAACCATGACCGAGTCCACACCCGATTCAGAAGCGCTGAAAGCAGCCGTGTGTAGCCGCGTCGACGAACTGGCCGACGAGCTGATTGACGCCAGCCACCAGATTCATGCGCACCCGGAGCTGAACTTTCAGGAACACTTCGCGCACGACCTCCTCACCGGCTTACTCGAGCGCAATGATGTCATTCCTACCCGCCACGCCTACGACCTGGAGACCGCCTTCGACTCCAGCGTCGGCAGCACTGGCGCCACCATCGCCGTGCTGTGTGAATACGACGCGCTGCCCGGCGTCGGCCACGCCTGCGGCCATAACATCATCGGCACGGCCGGTCTTGGCGCAGGCCTGGCCGCAGCGTTCGTCGCCGAAGCCGCCGGCGGTCGCGTCCGCATCATGGGCACCCCCGCCGAAGAGGGTGGCGCCGGCAAAGTCCACATGGCTCGCAAGGGCGCGTTCGACGCAGTCGACGCAGCGATGATGGTGCACCCCGCCGATGCCGACCTGATCTCGATGGACTGCATCGCCATTCAGGAATTGATCGTCCACTACCACGGCAAGTCCGCGCACGCCTCCGCTGCGCCGTGGGAGGGCCGCAACGCCCTCGACGCCGCCGTATTGGGCTACATGAACATCGCTGCAATGCGCCAACATATTCGCCCCAACGAACGTATTCACGGCATCTTTACCAACGGTGGCGACAAGCCCAACATCGTCCCCTCCGAAGCAGCAATGGACTGGTACGTGCGCTCTGGCACGATCGAGTCGTTGCAGCCCCTCAAGCAACGGGTGATGACCGCTCTGGAAAGCTCTGCGGCAGCGTGCGGGTGCACGATGACCCACGAATGGGACCCGAACCCCTGTGCCGACATGATCGACAACGGCCCGATGGTTGCCGCGTACGTCGCCAATGCGCAGCGTGTCGGGCGCACCGTGCTGGACCCTGTGACCAGCGGGCGACGGGTGATGGGCAGCACAGATATGGGCAACATCAGCTACCTGGTGCCATCGATCCATCCGATGATCAAGGTCGCCCCCGATGGCGTGCCGATTCACAGCATCGACTTCGCCACCTGGGCAGCCAGCCCCGCCGGCGACCAGGCCGTGATCGATGGTGCGAAGTCGATGGCGATGACGGTCGTTGATTTGTGGTTGCAAGCCGACCTTCGCGAGCGCATGAATACTGCATTCGCGGGCCGCCCGGCGGGCGTGCAGGTGCTCTGAACTGGTCACCTTCACCGCCGCAGGATTGCCTCGGCTGCATCCCTGCCACCCGCCGTACGCCACCCTAGGATGACACCTCGTGACGGTCTACGTCCCCGAAGAATTCACCCCCAAAGAAGAAGACGTTCTGCGTCGCTACTTCACCAACCTCGACGGGCCAGTGTTCGCGCTGGTGAACCTGCCAGAGGTGGTGAAAGGGGCGTTGTTCGCGCGCTACAGCCGTAGTCCAAAGAGCTTGCGGCGGCTGTTCCTCGACGAGTTCGTCGGCGATCTTGACATTGCTGGCGACATGACAGTCGACGCCACGATTGGGCTAGAACGCGCTGAGGAGCTGTACGAGAAGGTCTTCTTCGAGTACGGCGACGACTCTGTGGCCCAGCTCGGCGGCGTTCATCTCGCGTGCGAGCAGGCCTCCAATATTCTCACCAAGGTGCTCGAGTGGGGTCGCATGATGAGCTATCTGGAGCAGAGCACGCGCTACATCAGCTACGACGCGCGCCTCGGTGGCCGCTACCGGTTTTTCCGCGACCCGGCACTGCTCTCCAGCCGCTTCGGCACGCGCTACGTGGGCGACATGGACCGCATGTTCGACAGCTACAGCCTGCTGCTCACGCGCGTCACCGATCACGTTCGCGCCACGGTTCCTCGCGACCCGAGCGACAGCGATTTCGTGTACCGCATGGCCACCAAGGCGAAGGCTCTCGATGCAGTTCGCGGCGTGCTGCCGGCTGCGTCGCTCAGCAATGTCGGCATCTACGGCAGCGGCCAGGCCTTCGAGGCGCTGCTCATCCGTATGCGGTCGCATCCGCTGCCTGAGGCGCGCCACTACGCCGACCTCATGCTGCACGAGCTGCGCAAGGTCATTCCCAGCTTCCTCAAGCGCGTCGATCTGGCCGACCGGGGCGGTCGGTGGAGCCAATACCTCTCGGGTACCCGCGAGCACACGTCGGCACTGGTGGACTCGCTGTTCGCCGACACCCCCGTCGAGCAGGTGCCGGGCGTGCAGTTGGTCGACTTCGATCCCGACGCAGAAGACAAGCTGCTCGCGGCCATCTGCTATCCGCTGTCGCATCTTCCCGAAAGCCAACTTGCCGAACGTGTGAAGTCACTGAGGCCCACCGAACGGCTCGCACTGCTGCAGGCGTACATCGGCGACCGCGAGAACCGCCGGCACAAGCCAGGCCGCGCCTTCGAGCGAGTCGACTATCGCTTCGATGTGCTCAGCGACTACGGCGCCTTCCGCGACCTGCAGCGCCATCGAATGCTGACCATCGAGTGGCAGTCCCTCACGCCGAACCACGGATACGTCCGCCCGGAACTGGTGGAGGAGGCGGGCATGACCGACGTCTTCGACGACGCGATGGCCCGCTCAGCCTCGCTCTACGACGCTCTCAAGGAAGAGTTCCCGCAGCAGGCGCAGTACGCAGTGAGCATGGCCTATCGCATGCGCTACACGATGCAGTTCAACGCCCGTGAAGCCATCCACATGCTGGAGCTGAGGTCCTCGCCCCAGGGCCATCCGTCGTACCGGCGGATTGCGCTGGAAATGCATCGCCTCATTGACGAGCAGGCCGGCCATCGTTCCATCGCGGCAGCGATGACACATATGACCACTGAAGCACCTGAGCTCGAGCGTTTGGCGGCAGAGCGACGTGCGGAAGCACGCCGTAGTCAGACGTAAACGGCAGGCGAATTTTGTGTCCGATCAATGAAAGTGACTGCTGTCACAGTGCCCGCGGGTAGCCTCCGCTGGCGCTCGCCGTAGTATCCCCGGCTTCGCACGGGATGACGCACTGAGTACGCGCTGGTAACGACAAGGAACCGATGATGGCAGACGACGAAGAAATCCCAACCCAACCAGACGCAGAGTTCGAGGAAGTCGCAGAAGAGGCCGACGTCGAACCGGCCGAGCTGGACGAAGATTCACTCGAAGACGACTCGCTTGAGGAAGACGACGAGTTCGTCGCTCTCGACGAAGATTTCGTTGCAGCCGACGAAGACGAGGACGAGGACGACACCAGTGGTCCCGTCCGTCGCTCGGTGCCAACCGGCGAAGACGAGGACGACGACGACGACATCATCGCCCCTGACGATGTCGAGGCCGACCTCGACACCATCTTGAAGGATCGGCTCGTCGCCGCCGACGATGACGATGAGAACGAAGACGACGAGCCCGAAGAAAAGGGCGAAGCCGCCGACCGTCTGCAGCCCAAGCGTGCCGACGAGCAGCTGTGCCCCACGTGCTTCCTGCTCGTTCGCCAAGGCGCGCCGGTGTGCCCCATCGGCGACGATGAGTGCCCCATTTTCAGCTGACCTTTGATGACTGACCAGCGCCCGCTCATCGAGAAGGTTCTGGATATTGCGGTGTACGCCCCTGTAGGGCTTGTGGTGCAGCTTCGGTCAGACCTCGACACATTCGTCACCAGCGGCCGTACACGGGTCTCTGAGCGCGTCCAGGTGGCACGCTGGATCGGCGAGATGGCCGTCACCTACGGGCGGCGCGAGGTGGAGAAGCGGAGAGCAGGCGCCGCTGCCGAATCGGTTGCCGTGGAACCCGCGCTGGAGGCGCAGATCGTGCTGGAGACGCCGCCGCTCACGCCACCGTTCGATGGGTATCAGCACCTTGCCGCAGCGCAAGTGGTGCAACTTCTGGGTCGGCTCCCGGTCGACGAGCTGGCAGCCATCCGCACCTACGAGCACGCCAATCGCAAACGGCGCACAATTCTGGCCAAGCTCGACCAACTACTCGGCGCCGAGTAATGGAACAGCTCGTCCGCCCGCTGGCGCAGACCGACGCAGCCGAGGTGGCAACGCTCGAGCACGACGCACGCACGGCGCTGATGGAGCAGCGTGGCGGGCTGGCGCATCTGGCCGAGCGTCCCGCGGTGGGGGACTGGGCCGGGCTCGTGCTGCAGACCGACCAGCACGTGTGGGTGGCCACCATCGACGAGGTGCCGGTGGGTTACCTGCAGCTGCAGATTGTCGGTGCGGCCGCCGAAGTGATGCAGGTCTACGTGCATCCCGAGGCGCGCGAGGTGGGGTTTGGTGACTGGCTGCTGGAGGCGGCGATGGCGGCCGCACGATCGCTGGACTGCACAGTGCTGGAAGGCACCGCCCTGCCCGGCGACCGCGCGACCAAAAACCTCTACGAGAGAGCGGGCATCAAAGCCCGCAAAATTACCGTCTCCGTCCCGCTCTGACAGGCCGGCTCTCGGCATCATTCCGCCGAAGTGACGCGGTTTGTCGGCTGTGAGGCAGCTCGCGGTGCCAACAGCGCGTCACTTCGGAGGTCGGAGGGGTTGGTGACTACTTACCCTGCCAGCTGGGGGTGCGCTTTTCGATGAAGGCGGTGAGGCCTTCCTTCGTATCCTCCGAGCGCATCACCTTGGCGAACTCCTCGTTGGTCATGCGCTTCAGGGTCTCCTCGTCGCTGTACGCCGAGGCGAGCACGACTTTGCGGCTGGCCCACACGGCGAGGGGTGCGGCCTCGGTGATCTTGCCAGCGAGCGTCATCGCCTCTTCGACGGCCTTGCCTGGCTCAACCAGCCGACTGATGAGGCCCAGCTCGTAGGCACGGGCGGCGGGAATCGGCTCACCGGTGAGGATGGCCTCCATGGCGGCTGCCTGGCCGATGGCACGGGGCAGACGGAACAAGCCGCCAGCGCCGGCGATCAGGTTGCGCTTGACTTCGGCCAGGCCGAATGCGCTACGGGTGGTGGCAACCACCAGGTCGGCGGCCAACACGATCTCGCAGCCACCGGCGGTTGCCAGACCATCGACCGCGACAATCACCGGCTTGGTGCGCTCGCGGTACGCGAAGCCGGCAAAACCGCCGCGCTTGGTGTTGAGCCCAGCAGCGTTGCCGGAGTTGATGGCCTTCAGGTCGGCGCCCGCGCAAAAGACTGGGCGCTCCTGTCCTTCGGTGTTGGCAGTGATGATGCCGACCCACACACCAGGGTCGGCTTCCATCTGGTCGATCGCTGCTTCCACGCCTTGCGCCACGTCGCCGTTGATGGCGTTGCGCGCCTCCGGACGGTTCAGCGTGATGATCGCGATGCGACCATGGACTTCATACTTCACAATGTCGGACATAGAACCGACTGTAGGTGTGCGACGCCGTCGGCGCCGAACCGGCGATCAGGCCTCGTCGGCCGCAGTCCCCACCGTGTCAGCCGGCGCTTCAACAACAGCGTCAACTGCTGCAACGGCAGGTTCGCCGGCAGCAGGTTCAACGGCAGCAGGTGCCGCGACAACTGCAGGTGCCGCCACCTCGGCAGGTGCCGCCACCTCGGCAGGTGCCGCGACCTCAACCTCAACCTCGACCGCAGCTACAACCGCGACTTCGTCGACCTCGACGACCGCATCGGCCGGGGCCTCAACGGTTTCAGGAGCGGCTTCGGTTTCTCTAGCGAGTTCGGGCGCAGCAGCGACGATGGGCTCCGGCGTGGCCTTGGCAACCGGGGGAGCCGGCGGCCTCGGGGGCAGCTTCTTGGCCGGGGCGGCGGGACGAGTGGGGCGCAGCGGTTTGGGCTGAGCCTTGGCGTCGACGTCGATGCCGAACAGGGCAGCGATCTGCGGCAGCAGCGGGCCAACACGCTTGACCGTGGCCAGCAGCTCGTCGTTGACCTGAGTGGGCTTCTCGGTGGGCCGCACCAGGGCACGAATCGGGCTGAAAGCAACGGCCTCGAGCACAGCTACCCAACGGTCGGGCATCGCGTCAGCGGTGAGGTTGCCGGTTGCCGATGCAGCCAGCTTGCCGGCCAGATCGGCTGGGAAGCGGACACCAGCCTTCGGCGGCTGCGAGGAGAGCTTCAAGGCACGCACCACGCGGCCAACACCCATCGCTGCATCGATGTCGCCAAACCACAGGCTCAGTTCCTTGTCCTGCTTGGTGACGAGCGCTTCCTTCAGCTTGGTCGAGATCTCACGGGTGGTCTCGTCACGAGCAACGATGGGGTCCTCACCCGAAGCGACAACGCTGCGTAAATCGCGCAAGTCCAGCTCTTCGAGATCGGCGAGTGCCGCGTCGGCACGGTCGAGCCACTCGGCAACTCGCAACTTCGGTTGCAGCTGCTCAGCGATGGCCAACAGGCCTGCGGCGGGAATCTCATCCTTGCCTTCCGACCTCAAGCGGGCGTTCTGCTCGTTGACTGCCTGGCGGACGGCCGGAACACCACCCTGCAGGACGCGCTCGGCGACGGCACGCTGTGCCTCGGGCAGCTCGGCCAGCACGGCGCTGCGGTGCTTGCGGCCGGGCTTGAGGCGCTTGGCCTTCGGGCGCTGGGGCAGCTCGGGCGGAGCCTCGAAGCGGGGGCGGCCCTGCGGACGGTCGCCGGCGGGGCGCTGGCCACGGTCGGGACGGGGACCACCAGGCCGATCGCCGGCGGGGCGCGGCCCACGGTCGGCGCCGGGGCCACCAGCGGGGCGGTCGCGGCGGGGGCCGCCGGGACGGTCGCCGTCACGGCGCGGGCGGTCGCCACGATCGCCACCGGGCCGTTCGCCGCCGGGACGGTCGCCACGATCGCGGCGGGCTTTCGTCTCGATCACAGCTTCGAAAGGCTTGTCGCTGCCGATCATCTCGAGCACACCGGCCTTTTCGGCCTTGGCCTTGCCCTGGCTGACCGAGAGGATGCTGGTGCCATCCATCTCTGTTTCCGCGTCTGCCTTCAGGATCATGCCGATGACGGCGCCCTCGGGAAGTAACGTGCCAACGAGCACGCCCTTGGGTTGCTGGGCACCTGCAGCTCGCCACGTCCACGTGCCGTCTGGGCGCGCGCTGGTGAGCTCGATTTCGATCCTGCGGGACATAGGCGTCCACGGTATCTGCTGTAAGGCGCTTCGCTCCACGTCGTGACGGATCGGTACTCTCACGCTGTGCCCATTTATGCCCTCGGTGACCTCGTACCCAACATTCATCCCGATGCCTTCGTGCACCCCGACGCAGTCATCATCGGCGATGTTCACATCGGCCCCAACAGCTCCATCTGGCCTGGCGCAGTGCTGCGCGGCGACGACGGCTACATCACCATTGGGGCCCGCACCAGCGTGCAAGACAACTGCGTGCTGCACACGACTCCTGAGCGGCCAACGGTGGTCGGCGACGACTGCGTCATTGGGCATATGGTGCACCTCGAAGCCTGCACCATCGAGTCGGGGTGCCTCGTCGGAAACGGCAGTATTGTCATGCACCGTGCCATGGTTCGCACGGGTGCCATCGTCGCCGCCAACGCAGTCGTGTTGAACGACACCGAAGTGCCCGGGGGCTCGTTGGCCGTAGGTACCCCGGCAGTCATCAAGAGTGGTCGCGCCCGGCAGAGCGACATCGATGTGGGTGTCGCCTCGTACGTCGCCAGGGCTGCTCGGTACAAGATGGAAATGCGTCGGCTCGACTGATGCGCCAACTGGTGGTCACCGTTGACGAGGCCGATGTCGAACTTGCCAGCGACGCGTTGTGGGGTCTCGGCGTCGTGGCCGTAGAGGAGCGCGCGGGCGAGAACGGGCTGGTCGAGCTGTGGACATCCATCGGCGACGACGCGCTTGACAGTGATGTGCTGTTGCCGCAACAGTGGCCGTTCCGGTTGGTGGAGGTCGACGAGGCCGTCGCCGACACTTGGCGCCAATTCGCCGAGCCCGTATGGGTGGAAGCCGACCTTGTCGTGCGGCCCGCCTGGGTGCCGTTCGAGGCACCGATCGGCGTCACCATGCTGCACATCGAGCCGGGTGCCACCTTCGGAATGGGCGATCACCCTACGACGATTCTGTCGCTGCGTGCCATCCGCCGGCTGGTACAACCGGGATGCACGGTGCTCGATGTCGGTTGCGGCTCGGGCGTGCTGGCGATTGGGGCATGTGTCCTGGGGGCCTCGTCTGCAGTGGGTGTAGACATCGCTCCTGCCGCCGTCCCGGTCACCATCGCAAACGCGTTCGCTAACGGCGTTGCCGAACGTATCGAGGTCAGCACCACCGACCTGGCCGACGTCGACGGCACCTACGACCTGGTCGTGGCCAACATCTTGGCGCCCACCCTGATCTCACTCGCCGGCGACCTGCAGCGGGTTCTGGCGCCCGGGGGAGCGCTGGTGATCAGCGGCATTCTCACCGTCGCCCACGAGCATGTACTGGCCGCGCTTGCACCGTTGCATGTGGTGGCCACCGACGAGATGGACGGTTGGGCCGCCATCACCCTTCGCTGAGCAACGCCTCGACAGCGGCTCGACGCGGAATCGAGGGGGCAGCGCCGGCAGCGGTGGTGCACAGCGCGCCGGCGGCGGATGCGAATCTGAGCGCAGTGGGCAGATCGTCGCCCGCGGCCAGCCGGGCACACAGCGAACCGCTAAATGTGTCGCCTGCGCCGGTGGTGTCGACGGGTACAACAGAGAACGGCTCGATGTGAACGACACCATCGGCGGTATGTAGTGCCGCGCCGCGGCTACCCATGGTGACGACAAGCGCACCGGCGCCCGCCGCCAGCAGGTGGGCAACACCGCCCAACAGGTCGACCTCGTGTTCGTTGGGCACCACGATGTCGCACCACCGCAGAATGCTGGCGTTGATTGGTTGCACCGGGGCTGGGTTCAACACGGTAATCGCGCCTGCAGTACGACCGGCGAGAAGAGCCCGTTCCACAGCATCCAGCGGCACTTCCAACTGTGTCAGCACGACACGTGCAGCAGGTATGTCTGTGGCGGTGATCGTGCCATTCGCTCCGGCGACAACGATGATCGAGTTTTCGCCGGTAGCCGCCACGCCGATCAACGCTCGCCCAGTCGCGACGGGCACCGTGGTCACGTGCGACGAGTCGATGCCGTCGGCGGTCATCACGGCGCGCAGTGTGGCAGCCGCACTGTCCGGGCCCAGGGCACCAACGAAGGCCACCGAGGCCCCTGCACGAGCGGCAGCGACAGCCTGATTCAGCCCCTTGCCACCCGGGTATTCGGCAAAGCTGTCCCCGGGCGCCGTCTCGCCGGGCCCGGGAAGACGTTCAACTGTCGCCACCAGATCGAGATTGGCACTGCCCACCACGCACACGTCGAATATCACGCTCGCATCTCCCACATACGGTCGTCGTCCCCGACGCGCAGCACCTCAACCAGCCCTAACGCATCACACGCTGCGAGCTGATCGGGGCAGTGCCAATTCGTCTGCCACCACAGCCGCCGAAAGGCAAATGGTTCGCTGCCCAGCCACGACATGCACGCGCCGATCAGGTCGACGGCGGGCCAATCGTGGAGCCAGCCACGCACCACAACGTCACCCGCGTCGAGAGACACGCCGTCGGCATCCAGCGTTTGCGCCGCCAATGCCGCGGCCAGCGGCTGCACATAGATGCAACCCTGCACGGTGTCATCGATCAGGACGCTGTAGGTCAGCGCGACTCGTTCGGTGTGCTCGCGGTCGTGGCGGATCAGATCGTCGAGGTTCGACTCAATCGGGAAGGTCTCGGTGGGCCAGTCCTGCCCGCTCCACGCTCGCAACATCGGGATATCGCGCATCACCGCCGCGTAGTCCGGCTCTACCAGAGCAGGCGTCAGCGGTATAAAGGTCAAGCCGCCGCTGTCCACGCGTGCTGGCAGTGAGGTGGGCAGCCACTCGTTCATGGTGTGGTGGACAGTAGGGGGGTGGCGTCGAGAGTGTTCAGCGCCGGCAAGTACGTGCGCACGGCATCGCGTCGGAAGGCCGTGCAGAAATCCGGCCGAAAGAAGCGGGCGCCCTCGCGCACCACGTAATTGAGGATGAAGAAGCGATACGCCTCGGGCAGGAACATGACCTCGTCGTCCGACATCGGAAACACCTGGCGGTATGAACGCAAGAACTCCAGGAACGTCGGCTCTACCAGGGTGTGTGGCCCATAGGTGAATCGAGTGCGATCGCCAGTGCTGCTGGAGACACGAGAGAGAAAGTAGAAGTCGAGTACCCGCGGCTCGATGCGAAACCAGTCGTAGTCCCAGCGGCTGAACAGTCGAAACGATCCGTGCGGATCGGCGGGGTCAGTGGCGACCGAAAAGTTGCCAAGGTTCCAATCGATCAGTACCGGGATCTTGGGCCATTCGTCGTAACCGACCTCGATCAGACGCTCGAGGAACCGGTGGGTGTGCTTCCACAACACACCAATCGACTCTGGCGGAAGGTCGAAGTTGCGCGGCGCAAACGGGCTCTCGAGCAGGTCCAGCAGATGAATTGCATCGCTTTTCACCGTCGTGGAGCCGGCGGGAATCTTCGGTGCAAGGTCGGTGCAGGCGAGATGAAACTCGGCGATCTCACGGCCGAGGTTGTGGACCTGATCGACCGACAAGATGCGCGGCAAGTGCTCGCGGCGGGGTACATCGTCGTAGAACACGGCCCACATTTTCTGGTCGTACCAGGTGAAGATGCGGCCGTCCTCACGTCGCCACACCTCGGCAAGCATGCCGCTGAACCGTGTGCCCTCCAGCAACGTGGCACACCGATTCAATCGGTCGTGGTCCTCGTAGAACAGGAAGTACGACCCGTAGGAGCTGACCTTGCCGACCACCGTGCTGCCGTCGTCAAGGTGCAGCCGGTAGACGCGATTCGTGGAGACGTTGGCGCTGACCTCATCAGCCGCAACGATTGACCGCCGGTCGCCGTACGCGGCCCACGCGGCGGAGATTGCTGTGCGATGAGGCAACGAGCCGGTCATTCCCGGCATCGTAGAGCCCAATCGTGAGACGGCAGTCAGATGGCGTTGCGAGCGCGAACGCCGATGGGCGCAATGAGACGGAAGCCGGCTGCGTGCCGCTCGTCTTCGCTCTCGCCCCCCCAGTACCCGTACTCATGGTTCGAGCGGGCAAAGGAACGGCAGGTGCCGTTGACCTGGCAGCTGCCGCAGACATCGCGGGCGCTGCTTTCACGGCGCTCGCGGGCTTGCGGGCGCTCGGCGGGCGGTGGGAAGAACAGATGCGTCAGCCCGCGACAGGCTGCATCGTTCATCCACCGATCGTCGGTGATGACTCGTTGGACGAAGAGATCGACCGCTGCCATAGAACCCCCTGATTCATGCCCGCGAAGTACTTGCACTCAGCAAGTAGTCCCAGGATACGCGATTGAAACGCTCCCGTAAAGAGTTGTTCGCGAATTTCAGGAAAGAAGATGACGAATGCCCGCCGCGAAGCGGTCGACATCGTCCTGTGTGGTGTCCCAGGAGGTCATCCAGCGCACCTGATTGCGGCTGACATCCCATTCCCAAAAAAAACACCAGTCGCACAATGGGGCGATCGCCTCGGCGGGAATCACCGGAAAGAGGCTGTTGACCTGCGGCACATTGCCGTACTGCACGCCTGGAATGTCGCGCGTGGCCTCGTACAACCGCGTTGCCATCTCGTTGGAGTGACCCGCCCCGCGAATCCAGAGGTCGTCAGTCAGCAAGGCGTTGAACTGCGCGGCAACAAATCGCATTTTCGAGGGCAGCTGGTTGACCATCTTGCGCACGAACTTGGCACGAGTGGCGAGCGCCGGGTTGAGGTAAACGACTGCCTCGCCACCAATCATGCCCGCTTTGGTGCCACCGAAGCTGACGATGTCGACGCCGGCATCCACCGTGAAGCTGCGCAGCGCGGACAAAGTGCCTCCCAACGCTGCGGTCGCATTGGCGATACGCGCACCGTCCAGGTGCACCACCATGCCCATTCTGTGCGCGGTTTCGCACAGGGCGGCCACCTCATCAGCCGTGTACAGCGTACCCAACTCTGTGCTCTGCGTGATGCTGACCACACCTGGCTGGGCGTGATGTTGCACGCCTTGAAAGTGAGCGAGTCCCTCGAGCTGTTCGGGAACCAGCTTGGCGATGGGAGCAGGCAGCGTCAGGAGCTTGGCTCCCAACGCGCGTTCAGGAGCGCCGGCCTCATCGACCGCAATGTGCGCCCACTCGGTGCACACGACGCAGTCGGCCGGATGCACCATTGTGGCCAAGGCCATCACGTTGGCGCCGGTGCCGTTCCACACCAGGAACGTTTCGCTGGTGGGCCCGAACAGCTCGCGAAATCGGCCCTCGGCTTCCTCAGTCCACTTGTCACTGCCGTAGGCAAGTGCGTGGCCGTCGTTGGCGGCGACCAACGCGGCCAGCACCTCCGGGTGGGCGCCCGCCGCGTTGTCGCTGGCGAAGGCGCGAGAGGGGGCGGGTGGCATCACGGCGATACGAGAATTGATCATCGCTTGTCATTGTGCCGGGCGTACTGTCCTGTCCCATGACGTTGGACTATCTCTCGCTGCTCCCCGCCGACATTGAGGCCTTCGCGATTGCGCTAGAGGCGGGCTCACCAGAGGCGCAAGTCGCCGGTTGCCCCGGTTGGACGCTTCCTTCGCTGGGCACGCACCTTGGGGGAGTTCACCGCTGGGCGCGGGCCGCCATCATCACTGGCGCCGTGCCGCAACTGGACCCCGCCAGCGACCCGGCGCCGACTGACCTTGCGGGCATCGCCGCGTGGGTTCGCGACGGGGGAGCTCAGCTGGTCAACACGCTCGGCGAGATGGACCCACAGCAACCGACATGGCATCCATTCCCGGTGGAGCCGAAGGTGGCTGGGCTGTGGATGCGGCGCCAGGCGCAGGAGGCGTCGGTCCACCGGTGGGACGCCGAGCGCGCCGTCGGCCTCACACCAACCATCGAGACGACGTTCGCGGCGGACGGCATCGACGAGTACTGGACCGTCCTGCTGCCGCGGGTGACCTCTCGCGAGCGCCTCAGCGTGCCGGCATCAGTGTTCGCGACGTCGACCACGGACACGAACGAGCGCTGGATTGTTGACGGCACGTCCGGCGTCGTGCTGCTGTCGGCGGTAGGAGTGGAGCCAGCGGCCGAAGTGCGCGGGACGGCGGCCGACGTGTTGCTGCGCATTTGGGGTCGGCCCGTTGCCGATGGCGCACTGCAGGTCACAGGCGACCTTGCGGTAGCAGGGGAGTGGTTGGCGCTCGGCGGCGCCTGAGTGCGGCAACGCCTCACGGGCCGACGACTACGGGCTGACGACTACTGGCTGATCGATTCTTCCTTGAGCCGAATCGGCCCGAAGCGGCCGGGCTTCAGACCCGTCTTGCCGTCGAAGAAGGCTCGCACGCGATCCATGTCGGCAGCCACCTCACCCGTGACGTCGATCGCCGGACCGAAGCCACCGGTGCGAGTTGACCTGTCCACAAACGCGAGCACGATTGGCACCTGAGCCTGCTCGGCGATGCGGTAGAACCCGGACTTCCAGAAGTCGGTACGCGCACGAGTGCCCTCGGCGGGAACGACGAGGGCGAGCCTGTCGTGGGTCGCGAACTCGGCGGCGAGCGAGGCCACCATGCCGCCCGGTGCGTTGCGATCGACAGCGACACCGCCGAGCCGTCTCATAATTGGCCCCATCGGGCCTTTGAAGAGCGAACGCTTGCCCACCCATGAGATCTCGATGCCGCTGACCTTTGCCAATGCCAGCGTCATCGGGAAGTCCCAGTTGGTCGTATGTGGCGCCGCGATCATCACGCACCTCGCCGGCACTGGTTCTTCGCGGGTGACAGCCTCGAAGCGCCACAGGAACAACCAGAAGCGCGCCAACAGGGAAGTCATGCCGCGCAACCTATCGGTGCTCGGTTGCGAGTAGTTGTCAGGCGCCGAAGCGGGTGACGATGACGCGGCCGTCGCGGTCGCCTGCGCTGGTTGCCAGGTCCGCGACCACCATGGAGCGTTGCAACCAGCGGTCGTAGCCGTCGAACCGAGGCTGGTACGGCGAACGGCCGTGGACCGCAACGTTGTTGTCGACCACCAAGAGATCGCCTGTTTGCAGCGCAATGCCAGTGTGCTGCGCCTCGACCGCCGTGGAGAGTGCACGCAACGCTT
>JAYUCY010000080.1:0-19551 GCA_043740085.1 Ilumatobacteraceae bacterium
ATGCTCGGGTCTGAGCTGCTGGTGCACTGCACGGTTGAAGCGCCGTCGGTGCGGGCCATCGACAGCGGCGTCGAAATCTCTGATCAGCGCGAATCCTCAATCGTTGCCTCGCTTGATCCTCGCAATACGGTCAAGGTGGGCGACCGGCTGCGGCTCACCGTCGACACACTGCGCATGCACGCGTTCGATCTTGCAAGCGGCGCGGCCATCGGCCGTCAGTAGTCCACTGGCCGCTTCCGCTGCTGCGGGCATACTGAACTCATGCGCCTGCAACTGGTGAAGGCCGCCGAGCACGGCAGCGTGGTCAACTGGCCGCTCGACCAACCACTCTCCGAATGGTCGATCGACGGCATGCAAAAGGTTGCGGGCCTGCATCGCCATGTCGTCCGCATGGTCGAGGGGCAGATCTCGTATGTGGTGAAGGAGATTCCCGACCGACTGGCCGAGCGCGAATGGCGGCTGCTGCGCGAGCTGGCAGAGGCCGGGTTACCAACCGCCGAGGTCATCGGCGTGGTCACCGGCCGCGACGACGATGCCGATGGACTGCTGATCACCCGCCACCTCGACTTTTCGTTGCCATATCGCACGCTGCTGTCGGGTCGCGGCCTTCGCATCCCATACCTCGGCGAGCGAATGCTGGATGCACTGGCCGGGCTGCTCGTGCGATTACACCTGGCCGGTTTCTATTGGGGCGACTGCTCGCTCTCCAACACCCTGTTTCGACGCGACGCCGATGCCTTGGCCGCGTACATCATCGACGTAGAAACCGGTGAACGTCACGAGGTGCTGAGTGTTGGTCAGCGCCGGCTGGACTTGCAGATCGCCACCGAAAACGTGCTCGGCGGTTTGCTGGACCTGCAGCTGGGCGGGCTGCTGGCCGATGGTATTGACCCGGTGGAGATTTCGCTCGCCATCGAGCAGTCATACGAACGGCTCTGGGTAGAGCTGACCGGGGTCGACGAATTCAACGCCGACGAGACGTTTCGCGTCGACAAGCGACTCCGCCGGCTCCACGACCTGGGGTTCGACGCCGCTGAACTGGAGCTGGTGACAACGGTCGACGGGTCGCGACTGCGTCTGGTGCCGCGCGTCGTCGAGCACGGCTTCCACGCGCAACGGCTGCGCGCTCTCACCGGGCTGGAGGCTGGCGAGAATCAGTCGCGACGCCTGCTCAACGACATCAGCCGCTACCGGGCAGTGCTCGAACAACGTGGCGGACGCAAGGTTCCCGAGTCGGTTGCTGCCGCGCGCTGGCAGGACGAGCGATTTGAGCGTGCCCTCGCCGCCATTCCCCCGGAGATGGCCAGCAAGCTGGAGCCAGCCGAGCTGTACCACCAGGTGCTCGAGCACCGCTGGTTCCTGTCCGAGCGCGCCGGTGGCGACGTGGGGTTGGACGAGACAGTGGCGTCGTACGTGGCCGACGTCCTGGCCAGCGCACCCACCGAACAAATCCTGACCCTCGACGAGGTGTACAGCGATCCGGTCTAGGCCGCTGATTCGAACTGCGCCCACACCTGGGCCGCTGCCGTGTGGGCTTGCACACGCGAGTGCAGGAGGTCGCGCTGCACCGTTGCCGCGAGAGCAGGCTGGTCGACAGTGGCCCACTGCACCAGACCGTTCCAGAAACGTTCGATCAGCTCGCTGCCCGCAATGGTGCCGCCATCGACAGAGCGATCAGCGCCTGCGTCCAGGCTGCCAGCGCTGGAACGCGGACCAGCGCGCGCGGCGGCTGGTAGGTACCATCTGGGTGAAAACCGCCGTGCATCCGCCGGCCGGCCACCACGTGTGGGACCAGGTCGGGATGGTCGCGCAACAGTTCCTCCTCGGTGTACACCAGGGCAGTCATGTCCGAAGCGTACGCACTGGCAGCGGGCCGGTGCGTGCCCTACGGACGCATCGGGGAGCGGGCGGCAGCGCACGGTAGCCTTCCTGCCCGATGAGCCAGCTCAAGAACCGCCTGCAAGCCCTGTCGTTGCTCGATCGCGCATTTGCCGCGATGACCGATGAGGAGCTTGCCACCCTCGTAGCTTCGCTGCCTGACGACCATGTCGTCGCGCTCGATGAATTGTGCGGCGCCCGCGAGGGCGGCTTCACCGATATCGAAGCCCGCCTTCTTGCCGTGCGCGCCACGGCCGCCCGCGGTCGCATGAATGGCGGCCTCGAGCAGGTTGCCACACTGGTGACCGACCCGGCGCTTGCCAAGTGCATCGAAGCCCTCGGCGATCACTCCGACAATCCGAACGAAGAGCAGCTGCTAGAAGTCACTCCCGCGCTCGTCGAAGAGTTCGGTCTGGCCACTACTCGGCTGATGCTCGCCTCGTCCGTCGCCGGCGAAGCTGCGGCTGCGGAAGTGCTGACCCGTGTGCTGAAGCACGACGAAACGCTGGCACTGCCGCCCGTCGAGCGCGTTGAAGTGGAAGTGTTGCCCGCGCGCACCGCCGACGAAGAGACGAAGGCCAAGCGCAAGGTCGCCAAGGAAAAGAAGCAAGCAGAGGCCCGCCAAGCCCGCGAACAGCAACTCAAAGCCCGCCACCGCTGAGCCCGCCCTGACTCCGCTGTACGTAAAGGCTGTCGGACGCTGACCTGGGGCTGTGAGTTCTGAACTTTGACGCAAACCTGGGCGACGGGTTAGTCGAGCAGGGTGAGGGTGCCCTGTTCGTGGCGCAGCAGCCACGCCTTGGCTTCCAGGCCGGCGGCGAAGCCGGTCAATGAGCCGTTGGCGCCGACGACACGATGGCAGGGCACGATGATGCTGATGGGGTTGCGGCCATTGGCAGCGCCGACAGCCCGCGACTTGCGCACATCGCCCAGTCGCCTGGCCTGCTCGCCATACGAGATGGTGGAACCGTACGGAATCTGTCGCAATTGCATCCACGCGGACTGCTGAAAGTCGGTGCCGACGGGGTCGAGCGGAAGGTCGAAGTCGTGACGATCGCCGGCAAAGTACTCGCCCAACTGAAGGATCGCCTCGCGCAGCACAGCGGCAGCTGAGGGGTCGCCATCATCCGCCGCTGGCAGACGTTCCGGCTCGTCGAGCTCGTTGGGCCACAACACCGCCCGCAGCCCACGGGGACTCGCGATCAGTGTCAGCTCGCCGACCGGGCTCGACAGTGTTGTGCGCGACAGATCGTCGGTGACGCCGATGACGGGGAGAGTCGTTTCGCTGCGGTTCATGATTCGTCCTTCACAAGTGTGCCCACAGATGGTGGAGTGCGTACGTGCGCCACGGCCGCCAGGCCTGGGCGTGCGCGACGGCGCCGCGTGGGGTGGAGTCGGCACCGAGCGCGGCGAGCGCGTGCTGCACACCAAGGTCAGTCGGCAGGAAGACATCGGGGTCGCCAAGCGCGCGCATGGCCACGTAGCCGGCGGTCCAGGGGCCGATGCCCTTCACGGCTTGCAGCGAAGCGAAGGCCTCCGCACGATCGCTGCCAGCGTCGAGCATCAGTGAGCCGTCGGCAATCCTGGTGCAGGCATCAATCAATGCCGCACCCCGTGCCCGCGGCATAGCGAAGTCGGTCGGCGAGAGTCCGGCGATTGTTGCGGCCGAAGGGAACGCGTGGGTGACGCCACCCGCCGGCCCGGCGAGCGGTTCGCCGTGCGCAGCGACAAGACGAGATGCCAACGTGCGGGCGCCGATAACACTGACCTGCTGGCCCAATACGGCGCGCACGAGCAGCTCGGTGCCGTCGGGATGGCCGGGTGCCCGCAGACCGGGGCGCTTCTCCACCAGCGGTGCCAACATCGGGTCGGCAGCGAGATGGTCGCGAATTGTCGCCGGGTCGCAATCCAGGTCCAGCAGGCGACGTGTGCGTTGCACCGCTGCCTGCGCGTCGGCCACATCGTCAAGTGTCAGCG
Organism: Ilumatobacteraceae bacterium; assembly: GCA_043740085.1. GTDB lineage: Bacteria > Actinomycetota > Acidimicrobiia > Acidimicrobiales > Ilumatobacteraceae > UBA668. The sequence continues at coordinate 3,856 of JAYUCY010000080.1, forward strand.
CACACGACACCGTTGCGCCGCTCACCGTGATCGACACCACGCCCAGGCCACGGGCGAGCCGCAACGAGCGCCGGTACGTCGCCCCGTCGACAACCTCCACGCCGGGCACCGCCCGCAGCGCAAGGAACGCCAGCAGCGCATCGCCATCGAACGGCTCACGACACGCCAGCCGCACGGTCAACGGACCGCTGACGTCGCTGGGCGACTTTGCCGAGCGCATGTCAGTGGGGCTGGCGGCGTAGACCTCGCGCACTGTGTCGTTGAACTGGCGAACGCTCTGGAAGCCAGCGGCGAACGCGACTTCCGTGATTGGCAGCGTGGTGGTCTCGATCAGGATGCGCGCAGTCTGGGCACGCTGGGCACGAGCGAGCGCGAGCGGCCCGGAGCCGACCTCGGCCACGAGCAGCCGGTTGACCTGGCGCTCGCTATACCCGAGCCGAGTGGCCAGCCCGCCGACACCTTCCCGATCGACAAGACCGTCCGCAATCAATCGCATCGCGCGGCCAACGACATCCGCTCGCGAGTTCCACTCTGGTGAACCGGGCGAGGCATCCGGACGGCATCGCTTGCACGCTCGATATCCGTTGGCCTGCGCGGTTGCGGCAGCACGAAAGAACTCGACGTTCTGCGGCTTGGGCGTGATGGCCGGGCACGACGGGCGACAGTAGATACGGGTGGTCCGAACAGCGGTCACGAACCAGCCATCGAACCGCGAGTCGCGGCTCTGGATGGCCCGGTAGCAGTGGTCATGGTCGAGCAGCACTCACACAGTGTGCCCCTTCTATTCGCCGTTGGCTAGCGGCTTTCGGACATCACCGCCGAGGACGCACACAGCGATCTAGAAGACCTCGGCGACATCCACCGAGAAGGTCAGTGTTTTGCCAACTGGAGGGCCCAATCGCGACTCCGCGGACGGATGCCACATCGTCGTAGTCGCGGCCTTACCCAACGGTGACATGACGCAGCGGCCAAATATGGCTGTTGGTCGGGTCGAAGTCGGTCCAGCCGAAGTCACCCGCCCACACCGAACACCACGCACACGACGCGTCGACACCAACCAACTTCGGTTCGCCCGGGAGCGGCACCTTTTCGATGTAGCCGCTGACGTAGTGCGCGAGAACCCCAGCCGAACGCAGCGCTGCGCACGAGCCGTGGGCGAAGTCCTCACACACACCCCGACGCTCGGCCAGCACCGAGTGTAAGGTCGTGGAGATACCGCTGAACGTGGGATCGAACTGGACCTCGTTGAATCGAGGTCTTGGCGTTGCTGTAGCTCGGCAAGACCGAGACCTTCCCCGGCGGGCGGGCACGGTTAGCGTGAGGATCGTGACGAATGATGCGAGTTTCCAGGCCAGCCGAGCACTTGCGCTGCTGGACCTCACCGAGTTGGGCGATCGAGCCACCGACGCCGACGTCAAGTCGCTGTGCGCGAGGGCCGATGGGCGCCATGGGCCAGTCGCTGCGGTCTGCGTGTGGCCGCGCCATGTTGCACTGGCCGCCGGGCTCCTGCAGGGCACCGGTGTGCGTGTCGCAACAGTCGTCAACTTTCCCGCTGGACTTGACGACATCGACGACGTGGTCGAACTGGCGCGCGCGGCACAGTTGGGCGGGGCCGACGAGATCGACTTGGTCGTGCCCTACCGGGCACTTATTGCCGGAGACCCCGTACGCCCGGCGCTGATGGTTGCCGCAGTTCGCCAAGCGATCACCTCCGGCGCCGGTGGCACGCTGAAGGCGATCCTGGAAACGGGCGAGCTGGTTGATGCGGGACTGATTCGCGCCGCCGCCGAGATTGCCATTCGCAACGGCGCCGACTTCATCAAGACGTCCACCGGCAAGACGCCCATCAGCGCCACACTCGCCGCCACGCAGGTGATGCTGCAGACCATCCACGATCTCGATCCGGCGGTCGGTCTCAAGCCGAGCGGTGGCATTCGCACGCTCGCGGAGGCAACTGCCCACCTCGGCCAAGCCGACACGATCATGGGGCCAACGTGGGTCAGCCCCGCAACGTTCCGCTTCGGCGCCAGCGGGTTGTTGACCGCACTGGAAGCGGCGCTCGACGACGACGTGCTCCACACGACGACGACGAGTGCGAAGGACATCTACTGATGATTCCGCAGGAGATCATTCGGGCCAAGCGCGACGGCCAGATCCTGAGCGACCGCGACATCACGGGCTTCATTGCCGGCCTGGTGAACGGCGCCGTGACCGAAGGGCAGGCGGCCGCGTTCGCAATGGCCGTGTACTTCCAAGGCATGAACATTGCCGAGCGAGTGGCGCTGACACAGGCGATGCGCGACAGCGGCACCGTGTTGCAGTGGGACCTTCCCGGACCGGTAGTGGACAAACACTCGACGGGCGGGGTGGGTGACACGGTGAGCCTGATGTTGGCGCCGATGGTCGCAGCCTGCGGGGGCTATGTGCCGATGATTTCCGGTCGCGGCCTGGGCCACACCGGCGGCACCTACGACAAGATGGAGTCCATCCCCGGGTACGTCGCTGCCCCGACAATGACCAAGTTCCGTTCGGTCGTCGGCAAGCTCGGGTGCGCAATCATCGGCCAAACGCCCGACCTCGCGCCCGCTGACAAGCGTCTCTACGGCATCCGCGACGTCACGGCCACCGTTGAATCGATCGGCCTGATCACCGCCTCGATTCTGTCGAAGAAGCTCGCTGCTGGCCTGGAGGGTTTGGCGATGGACGTCAAGGTTGGCAACGGCGCCTTTATGGCCACGCTGCCGGCAGCGCGCGAACTGGCGCGCAGCATCGTCGAAGTGGCTACTGGCGCCGGCCTGCCCACCACCGCGCTCATCACCGACATGGACCGTCCACTCGCCGACGCCGCCGGCAATGCGCTGGAAGTGAACTACGCGATCGACTACCTCACCGGAGTGCGTCGCGAGCCGCGCATGCACGAGATCACGATGTCGTTGTGCACCGAAATGCTGCTGCACGGCAGGCTTGCCCGTACCCCGAAATCGGCCCGAGCGAAGCTGCAGTCCGCACTTGATTCGGGTGCTGCCGCCGAGAAGTTCGGCCAGATGGTCGTCGCGCTTGGAGGCCCGAAGAAGTTCGTCGAACAACCGTGGAAGCATCTCGAACGGGCACCGCTCCAGGTGGCAGCTGCGCCGACGAGCACTGGTGCGGTCACCCGCATTGACACCCGCGCCGTCGGGATGGTGTTGGTCGCACTCGGCGGCGGCCGCACCCGCCCGCAAGACCCTGTGGATCACGCCGTCGGCCTCACCGAGCTGGCAGGAATCGGCGACGTGGTGGGCACCGATCGGCCGCTGGCGATCGTGCACGCGCGCACGCAGGCGCAGGCCGACAATGCCACTGAACTCTTGCGTGCGGCGTACCGAGTCGGCGGTAGGCAACCGAAGACGAATGAACCCGTGCTTGACCGCATCACCGTGTGAGTCAGATCTACGCCCATTTGCGCGCACAACCAAATTCTGGGTGTTGACCGTTCCAAAGTTGAGTCTGGGAGTGTCCTGTGCCGGAAACCGGGACTGGATACACCCAGAATCGAATCTGGCACGCCTTCCACCCGGAAACTCCTTGCGCTCGCAAATGGGGTGGATGGTGTCCCGAGGGGCGAGCTGTCCTGGCCGCGATAGGCCTCGCCGTTACCTCAGCCGACGGTCTAGCGCGCCATCTACTGGGCGGTTTGAGGTTCCTTGGGGAGACCCAAGACTCGCTCGCCAACGATATTGCGTTGGATCTGGCTGGTGCCGCCCCAAATCGTCTCGCTGCGGCTGAAGAAGAAGGCGCTCATCATCGGGCTGACCGGGTAGCCGTCGCGTGCCTTGTCGCGTGACGTGCCGGGCCACGAGCCAGCAGCAGAGTTGGTGTCGACAAGCATCGACGACGCACCCTTGATGTCCAGCGCCAGTTCCATCGCGGCCTTGTGCATCTCGGTCCAGAACATCTTGTTGGTGGCACCAAGAGCAGCCATCGACGGGTCCTTCACACCGGCCAACGTGTTAGCCAGCGAACGCAGACCGTTGATGCGCAGGATCTGAATCTTGGTGTAGTACTCCATCAGCCGCTGGCGGATGCCGGCCTCGTGAATGGCGCCGTTCGAGGTGGCGTCGGCCACCATCAACTTGTACTCCTCCTCGAACCGGCGGTAGCCGGTGGTCGCGCTCATGCCACGCTCGAAGGCGAGCGTGCTGTTGGCCACCTTCCAGCCGTTGTTGACACCGCCGACCACGTTGTCCTTCGGGCAGCGAGCGTTGTCGAAGAACACCTCGCAAAACTCGGCGGTGCCGTCGGGCTGGGTGATGCCGCGAACCTCAACGCCTTCTTGGCGCATGGGGACTAGCAGGTAGCTGATGCCCTTGTGCTTCGGCGAGTCAGGGTCGGTGCGGGTCAGCAGGAAGCAGTAGTCGGCGTGGTGGCCACCGGTGGTCCACACCTTCTGGCCGTTGATGATCCACTCGTCGCCGTCGAGCACGGCGCTGGTTTTCAGGGACGCCAGATCGCTGCCGCTGTTGGGCTCGCTGAAACCCTGACACCAGCGCATGGTGCCGTTCAGGATCTGCGGCAGGAACTCCTGCTTCTGCTCCTCAGTACCCCACTGGAGGATGGTGGGGCCGACCAGCGTGTCGCCGAAGAAGTCGGCGCGCATCGGTGCCTTGGCACGAGCGAATTCCTCGGCCAGCACGACGCCTTCGAGCGTGGAAAGGCCCTTGCCGCCGTACTCCTTGGGCCAGGTAGCGCAAATCCAGCCGCCCGCGAAGAGCTTCGCGGGCCAGCCGGCGTTGAACGTCTTGCGGTCGTCGGGGCTCAATTCGAAGCCCGGTCCGAACCAGCCGGCGGGCAGATTCAACTCCAGCCAACCACGGATTTCGGTGCGGAACTGTTCGGCTTCGGGGGTGTAACTCAAGTCCATCACAACAGTATTGACCCACGGGTCAAGATTTGCCAACTGGATCGTGCATCGGCTGGTTCACGCGGCGTTCACATACGTCGAACAGCCATGAAATCTGCGGGCTTTAGGTTCGTGGCCATGGCCAGCCCTGCTCCTGCTTCGAGCCTCGATGCCCACCCCCTCACGTATCAGGGACGACAGGAGCGGGCTGTGCTGGCCGTACTACTCGCCAACCGCAACCGTGTTGTCGGTCGGCGACAGTTGGCGCGTCAGGCGGGCCTCGCGGAGCTGAATCAGCGCCGCTGCGACAGCGTGCTCGTTGGGGTGCGCCGTCAGTTGGGCCCGGAGTCGATCGTCACCGTCCGCAGTCGCGGCTGGATGTTGGCTGATCAAGCGGTGCCGGCCGCGGAGGCGCTGCTCGCCAGCGATCCCACGTGATCGCGGCAAGCGAGAGTGTCGATCTTGCACGCCTTCTCCTCGACCTGCTGATCGTCCTTCTCGCTGCCAAACTCGCCGCCGAGGTCGCGGAACGACTGAAGTTGCCGGCTGTCCTCGGCGAGATTCTGGCCGGTGTGGCAATCGGCCCGTCCGGCTTCGAATTGATCCACCTCACTGATGCTCGGGGTATCTCGCTCGCAGTGTTCGCCGAGATCGGGGTGTTGCTATTGCTGCTGCAAGTCGGCATGGAGATGGATCTAGCGGAGCTCAGCAAGGTGGGCAGGGCGTCGCTGTTCGTTGCGGTCCTCGGTGTTGTGGTGCCATTCGCAACCGGCGCAGGGGTTGGCGTGCTCTTCGGGCAGAGCACGAACACGGCGATCTTTATCGGCGCCGCACTCACGGCAACCAGCGTGGGCATTACGGCACGAGTGTTCGGTGATTTGCGCGCGCTAGCAACGATGGAAGCACGCATCGTGCTGGGCGCTGCAGTGGCCGACGATGTGCTCGGTCTCGTGATCCTGACAGTCGTGGTGAAGGTGGTTACTGGCGGCTCGGTCGGCGTCGGCACCATCGCTTCCACACTCGGCCTCGCCGTCGGCTTCCTCATCCTCACCGGCATGGTTGGGCTGTTGTTGGTACCTCGCCTGCTGGATGCCGTGCATCGCAAATCCAGCTCGCCGGCAACAGTCACCGTTGCCGCAATCGTCATCACGCTGGCCTTTGCGGAGTTGGCCGACGCCGCCAAGCTGGCGTTCATCATCGGAGCCTTCATGGCTGGCCTTGGGCTCTCCAAGAGCCGCCAGCACGATCGAATTGCTCGCGATCTTGGCTCGATCGGCAACGTGTTCATTCCCGTCTTCTTTGCACAGATCGGCATCAACGCCGACCTCTCGGCAATGGCCAAACCATCCGTGCTGGGCTTGGCAGCTGTCCTCACCGTGGTCGCCGTACTCGGCAAGCTGGTCGCGGCCGCCGGCGCCGCCGGAACTCGGGCGGACAAGCTGCTCATTGGACTTGGCATGATCCCGCGAGGCGAGGTTGGCCTCATCTTCGCGTCCATTGGTCTCAGCAATGGCGTGCTCAACGGCGACCAGTACGGCGCACTGCTGATCGTCGTCCTGCTGACCACCGTGGTCACACCGCCGTTGCTACGAATTCGCCTCGGCCGCGCCGCTATGTCGCTCGACCTCGAAGTCACCGACGAGCCGATCGGAGGATGGCTGACGACGTCGAACGGCGAAATTATGCTCAACGGTGTTCCGCCGGCCGCGCTCACCGTTTCGCTTGCGTTGAAGACCGCCGCGTTGACGAACAGCACCCGCCCGTCGTCGGCACTCCTTGATTGGTTCGCTTCTCATCGCAATGTGCCCCTGGCATGGGACCCCGAGGACACCGGCCCACTCGTGCGCCTTCTCCGCGCCGACAACCCGCGGGCGTGGCGCTTCCTCGACGTGACCGGTGTGCTCGAACGCGCGCTACCCGAGGTGGCACAGGCAATGGGCCATCGCCGCGCCGATCTCGGCGATCTCGACCCAATGGGGGCGTTGCGATTCCCTGTCGTCGACCGATTGGACGAGCTGGCGCCGATGCTCGGGATGGCCACCGACGATTTGATGATCGCCGCACTCGCAGCCGATGTGTGCGTGGAGTCCGACGACGCAGCCCAGTGCTCACTGTCGCTTGCGCGCCGCTTGGTCAACGACACGGAGGCGGACCGCATTGTGTCGATCGTTGCCGATGCCCGAATGCTGCGCGCGAGCACACTCGATCCGGACGCGCTCGACCAGGGCGAGATACTGCAGCTCGCAACTCACCTCGCCAGCGCCGTCCACGCCCGGGATGCCTACGAGCTGGCCCTCGCGCTGGGGACGTTGTCGCGTGTGCGCCGAGAAGTACTCGATGCCCGGCTCGCCCTCGTCGTCGAGGCGCTCGAGCACCCAGAGCTCACGGGCAGTGAAGCCAACAACCTCGCTGGCGCCCGCCGTATCGCCGCCGAGCGGCTACTCGACTCACCCGCTGCCATCGACCGACTGCGCTATGCCAGCAACACCTACCTGCTCTCGCATGAGGCTGACGAACTCGCCCGTCAGGCGCTGCTAGTGGAGCCGCTGCCGCGCAACGGTGCAGTCCGCGTGGCGATCGCACCGCTTCCCGAGCCCGATCGCTGGAAGGTCGACGTGGCCTGCCGTGACGTGAACGGTCTACTGGCCCGACTCACCGACGTTCTGACCGAACATGGTCTCGACATCACGACGGCAAGCATCGCGACCTGGGCTGACGGTGCGGTGCTCGACAGCTTCGTCGTAGTCGCTCGCAACCGGCCCAGCGCCAAGCAGTTGTCGCTGGCGTTTGAGGCCAGTCTCCGCAAACGGCTCTCCCCCGTGGCCATGTCCACGCTCAACATTGAGTTCGACAACGCCGCCCTGCCATGGCACACCCTGGCAGTCGCGACCGGCCCTGATCGTCCCGGTGCACTGCTGGCGGTGAGCGCCGCGTTCGCCACCGCAGGAGTGATTTTACACACCGCGCGGGTTTCAACCAGCGACCAACAGGTCAACGACCGATTCGCAGTGGGTGACCGCGTGGGACGCAAGCTCGACGCCGCAACGATGAACGCGATCAGGGTGGCATTGGCCGAGGGTCGCACCTTGCGTCGGCGCACCCGTCGCTGAACGAGCGAATCGACAGCGGGCGAACGCGACCGATACAGGGACGCAACGCAGTGGCGATGGTGGCGAAATCGTCCCCCTCTACCATCGGGCCATGACAACCATTTGACGAGGATGCCGCTGGCGGGTTCGGCATCCGAGAGCGAAACGGTCCGCCGTGACGCGCCCGGAGACTCCTGTCTCCGGCAAGGGGCAGTTCCCGGGTCGAGCGTCTCAGCATGCTCGGCCCGGGAGCGTTCCGCGAGCCCTCGCAACACCCGTTGGTCGGCGACTCCGGCGAACGCGAGCGCCACGGTGCGGAAACAATTCGGCCATCACTGCGAAACGTCACCTCCGTATGGTGCGGCTACTCGCTCCAGCGCCGCGGCGAGTTCGTTTGAAATGCCCCCTCGAACACTCAGGAGACAACGTGCGCACACGAGTGCCCAAATACCTAACCGCCGCGGCCATTGGTGCCGTCGGCACCACACTGCTGATCGGAGGCAACGCGTTCGCCGAGGATGCGGATGCAACCGCCGCAATCGCAGCGCTCGGGCAGCAGACAAGCCTGCTGTGGGTGATCCTCGGCGCAGTGCTGGTGATCTTCATGCAGGCTGGCTTCGCCCTCGTCGAGACCGGCTTCACCCAGAAGAAGAACGCCGCCGAGGTGATGAGCACCAACTTTGCAATCTTCGGCCTCGGCTTCGTCGGGTTCATGTTCGTCGGCTTCCCGCTGGCATTCTCCGGCTTCAGCTACGCCCCGATGGGTCTGACCTCACCAATGAACGGCGACGGCCTTCCGGCCGTCGGTGGCGAGTTCACCGGCATCTTCTACTGGGGCTACAGCCATCTCGGTGATGCCGCAACGCCGGCACTGCTCGGCTTCTTCCTGTACATGGTTGCCTTCATGGACACCGTCGCCACGATCCCCACCGGGTCGATGGCAGAACGGTGGAAGTGGAAGAGTTTCGTGATCTGGGGTCTGTTCTGCGGCGCGCTCTATTACCCGCTGTTCGCAGCGTGGACGTGGGGTGGCGGCTGGCTGGCCAAGTCGTGGGAGACCATGCACCTGGGTGCTGGCTACGTTGACTTTGCCGGCTCTGGCGTTGTTCATGCCGTCGGCGGCGTCGCTGCACTCGCTGGCGCAATTGTCCTCGGGCCACGAATTGGCAAGTTCGGTCCAGATGGCAAAGCCAGGGCAATTCCTGGCCACAACATCCCGATGGCTCAGCTTGGTTGCTTCATCCTGCTGTTCGGTTGGTTCGGCTTCAACGCTGCGTCCACCTTCAGCTCCACCGACATCCAGTTCGCCACCGTCGCTACCAATACTGCGATCGCCGCTGCCGTCGGCTCGGTCATCGCGATGTACTACATCACCTGGCGCTCCGGTAAGCCGGACCCCGGCATGATGGTGAACGGCATGCTCGCTGGCTTGGTCGCGATCACGGCTCCCTGCGCGTTCGTGGCACCATGGGCCGCAGCAGTCATCGGTGCTCTCGCAGCTGTCATCGCAATTGAGGCGGTGTTCTTCCTCGAGCGTCGCGGCATTGACGATCCGGTGGGCGCCATTGCTGTCCACGGCGTCTGCGGCACTTTCGGCGTACTGGCAGTTGGCATCTTCGCCAACGGCACATACGGCGCCGGCTGGAACGGCTCGACCACCACTGGCGTCGCCGGCATCATCGATGGTGAGTGGGGCCAACTCGGCGCCCAGGCCCTCGGCGCACTCGTGATCTGGACCGTCATCTTCGGCATCGTCTTCGGCTTCTTCAAGATTCAGAACAAGATGACCAAGGGCGGCATCCGCTCATCCGAGGAGGACGAACTGTCCGGCCTCGATCTCCCCGAGATGGGTGTTCTGGGCTACACCGACTGACAGTTCATCCATGGCCACGTAACATCAATCACGCTCCGATCCGGAAGGCGATACAACTTTGAAACTCATTACAGCAATCGTCAAACCATTTAAACTTGACGACGTCAAGGCGGCCGTCAAGGCCGCCGGCGTAGTCGGCATCACAGTCACCGAAGTCCGCGGTTTTGGTCGCCAGGGCGGCCACACCGAGGTCTACCGCGGCACCGAGTACAACATTGACTTTGTTCCGAAGGTGAAGCTGGAGATGGCCGTCGATGACAGCGCCGTCGACGGCGTCATCGAGGTGCTGCGCGCTGCAGCAGCGACAGGCAAAATCGGTGACGGCAAGATCTGGGTGGTCGATGTCGACCGCCTGGTTCGTATCCGAACTGGGGAGGAAGGGGTCGACGCCATCTAGTCGTCGACCACTTGCACAACGGCAGGGGCCGTGGTGGGTCTGATCGTCGGATGAGGCCCGCCACGGCCCCTGTGGTTTTGAGCGTTCGGCCGCATTACCCGTCAGCGAGCGCGGACTTCAGGCCGACGCGCAGCGCCTCGTGCTGCTCGGTGGGCAGTTTTCCGCCGTCGCGAGTTTGCACGTAGAAGACGTCGACCACCTCGTGGCCGAGAGTGGCGACCTTGGCCGAACGAATGTCGAGGCCGGCCGCCACCAACTCGTTGGATAGTCGATACAGCACCAGCGGTCCATCGGGCGCGCGCACGTCGATCATTGTCGCGTGATCCGACGCGTCGTTGCTGACAAGAACCTCCCGGCGCGGTGTTGCGGCAGCCAGTGGGCGGCGACGAGACCGAGCCGTGATTCGTTGCGAGAGCCGAGCAGAGATGTCGAGCTGCCCTGCCAGGGCACTACGCAAATCGTGTTCGATGCGATCCCACGGCACTGCAGTGCCCTGCGCACGGGACAAACGAAACTCGTCGACCGCAGTGCCGTCAGGGCCGGTGTGTGCGTTAGCAGCCACCACGTCGACGCCATGCAACGACAACGCGCCAGCGATCAATGCGAAGAGGCCACTGCGGTCGGTGCTGGCGATGCGCAAAACCTCGAACTCGTCGTCGATCACATGCTGCAGTTGCAGGCCGCCATGCTCGTTGAGGGCAGCGACCAGCGCGGCAAAGCGGTTGGGGTCACCCGATGGCCCGTGCGACCGGCCGTCGCCGCGCAGCAGGCGAGCAGTGCGATCGACCAGCTCATCGACCAGCCCTGCCTTCCAGGCCGACCATGCGGACGGCCCGGTCGCAAGACTGTCGGCGCGGGTGAGCGCGTCGAGCAACTCCAACCGGCCAAGCTCGCCCACTGAGGCGGCCACATTGGCAGCGGTGCGTGGGTCGCTGAGGTCGCGTCGCGTCGCCGTCTCGGCGATGAGCAGATGGTGCTCGACCAGGGCGACGAGCGTGTCGATGTCGTCGGAGGGCCAGCCCATACGGTCGGCGATCCTCACCACCAGCTGCATACCAACCTCGGTGTGATCGCCGGGATGGCCCTTCCCAATGTCGTGCAGCAGGGCGCCGCACAACAGCAGGTCTGGTCGGGCCACCTCACGCACGAACTCGTTCGCGTTGGCGACCGTTTGGAGCAAGTGGCGATCAACCGTAAAGGTGTGGAACGCATTGCGCTGCGGAAGGCTGCGCACATGGCGCCATTCGGGAAGGTAGCGACTGAAGAGGTCGTAGCGCTCCAGCGCCTCGACAGCGCCAACGAGACCTTGCCCGGCACCGAGCAGACTGACGAACGAGCGACGGGTGCGCTCGCTCCACGGTTCGCCCGGCTCAGCGCCGCGACTGGCGAGCACCTGCAATGACTGCACACTGACCGGCAGGCCGGCGTGGGCGGCGGTGGCCGCAAGGTGGAAGACGTACGAAGGTTCGTCGACTTCGGCATCCGCCGCGATGTGCGCCTCGCCATCGATCACGGTCACCCCGGCACCGATGGTGGCACCGGTTCGTAAGGTGCCGCGGCCACCGTGAAGCAATCGTTCGATGCGACGCCAGAACCGCTCCGTCGCCCATTCGATGGTGTGCGCCGCGCCCGAGAGCTGCAGCATGAGCGAGTCCGCGTCGGCGAAGCCCATCGTCTCAGCGACCTTGTCCTGGTCTTGCAGCTGCAGCACGTTGGATGTGCGGCCGGTGAGCCGGTGTAGTTCGCAGCGTGCCGCCAGCACCAGGTCGGCTGGGCCGGCGAGGTCGTCGAAGGGACCATCGAACGCGGCGGTGACGTCGGCACGATCCACTGCCAGCGCCCACCGGATCATGTCGTAGTCGCGCAAACCGCCGCGACCGTCCTTCAAATCAGGCTCCAGCAGGGAGGCGACGTCGCCCAACTTCATCCACCGCTGCTGGCCGGTCTCCAACAATCGCTGCAGCCACGCCATGGGTTTACGACGCCACACCTCCAGTGCCTGCTGCTGCAGATCGGCAACGACCTGACGGTCGCCAGCGAGGCAGCGCACTTTCAACACGGCGGTCGCTGTGTCCAGGTCGCCAGCGGCCAACGCCAGCAGCGTCTTGGAACTATGAGTGGCCGGGCTCAGCTTCAAACCGCCGTCCCACATTGGATACCAGAGCTTCTCGGCCACCACGCGCACGTCGGTGTCGTGAGCCTTGACCGGGTGCACCAACATCACGTCGATGTCGCTGCCCGGGCACAACACGCCGCGCGCATAACCGCCAGTTGCCATCACCGACCAGCCCGTAGGAAGTTCGCTGCCGAGGGAGTACAGCCATGCATCGGCCTGCTGCGACAATCGTCGGGCCAGCACTCGGCCACCCAGGTCCGGGTCGCCCACCACATGGGTGCGCATCCGTTTGATGGTGGCGGCGTCGACCGGCTGCATAAGACCAGCCTAGTTACGCCCGAACGGTCCACACCTTCCGGCAGATTACGTCGGCGCCGCAATCACCCGCACGCAGGCGCACGATCGAGTCGACCTTGCCTGTTCAGAGCTTCCGGCAGCGTCCAAGTGGCCGGCTCAGCCGAGGCCGCCGGAGTGGTAGGCGGTTTCACCGTGCAGCGTGACATCGAGGCCGGTGGACTCCGCGTCCTCGGGAACCCGCACACCGATTGTCTTCTTCAACGCGATCATGATGCCGAAGGTGATGGTGAACGACCAGGCCATTGTCGCGCTGTTGGCCAGCAACTGCTCGCCGAGCAACTTCGCGCTACCGCCGTAGAAGATGCCTTTCATGAAGGTCGCACCGAAGAACTCAGGGTTGGCGAAGAACCCGATGAGCAGCGAGCCGACGAGGCCACCGACAAGGTGCACGCCCACGACATCGAGTGCATCGTCGTAGCCCAGGCGGGTCTTCAACTTGACTGCGTAGCAGCAGACGGTGCCGGCGATGAGGCCGATGATGATAGGAGCAGGGCCGCTGACATAGCCAGCCGCTGGTGTGATCGCCACCAGGCCGGCGACGATGCCCGAGGCGGCCCCGAGGTTGGTGGGGTGCCCGTCGCGCAACCATTCGGCCAGCACCCAGGCCAAGCCGCCGGCGGCGGCGGCGAGGAACGTGTTCATGAACGCCTGCACGGCTTGGCCGTTGGCCATCAACGCCGAACCGGCGTTGAACCCGAACCAGCCGAACCACAGGATGCCGGTACCGATCATCACCAACGGCATGCTGTGGGGCGGCTGACCCTCGTGCGGCCATCCTCTGCGCTTGCCAAGAACCAGCACTGCGGCGAGCGCAGCAATGCCGGCATTGACATGGATGGCCGTGCCGCCGGCGAAGTCGAGCGACCCGCGCTGGCCGAGCCAGCCGCCGAACACCCACTTGAACACCGGCACGTACACGAGCAGTGACCACGCCGGCACGAAGATGGCCCAGGCGCTGAACTTCATCCGATCAGCGACCGCCCCGCTGATCAAGGCTGGGGTGATGGCCGCGAACATGCCGAGGTAGGCGATGACAGCCAGCGTGTGGCCGCCGTCGTCACCGGTGATGCCAATGTCCTTCAGCATCAGCGCGTCCAGGTTGCCGAGCCAGTCGTTCCCGAACGGGACCTGCGCCAGCGAGTAGCCGACAACCACCCACAGGATCGGGATGATCAGCACGCAGTAGAAGTTCATCATCAACATGTTGAGCACGTTGCGACTGCGATCCATCCCGCCATAGAAAAAGGCCAAGCCGGGCGTCATCAACAGCACCATTGCTGCCGAGACGAGGACCCATGCGATGTCGCCGCTGGTCATGAACAGTTCTCCGTGGTGTCGGGCCGCCTCGAAGCAGCGGGCGTCGCGCGAATTTGCACGCTGCCGCCACTTTGTTTCCGCCTTGTTTCCGACATCGGTCGATCCTGTGAATTCCCGCCATCACGCGATTCCGACAGCCCTGACACACACGACCCAAGCAGATCCCACCATGTTCACATCGCGCACCATCGCCCGCCAGCGCAACAGCTGAACCCTGCGCCGAACGAGCGGCGGCCGACGTGCGCGTCGTAGAGTCGTCGACATGACGTTGGATGCATCTGGCACTCTCGAGACCCCCGCCCAGGCTGGCCGCTGGACCGCGCAGTGGAAGGAGCTGTATGCCGAGGTGATCACCACTGGCCTGTGCACCGGGTGCGCCGGCTGCGTGGTCACCTGCCCGCACGATGTCATCGGGTACGAGCACGAGGAGGGCAAGTACATCCCCTTCCACATCGAAGAGGAACTTGGTCTCGACAACTGCATCCACGGCGAGAAGGGGTGCACCACCTGCACCCGGGCGTGCCCTCGCTTTCGAGCATGGGAACCTGCCGCCGATATGCACCTGTTCGGCAAGGTGCGTGAGCCCGAGGAGATGAGCGGTATCTGGCGCCAGCTGCTGCTCACCCGCGCCGCCAACGACGAAGAGCACTCCAAGGGCCAAGACGGTGGCTTCGTCTCGGCGATGCTGAACTGGCTACTGGAGCACGACTACATCGAAGCCGCATTGGTCAGTGGTGTCGAAGCCGACGATGCGTGGAAGGCGAAGCCGGTCGTGGTCACCAACCGCGAAGAGGTGCTCGCCACCGCCGGCAGCCGCTATACCTACTGCGCGAACCCGCTGGCGTTGCCGGAGGCGAAGGAGCGTGGCTTCAGCCGGCTGGCATTGGTGGGCATGGGCTGCCAAACGTCGTCGCCGCCGGTGATGTGGGACCGCAAGGCTGGCAAGGTCAGCAAACCGTTCCTGTTCAATATCGGCCTGCTGTGCAGCAAGACGTTCGACGATTCCATCTTCCCCGAGCTGTTCGAGGCGAAGTACGGCCTGCTCAAGCAGGACATGGTGAAAATGAACATCAAGGGCGTCTTCCAGATCTGGATGAAGGACGGCTCATACCACGAGATTGACCTCAAGGAATGCCACCAGTGGACGCGCCAGGGATGCAAGAACTGCCCCGACTTTGCCGCCGAGCACTCCGACATCGCCACCGGTGGCATCGGCAAGGACAACGACTGGACGCTCACCATCGTGCGCACCGAATTGGGTGAGGAAGTGATCAACCGCATGATCGCCGATGGCACCATCATCGCCCGCCCTGCGCAGGAGGACGAGGTGGCGATGAAGCTGCTGCGCACGCTGTCGATCGTCAGCCGTCGCCGCTGGCCCGAGTGGGCCGACAAGTCCCCCAGTGTCGGCGTCCCCCCGCCCAAGAAGAAGGTCGTTGTCGTCGAGTCGCCCGCCGTCGTCGAGTCGCCCGCCGTTGTCGAGTCGCCCGCCGTTGACACCCCGCTAGCGCCCTAGAAGCGCTATACGTCCCCTTGTTGGCACGGTTCGCCGCCCATGGGCGGGTAACCACCCGGCGGGCTCAAGTGGTGGCCGCGACAAGCTCGGCGAATCTTTCGGCTGCAGTATCCCATTGGTGGATCTCGCGCGGGCGACCGTTGATGATCGCG
>JAYUCY010000081.1:0-8723 GCA_043740085.1 Ilumatobacteraceae bacterium
AACCGCTGGGTGCCGCCGCCACCGGGGATGATGCCCAGCAGCACTTCCGGCTGACCGAAGACAGCTCGCTCGCTGACGATGCGATAGTCGCACGCCAGCGCCAGCTCACAACCGCCACCGAGTGCGTATCCGCTGACCGCCGCGATGACGAACCGCGGGATCGCGGCTACGGCATTGAGTGCGCGATGAAAGCCTTCGCCGATGGCGCGGCCCTCGTCGGCGCCGCCGAACTCGCTGATGTCGGCGCCGGCCGCCAGCAGCCGTGCGCCGCCGGTGATGACCACCGCCCCGGGCGGGTTCTCCGTCAAGTCCACGGCCGCTGCGTACAGCTCGGACAGCAGTGCCTGCGACAGCGCATTCACCTTCGGATTGTTGAGCGTGACCACAGCCACGCCATCGTCACGCCGTTCGACCAACACCAGTTCATCCATCCCCGAACCCTAACCCGCCCTTCCAACCAAGCTTCGGCGTTGAGGCGCGCCACAGGCGCGCTTCAACGCCGAAGTGGAGTCCGGCTGCTGACTTAGGCGCCGACGGACTTCAGCATTTCGTCGGCGGCTGCCCAGGGGTCGATGGTGCGGTGGAACACGGCTTCCTGCAACTCATTCCAACGATCGCCGGTGGCCAGCTCGCGGGCACGCTGCTCCAGCCGGCGCGCCACGATCTCACGCAGCTCCTCACGCAGGCGGAACTCGCGACGGCGGATCAGCTCGCCGTTGGCCTCGATGAACGCCCGATGGGCAACAACCGTGTCCCACATCTCGACGATGCCACGCTTCTCGGTCGCCACCACCGGGATGATCGGCGGGCGCCACGCCTCGTGGGGAAGGTCGCTGAGCTCCAGCATCTGCTCCAGGTCGCGGCGGGTGTCTTCCACACCCTTGCGGTCGGCCTTGTTGATCACGAAGATGTCGGCAATCTCCATCAGGCCGGCCTTGTTGGCCTGCACCGAATCGCCCCAGCCCGGGTTGACCACGACCACGGTGGTGTCGGCCTTGCCGGCAATCTCCACTTCCACCTGGCCCACGCCAACGGTCTCAACGAGCGTCCACCGTCGCCCCACAGCATCGAGCAGCCGCACGGCCTCCGGTGTCGCCAGCGAGAGCCCGCCGAGGTGACCACGCGTGGCCATCGAACGGATGAACACACCCGGGTCGGTGGCATGGTCTTGCATGCGCACGCGGTCACCCAAAATCGCACCGCCGGTGAACGGCGACGACGGGTCGATCGCCAACACGGCAACTTCTTGCCCACTCGCTCGCAAATGGCCGATGGTTGCCGAGGTCAACGTGCTCTTGCCTGCCCCCGGAGCGCCGGTGAGGCCAACGGTGTACCCGCCACCGGACAGGGGGTACGACAGTCGACTGACTTCGCGCGCCTCATCGCCGCCGCGTTCGACCAGCGACAACAGCCGGGCCAGCGAGCCACGGTCGCCTCCACAGGCGGCTGCAAACAGCTCGGAAACTGGTGCTGAACGGCGGCTCATAGCTCGTTGGGAACAACGTTGATGACTTCGGTGACGCCGTCGATGCGGTCGCGCATGATCCGCTCGATGCCTGCCTTCAACGTTTGGCCGCTGGCCGGGCAGGTGCCGCACGCGCCGATCAGCGTGACCGTGATGATGCCGTTGGCCTCGTCCACATCACGCAGGATGATGTCGCCACCATCGGCCTGTAGGGCCGGGCGGATCACTTCGATCGTTTCTTCCACTTGGGTGCGCATGGGCAACTTTCGCGAGGGGCCGAACGACCATTGAATCAGGCCGAACCTTAGGATTGCGACTATGCGAACAGTTCATACTCTGGCCGTCATTCCCGTGGCCCTACTGATGCTCGGCGCCTGCGGAGACGACTCGTCATCCGCTACCGATGGCACCTCCGTGGCCGCCGTCAGCACAGATGCGGCCGAAGCGACCCAGACGACGCTACTGATGCCGGACTCCACCACTGTCGACACCGCCATCGCCGGGGATTCGTCGTCCGACACACCTCTGAGCGGTCCCGTACAGATTGACGTGGTGGTCGGTGTGGACAGCGGCGAGGATCGCATCGAGCGCGTGACGGTTGGCTCGGAGATCACCCTCAACATCACCAACCCGAACGCCGACGACGAGTTCCACGTTCACGGTGTAGAAATCGAGCAGAAAGCGAAGGCAGGCCAGATGGTCACACTCAACTTCACCATCGACGCGACTGGTACGTTCAAGGTGGAAAGCCACATCACCCAAGACGTGCTCGTGACCATCGAAGCAACGTGAGTGCACTGATCGCGCATCAAGGTGGCTGGGACGAGATCTTGCTCGTGCTCGGCCCGATTGGCGTCATTGTTGGCCTCTTGAAGCTGGCCAAAGACCGGGTCGACCGCGACCGCCGTCGCAACGAACCCGAGTAACCGAATCAGACTCCGGCGGGGCGCTTGCGACGGCGGGTGACCAGAATCAGGCCAGCACCCAAGGCCGCAACCGAGGCACCCAGCACCAACGAATCATCGATGTTGCCACCGGTGACCGGCAGCTTGGGTTCGGTGGTGTTCGGGGCCGGAGGCTGGACGGCGACCTCCGTGGTCGGCGGAGTGGGTACCGGGTACGCGTCTGCGACCCCTGAGAACCCCGCAACCGAGAGCACCGCAGCTGATGTGGCGATCAACATTTTCCTCATGGCGTACACCTTTCCCGTCTTCCGGCGAGCCACCGCGACATCAGTCGTTGCGAACCCGAACGCCGTCAGTGTACTCGCATCACTCGCTGTGGAAAAGAGGGCTTGAAGGAGTCTTGAAAGTACCTTGCCGTTCAACCCCCATAACACCACGTGTGGTGATGGAGCACGCGCGGCTGGTGCCCGTACGATACTGTTTCGCCTCGTGACCGAGTCGAATCAGACATCGTTGCTGCTCATTGGTGCTGGCGGCCACGCCAGAGTCTGCCTGGAGGCACTCCTGGACAACCCGGCACTTCGTGTCGTTGGTGCGGTGAGTCGCGATGGCAGCGGGGTCGCCAACCTCGGTGTGGCGATGGTGGGCACCGACGCGGACCTCTCGGCGACCGCACAGCGTCAAAGTGTCGCCACAGGCTTCATCGCAATCGGCGACAACACCGCGCGAGCCAACGTCGCATCGCGTTGGGCCGTCACCGGGCTGCCGCTTGCGGTCGCCGTCAGCCGTTTCGCGATGGTCTCGCACACTGCGTCACTCGCACAGGGCAGCGCCGTACTTCCCGGCGGCACCGTCAATGCTGCCACCCTCATCGGAGAGGGAACAATCGTCAATACCAACGCCTCGGTCGACCACGATTGCGACATCGGCCGCTTTGTCCACATCGCCCCCGGTTCGGCGCTGGGCGGCGGCGTTGTCGTCGGCGACGGTGCGCTCATCGGCCTGGGCGCACGAGTGTTGCCGGGCATCTCCATCGGTGCCGGCGCAGTGGTCGGTGCCGGCGCGGTGGTCGTGCGCGACGTGCCCGCTGGTGCGGTGGTGGTTGGTTGCCCCGCCCGCATTGTCGGGTCGGCGCAATGACGAAGCCTGCCGACGTCGTGCGGCGGATGGCCGACATCGCGGTAGCCGGCGTCGGGCTTGTCATCGCATCGCCGGTACTGCTGTGCCTGGCCATTGCGGTGCGTGTCCGTATGGGCCGCGGAGTCCTGTTCCGTCAGCGACGGTTGGGTCTGGCAGGGCATCCGTTTCAGTTGCTCAAGTTCCGAACGATGCGCCACGCGGCGCCGGGACGCGAGGCTCCCGAATTCGACGCCGAACGGCTCACTGCGCTTGGCCGTTTCCTGCGCGGCACCAGCCTGGACGAGTTGCCGTCGCTGGTGAACCTGTTGCGCGGTGACGTGACGCTGGTTGGCCCGCGGCCGCTCCCGGTGCACTACTGGGACCGCTACCGCGGCGACGAGTACCGGCGGTTTGAGGTGAAGCCGGGCATCACCGGCTTGGCGCAGGTGAGCGGCCGCAACGCCGTCGATTGGCCCGAGCGGCTAGCGCTCGACGTGCAGTACGTGCGCGAACGCAGCCTGCACGGCGACGTTCGCATTCTGCTGCGCACGGTGCCAACGGTGCTCGGCCGCAGTGGTGTCGACCATGGCGAAGGCGTCACGATGCACGAGCTTCCCGCCGACCGCCCCTGACCGACCGGCCCCGACCAGCTACGCGACGGAGTGCCGGACGCCCCGGCCTCGTTGCAGTTATTCGTACGCCGCCAGCGTGCGAGCGATTACTTGCGCCTGGTCGAAGTGATCGGCCGCTCGCTGGCGGGCGGCCGTCGACATCCGTGCTCGCAGCTCGGGCTGGGTGGCCAGACGATGCACCGCGGCGGCGATGGCGTTGGCATCGCGGACGGGTACCAGCGTGCCGGTGACGTCGTCGTCGATGACCTGTCGGTTGCCACGGATGTCGCTGGCCACCGTCGGCAAACCCATCGCCGCGGCTTCCATTGCACTGCGCGGAAAACCTTCTCGCCAGCTGGCCGTCAGGAACAGGTCCATCGCCGCGTAGCACTCGGGCATGTCAGTGCGCACGCCGGCGAACACAACGCCGTCGCCAACGGCTCTGTCGATGATCTCCTGGCTAAGGCCGTCAGCCTTGTCTGGTTCGCGCGGGCCGACAATGACAAATCGCACGGGGCTGCCCTGGTCGTGCAGCAGGTGGGCGGCCTCGCAGATTTCGGCGATGCCCTTCTCCAGGACCAGCCGGCCGACCATGCCGCACACGACGTCGTCGGGCGAGATGCCCCACTCCGTTCGCATCCGAGAACGTTCGGCAACGGACACAGCATCGGGGTCGAACCTGACTAGATCAATGCCATTACCGAGCAGCCGCACCTTGCGCGCCGGCACCCGCAACCGGTGAACCAGCGTCTCAACATCCTCCGGGTTCTGCACCAGCTCGACATGGCTGAATGCCGCCGCAACACGCTCGGCCGCGTACACCGGCCAACGACGTTGCCACCGATCGGTGGGCTGCGCGTAGAGCCCATGCTGTGTATTGACCACCAGCGGCACGCGTGCGAGCCGCCCAGCGATGCGGCCGAGGATGCCCGGCTTTGGGTTGTGCGTATGAAGAATGTCGGGCCGTACCTGGCGCAGCAGGCGGACAAGCTGCCCGAACGCGCGCACATCCTGCAGAGGATTAGTCGAACGGGTGAAGCCCGGCACCGGCACGTGGGGAATACCCATGGCCGCAAGATTGTCGACGTGCTCGCCGGCCGCTGACATGCCGATGACCTCAAAACCCGCTGCGGCGAACGCTTGCAGCTGAGGTGCGAGCAGCCAGTCGAGGCTCATGTCGGTGGTGGTCAGGTGCACCAGGCGACGGCGACCAGGTTGCTTCGGATCGAGCGTCACGAGTTGGCGCCTCGGTATCGAACGCGGGCCAGTGCGGCGCGGATCTCGCCCTCCAGCCGCAGGCCCCCATTGGCCTTGGCGGCAAACCAGCGGAAGCCGTCGCCCCGCTGGATCGGTGTGCGCGCAAGCCGGAACGGGTCGGTGACACCTGGTCGATTCACTCGGCTGCCGGCCAGTGCGGCCGAGCGGAATCGACGGCGCACTGCGATCTCGGACACGGCCGCGGCGGGCAACGCTTTCGGGTAGGCAAAGTCCGCGGGCACAGCGCCGAGGTGGGCACCGATGAGCTCGATGGAACGATCGAGGTCGGCCTCGATCTCGGCCGCCGGCTGGCGGTCCAGCAGCCAGTGCGAATGAGTGTGCGAACCAACGGTCACGAAGCCGGTCGACACGGCGTCGCGCAAAGCAGCCCAGGAGGTGGGCGGTGCGCCCCACGGAAACTCCTCCCCCTCATCGATGAACCGAGTGGCGGCGTACAGCGTGGCCGGCAGCTGGTGGCGCACGAGGGCCGGCACGGACACGTCGGTGAAGTCGGCAGTGCCATCGTCAAATGTGATCACCACACTTCGGCGGGCCGAGTCGTCCTGCGGATCCGCGTCGTCATGCGGACCAGCGGCGTCGGCCAGCCTGATCAGCGCGGTCTCCAGCGTGATGACGTCGTGATGCTCGGCGAGGTGTTCCAGTTGCTGTTCGAACGCATCAGCATCCATGTCGACAGCGCTGTCGCTGCCGCCGCCAACGCGGTGGTAGATCAAAACTGTGACGCCGGGTGCCGGTGGCAGCACCGCGTCAAGCGCCGCACTGGCCCGCTTGATGGTTTCCCCTGCTCTCATGCCAGCACCTTCGCCAGTTGTTTGGTGAGCGCATCGATCTCACCGAACGACGCGTCCCACACTGCCCGCGACTTTCCCGTCGGGTCGGCCAATTCGGGTATGTCGGTTGCGTCCAGGTAGTCGAGCGCGGTGGGCCTGCCGACACCGATCTCACCGAGCCACTCGGCCAGGGAACGATCTCCGCGCGGCCCGACCGACCGAGCGCGCCCGACCAGCTCGGGCAGCGTGAAGGTACGGGCGAACGCATCGGGCCACTGGCCGGCGATGGCAACGACGTGCTGTTGCTCGGCGGTGAGGATGAGGTCGGCCGCGCTCACATCATCGGCCACAATCGGTCGGCTGAAGTGGTCATCAACTGCAATCCCGCGGGCGGCCAAAAGGCGAACGGCACGTTCGATTGGTTGCTGACCATCGGCCGCGGTGCCGGCCGACTGGATGTGAGGGGCCAGGCCAGCCGCTCGCAAATGAGCGTCCAGCAGCGCACCGATCAGCACGGAGCGCGTGCGATTGTGCGTGCATACGCTGAGAATCTCGAGCGTTGCGCTCATCGCCGTCTGCTTCCCGCTTGCGTCATTGCTCACAGGTTACGGCCCGCAACCATGCGCAAGACGGCTTCGCGGCCAGCGCAGATGGCACACTATCCGAGTGACCTGGACGTCTCCCACATGGAAGGTGCTGCTGTCCCCGCCGGAGGTGGGTGACGACGAGCGCGAACTTTTGCTCGCCGCGTTCGACTCGGGCTGGGTCGCGCCCGCCGGACCGGACATTGCCGCCTTCGAGGCCGAGCTTGCCGCCCTCACCGAGGTTGGCGGGGTCGCCGCACTCTCCAGCGGAACCGCCGCCATCCAGCTGGCGCTCATGGCCGTGGGTGTGCAGCGCGACGACGAAGTACTGGTCAGCGATCTCACGTTCGGAGCCAGCGCGTTTGCAGTCACGTACCTGGGTGCTCGCCCGTGCTTCGTCGACTGCGAGCCATCCACGTGGCACCTCGACCCTGAGCTGCTGGAGGCAGAACTCGCCGCTCGCGCGGCCGACGACCGGCTGCCGGCCGCCGTCGTCGCTGTCGACCTATATGGGTCGGTTGCCGATGGCGCCCGCATCGCCGCGGCGTGTGCGCGCTACGGCGTGCCATTGGTGGAGGACGCTGCCGAAGCGCTGGGCGCGACGCGCGATGGCCAGCCGGCCGGCGGCTATGGACGCGTCGGGGTGCTGTCGTTCAACGGTAACAAGATCGTCACCACCGGTGGCGGCGGCGCGCTGATCTCCAACGATCTCGATCTGGTCGCGCACGCCCGCCATCTGGCCACCCAAGCGCGCCAACCCGAGCTGTGGTACGAGCATCGTGAGATCGGGTTCAACTTCCGGATGGGCAACCTCAACGCGGCGGTTGGCCGCGGCCAGCTGCGCACGCTGCCCCAGCGCATCGAGGGTCGGCGGCGCGTCAATGCCGCCTATCGCGCACATCTTGGCGCGCTACCAGGCGTCACGTTCCAGGGCATCCCCGACCATTGCGAACCGAACCATTGGCTGACGACGGTTGCGTTCGATCCGGCAACGTTCGGGGCCACGCCTCCGAAGATCCTGACGGCACTGCGCGAGGCAGGCATCGAGGCCCGCCATGGGTTCAAACCGATGCACATGCAGCCGGTGTTCGCGGGGCACTCGGTGGTGGGGGGCGCTGTCGCCGAACGCCTCTTCGAGACCACGCTCAGCCTGCCATCCAGCGCCCGGCTCACGGATGGCGATGTCGAGTGGATCTGCGACGTGATCACCTCGGCACGAGGTTGACCTCCGCCATTTCACCGGAGGTGTCGCTGTCGAACATTGGCATTGGTAGCCGGCTTGCGCTGGGGGCCGCGACCGGTCTCGCCGCTGTTGCGCTGAGTTGGAACGACAGTGACCTGGGTGATCGCTCGCACTGGTGGGCGACAACGACGGCAATCGTGCTGGCCGCTCTTCTCGCCGGTCTATTGCCCCTGGCCCGCACGCTGCTCCCCCGGCCAGGCGCTGTTCCGCTGACGGTGCTGGCATGGCTGGCCGCGGTGTACGGCTGTGTGCCCGAGACCGACCAGGTGGTGGGGGTCGCCATGTTCGTTGCGATGGTTGTGCTCGTGGAACTTGTTGCCGGCGAATACCTTCCGTTCGGGTGGCAACTGGGCATCATCGGCGCGGTCCTGTGGGCCGGCCTCTACGGTGCCACCGGCCGCCAGAGTGCACTTGTTGGTGCACTGTTCGGTGCGTGGCCCGTGGTCCTCGGCCCGCTGGTTGCGCTGCTGTCCCGCCTACGCCGTACACCCCGGTGGGGGCGATGGGCCGTGGCGGCGATTGGCACTGGTGCCGCACTGGTAGTAGCCCGCACGGGAGCGCTCGCCACCACGATCGAGCCCGCACTGCGCGCAGTCGCGCCCTGGGGTTCGGCCTCGCTGGCGGTGTCGGTGATACTTGGGTGGGTCGCAGCTCGGCGTCAGCCGATCAGCGCCACGCCCGCATCCCATCCGCATCGAACAGGGTCCGGCGACCGACCGTCCCCGTGAACGAGACAACGCTGCCGTCG
>JAYUCY010000082.1:0-3645 GCA_043740085.1 Ilumatobacteraceae bacterium
CCGACCGCGGCACCCGCTCTCGACTCCAACCCCACTGATCACCCACGCGACACCTCCAAACACAGGAACTGTCGCGATCACCAATTGAGCGGGCCCCCCGTATTCGTCACGCTTACTCGCCCTTGGGCGGAGGAGGGTGCCAAACCGGGCACTGCGTGGGATGGGAGCGCTGGCTCGCGCGGGAATGGTGCGTACAGTAACTGCGGCCATTGGGGCGCTGAGTGGAGGGGGTGGTGATGGTCTGGTTGCTGATCATTCCCGCGTACCTGCTGGGCACGTTCCCCAGTGCCGTGATGGTGGCGCGCAGTAAGGGCATCGACATTCACGAGGTCGGCTCGGGTAACCCTGGCGCCTCCAACATCGCCCGCACGATGGGCACCAAGTGGGGCGTTGTCGTGTTCATCCTCGACGGTCTCAAGGGCGCCATTCCTGCCGTGGTCGCGTTGCTCTTCACGCACCGGCCATCGGCACTGGCATACGCGATGGTTGCCGCCGCCGTCCTGGGCCATATGTACCCCGTGACCCGGCGGTTCAAGGGTGGCAAGGGGGTTGCCACTATTGGTGGCGCCACCCTGGTACTGCAGCCGCTACTCTTCGCCATCCTCACCGTCGGCTGGGTGACAATTCGCAAGGCCACCGGCAAGGCCTCACTGGCGTCGCTGATGCTCACCGTCGGTTTCCCGATGGGCGTTGCGTTGATGGGCGGCCCGTGCTGGGAAGTCGCCACCGCGGCCGCGCTTGGTGCGCTGGTATTGCTGCGCCACCTCGACAACATCAAGCGGTTGCTGGGCGGCAGTGAATTGTCCGCATCTCATGGCGAATGAGCGGCGGGTAGCGTCGTCAAGATGACCGACATGAACGACTTCGACCTGGGCGTCATCGCCGAGTTCCGGGCCAACGGTGGAAAGGTTGGCGGCCACTTTGAGAACATGCCGATGGTGCTGGTCACCCACACCGGCGCCAAGTCCGGTGTGCAGCGCACCACCCCACTGGTGTGCAGCCACGACGGCGACGACGTGGTCATCATCGCCTCGATGGGCGGCGCCCCCGTCAACCCGGCCTGGTATCGCAACATGGTCACCAACACCGCCGTGCACGTGGAGGTCGGCGAAGGCAGGTACGACGCCACCGTGGTCGAGGCCGAGGGTGCCGAGCGCCAACGGCTGTACGACGCGCAGGTCGCGATCATGCCGTTCTTTGCCGACTATCAGGTGAAGGCTGGCGATCGCGTCATTCCGGTGTTGCGGTTGGTCCGCAACTAGCCATGCAGCTTCTGCAGCCAATCGCGCTCGGCGTCACAACCGCCCGCAACCGAGTGATGTTCGGGCCGCACGTCACCAACCTGGCCGACGAACACCGCTGCTTCACACCGCGCCACACCGCGTACTACCAGCGGCGCGCGCAGGGTGGGTGCGGCGTGATCGTGACCGAGGGCGCCAGCGTGCACGACAGTGATTGGCCCTACGAACGCGCTCCATTGGCGGCCTCGTGCGCGGCCGGGTGGGCCGCGATCGCGAATGCGTGTCACGTGCACGGCTCGCTGGTCATCGCCGGCCTCGACCATGCAGGTGGCCAGGGTAGTAGCGCCTACAACCAGCGCGAGTTGTGGGCGCCGTCGCGCGTGCCAGAGGTGAACTCACGCGAGGTTCCCAAGTGGATGGAAGCCGCCGATATCGCAGCAGTCGTCGCCGGGTTCGGCGCGGCAGCAGCTACTGCTGTGGCGGCTGGATGCGACGGCGTGGAAATCAACGCTGGTCAGCACAGCCTGGTGCGCCAGTTCATGTCGGCGCTCACCAATCAACGCGATGATGTGTGGGGCCACGAGCGGTTGCTGTTGACGCGTGAGGTGATTGCCGCCGTCCGCGCCGCCGCGGGTACCACGGTCGTGGGACTGCGATTGTCGTGCGACGAGCTGGCGCCGTGGGCGGGCATCACGCCCGAAGCCGCCGTCGAGATTGCCGCAACGCTCAGTGACAGCCTCGACTACCTCGTCGTCGTGCGCGGCTCGATCTATTCGGCGGAGAAGACTCGGCCCGACTTTCACGAACCGATCGGTTTCAACATCGGTGTGTGCCGCAACGTGCGCGCCGCAGTGGGCGACACACCTGTCTTCCTGCAGGGTTCGATTGTCGAGTGGGGCCAGGCTGAGTGGGCGATCGATGACGGGGTGTGCGACGGCGTGGAGA
The DNA here is from genome assembly GCA_043740085.1 of Ilumatobacteraceae bacterium. Lineage (GTDB taxonomy): Bacteria > Actinomycetota > Acidimicrobiia > Acidimicrobiales > Ilumatobacteraceae > UBA668. The sequence continues at coordinate 2,187 of JAYUCY010000082.1, forward strand.
TGACGCGTGCGCAGATCGCCGACCCAGACCTGGTGGCCAAGCTGACGGCCGACGCCGCCGACACAGTGCGGCCCTGCATTCGTTGCAATCAGACCTGCCAGGTGCGCGACGCGCGCAGCCCGATTGTCACCTGTGTCGCCGAGCCCACCAGCGGACGCGAGACGCAAGATCCTGACTGGTACGTACCAACTGCACGGCCTCGCGACGTGGTCGTGGTCGGTGGCGGGGTGGCCGGTCTGGAGACCGCTCGAGTTGCCGCCATACGGGGTCATCGTGTGCGACTGATCGAGCAGGCCGATCACCTCGGTGGCGTTGCCGGCGCGGCTGGCCCCGGTGGCCCGCTGGTCCAGTGGTTGGTCAACCAGTGCGCGACCGCGGGCGTGCAGATCGAACTCGGCGCCACAGGCATCGTCACGAGGGCCGGCGAAGTGGTCGTGCAGTGCACCGGCGCAATCCCTGGAACCCGCTCCTACGAGATCGCGGACGGGGCGGTCATCTTCGATGTTCTGGAGGTTGCTCGCGGCGCGGAACTTCCGGATGGTCAGATTGCACTCTTCGACCCCATTGGCGGCCCGATTGCCGTCGCCCTCGCGGAGACCTTGGGCACCCGCGCGATTCTGATCACGCAGGATCAGATCGCCGGCAACGAACTCTCCCGCACCGGCGACCTAGCCCCCGCCAATGTGCGATTGCAGCAGCAGGGCGCCACCATCGAGCGCCGCAGTCTGCTGCGGGCCGTCCGCGCTGGGGAGATCGAGTTGGAGGACCGCTTCAGCGGCGACCGGCGAATCGTCCCGTGCGCAGCGCTGGTCGATTGCGGCTTCCGCCTGCCTACCGAGCCGATCGCCGGCGCTACCGCGCAGGCCGGTGATTGTGTTGCCCCACGCACCATCCACGAGGCGATTCTCGAAGCACGCCGAGTCGCGCTCGCGCTCTAACGGCCCTGCCCACTCCATCAATGGGCCGCCAACTAAGGTTCTTGCCAAGATGAGCGCTGCCACGAAGAAACCCCGCGCCGTGGCGCGCCCGGCGGCCGTGCTATGGGACATGGATGGCACCATCGTCGACACGGAGCCGTATTGGATTGAGTGCGAGTACGAATTGGTCGCCGAATTCGGTGGCCACTGGGACCAGGAGAAGGCGCACTCGATGGTCGGCAACGATCTGCGCGTCTCGGCCGCCATCTTGCGCGACCAAGGCGGTGTCGACCTTCCCATCGACGACATCGTCAACCGACTGCTCGACGGGGTCATCGCTCGCGTGCAACACAAGGTGCCATGGCGGCCCGGTGCACGCGACACGCTGATTGCCCTCCGAGAGGCGGGTATTCCGTGCGCGCTGGTCACGATGAGCTGGGCCCGCTTCGCCGACGCAGTAGTGAAGGCCCTTCCACCCGGCACGTTCGACGTCGTCATCACCGGCGACGAAGTCACGAATGGCAAGCCGCACCCCGAGCCGT
>JAYUCY010000083.1:0-19249 GCA_043740085.1 Ilumatobacteraceae bacterium
TGTGGTGACGGCTGTCGTTGTGGTGACGACTGTCGTCGTCCGGGCGGCTGTCGTTGTGGTGACGGCTGTCGTTGTCGTGACGGCTGTCGTCGTCGTGACGGCCCTCATGGCTCGCCGCCGGTGCGGTTGCACGACGGACGGCGTCGCCGATGATCGTCTCGATCATCGCCTCGTCGACCCCGGTGAACATGCGGCCACCGGTAGCAGCCGACGGCCCCTGCGCGCACAGGCCAAGGCAGAACACTTCCTCGATCTCGACTGCCAGCATGGCACCCAGTTCGCGCGCTCTCAGCTCGGTGGCCTTGCCACCGCGCGAGATGCAGGCCTCGGCCCGACAGACCTGCACGATGGGCCCCTTGGGCGCCTCGGTCCGGAAATCCTTGTAGAACGTGATGACGCCGTAGACCTCGGCAGTGGAGAGGTTGAACGTGTGCGCCAGCTGCGGGATGTACGCCTTGTCGATGTAGCCCGACTGGTGCTGCACCGCATGTAGCGCCGGCAGCAGCCCGCCAGCCCAGTCGGCATGCGCGCGGATGGCCGCAAGCACAACCGGATCCGGCGAGTGGTGGGTGACGTCGTTGGCACTCAAGAGTACCCATCGTAGGCCAACAGTCGTCCGCGTGCGACCCCTCTCGCCGCCATTTCCAGTACGACTGTCTCATGAATTCCGGGCGCGCGTACCGGGCTGACGGGGGCGGACGCTGAACTGGCGGCCATCGGCATAACCGGGATTGGTGCCGGGGTGGCCCGTTCGCCGTGCCCAAGGCCAGGTCAGCGAGATGCGGGGGTTTGTGTGTGTCGCACGCCGGGGCGCCGTGTCACCAGTCCGCCTGACACCGGCCACCCATCACGAGCAGGTCGTCCTCCCCGGGTAGCAGCAACAGATCATTCGGATCCTGCCCGGAAGGCACCCGGTCGACCAACGAGTCCGCCCACCGGCCGCGCTCACGAATCACAAACGGCCGCCACTGACCTCACACCACGATTGCAATGAGCGTGTCGTCCAGCCACCGCCTCTCACGGTCGCTGTGCAGACCCTGGAGGTCCTCGCCAGTTCGGTACCGGATCGCAGCAACACCCTCCATTGGCTGGTGGCAGGTCTCCGCAGATGCCCCGTACCTCGAGCGCAGTCTCGCCGGCCGCGTTCAACGTGGACTGGTGAACATCGAACCTGGCGTCGCCGCCGGCAACCTGGACCGCACCGTCGCCGACGCACTCGCGAGCCATCAGTTGTCGGAGGCACCACCGGGAGGCCGCCGCGCCCGCTGACAGCGCCGACGGCCCCGTCAGCTCACGGCAAGGTTGACTATGCCAGCGGCGCGCGCCGACTCAAGACGTTCTGTGGTCAGTACGCGACGCCCAACAATGAACAGCACGAAGTGGATGGCGCCGTCGACAAAGAAGACGCAGCGCAACGCCATCTCGTGGCGGACGAACCGGCCCGCAACCAGCACCACCAGACCACCCATCAGCGCACCGATTGGCATCATGCCCCAAGCGAAGAAGCGGTACACACTGTTCACCCGGCCCAGCAGGTGTGGCGGGATGATGGTCTGGCGCAGGCTGACGGTGATGACGTTCCAGGTGCTGCCCAGCAGCGTGCCGATGGCGAACAGCGCCGAGGTCAGCGGCCACCACGAGGACAGTCCGACCAGCACACCAATCACCGATGCTGAACCAAGGGTGAGCGCCAGGCACGTGCCGCTGCCGAGCGTGCGCGACATCCACGGCGCGGCGTAGCCACCGATGATGGCGCCCACCGCGAAACCAAAGCCCATGAAGGTGAACGTCAGCGGCGTGATGTGCAGTACGTCTTGGGAGAACAACACGAACATCGCCCCACTGAGGTTCGACGAGAGGTTCATCAGGCCGAGGATGATGGCCATCGAGCGCAGTAGTTGGTTGCCCCACAACCAACGCACCCCCTCCTTCAACTCTGCCTTCCACGACGGGGCAGGCGCTCCCTGCGCGCGCTCAGGTTGCTGTGCACGGAACGATCCGGGGATGAGCGCCACGAGGGCGGCGGCCACGAAGAACGAGGTCGCGTCGATGAAGAACGGCACAGAGAACCCGACGAGCAGCAGTAGCGAGCCGATCGGCGGCCCAATGAACGTGTTGGCCACGGACTCGATGCTCCACATTCGCCCGTTCGCTCGTTCGAGACGCTCGGGGGCGACGATGGACGGCATGATCGTCTGCCCGCAGTTGTCGCGCAGCACCTCCGCCGAGCCCAGCAGCAATGTGGCCAGCAACAAGAGCAGGTACAACCCGGTGCGAGTCCCCACAACGTTGCGCACCTCGTCGGGCGCCGGCAGCGAGCCTTCTTGCGCCAGTACGGCGAACGCGATCAGCAATGTGAACGCGAACCGCAATGCGTCCATCAGCACCATTGCCTTCTTGCGATCGACGCGATCGGTGATGACGCCAGCCGGCAGGGTGAACACCAACCACGGCAGTCGTTGCGCGGCTACCACCAGGGCTACCAACAGTGGGTTGCGCGTGATCGCCGTGGCCAGCCACGGATAGGCGATGCCGGACATGCCGTCACCAATGTTGGACATCGCGGTGGCGAGGTACAGTTTGCGATAACTACCGCCGAGGCGGACTCGTTCGCGGCGCATATCGCCACACTAGGCAACGGGCCAACGGCATCGCTTTGATATCAGTTCGACAAATCTCCCCGAGACTGCACCCGGCAGTGTGACGCCGCCCCTGAAACTATCCGCGACCGCGACGGCGGTCACCAAAGCGGGCGGCCAACACGTGCAGACGGTTCGGCCACAGCCACAGGTGTTCGATAGCCCAGAGTGGAATCGTCGCCGCCATCCCCGGGGCGTTGACGGGTAGCGCTGGTACTAGCGAGGGAGCGAGGCCGCGAAGAGGCCGCACGGCATGATGACAGCGATGCATCGGTTGGCGAGATTCAGAGGGCTGCTACCCCCAATCGACCGTCCGTCGTACAGCGAGGGCGTACGAGCAATGGCCCCGCTCAGTGTCGCCATCGCCGTCTGGGGATTGGTCACCGGGGTCGCGATGGTCAATTCCGGGCTCTCCATCACTGTTGCCATGGTGATGACCTTGACTGTGTTCGCCGGGTCCGCCCAGCTGGCAGTGCTGCCGCTGCTGGCCACCTCGGCTCCGCTGCCGGTCGTGTGGGTGACCGCGCTGCTGGTCAACCTACGTTTCGTGATCTTCGCCGCCGCCTCGCGCAAGTCGTTCGTGATGTTGCCCTGGCACCAGCGACTTCTCGCCGGCTACCTGAACGGCGACCTCGGCTTCGCCCTGTTTGCCCGCCGCTTCGCTGACGATCCAGAGCGGGGCAACCCAGTGCAGTGGGGCTACTTCTATGGCGGTGCGGTCGTCAACTGGGTCGCCTGGATGGGCTCCTCGATCGTCGGCATTCTGCTGGGCGGTTTGGCGCCAACCGACTGGGGTCTCGAATTGGGCGCGTACCTGGCCCTGCTCGCCGTCCTCATCCCGATGGTGCACCGGCTGCCCGTGGTCGCCGGCGTACTGGTGACCGGCCTGATTGCGGTGGCAACGGTCAACTTTCCACTCCGGTTGGGGCTGCTCCTCGCGGTGCTCGCGGGTGTTGGCGTTGCGGTTGGCGTCGAAAGCCAACGCCCCGACGGCCAACCCCACGGGGCCGCCCAGGTGGCCGCCGACATCGCCGACGAAGGCGAGGTTGTCTGATGGGCAGCACTCCTTACCTGATCGCGGCCATAGTGGGCTTGACGCTCGTGACCATCGCGACGCGCACCAGCTTCTTCATGCTGCCAGCGCGCATCGAACTCCCGGCCAATGTCGAGCGAGGGCTGCGATATGCGCCTGCGTGCGCGCTCACCGCAATCATCACTCAGGGAGTGCTCGCTCGCGATCACCAGCCGTACGTGAGCGTGCACAACTACGAGATGTGGGCCATCGTCGCAGCGGCGCTCGTGTTCGCGAAGACGCGGAACATGATCGCGATGATGGTCGTTGGCATGGCCGTGTTCACTGCCCTGCGCCTGTCCTTCTGAAGTACATCGCGGCGCGACGCCCTTCCCCGCCGAGGGCACCGACCGATAACCTCGCTGCCGTGGCTGCTTACTGGTTGTTCAAGTCCGAACCCGACGTGTTCTCGTACGACCATCTGGTGGCCAACAAGCGTGAGGGCTGGGACGGTGTGCGCAACTACCAGGCGCGCAACTTCATGCGGGCGATGAAGGTGGGCGACCAGGCCATCTTCTACCACTCGAATGCGACACCGCCCGGAATCGCCGGCGTCTGCAAAGTAGCCAAGCCCGCCGAGCCCGACCCCACTCAGTTCGACCCGAAAAGCAAGTACTACGACCCGGCCTCGAAGCCAACCGACCCCCGTTGGGATTGGGTCACCGTCGCCCCGGTGAAGAAGCTGCCGTTCGTGTCGCTGGATGAGTTGAAGACGCTCCCGGAGCTGAGCCAGTGCCGTCTACTGGCGAAGGGCAACCGCCTCTCCGTGATGCCCCTGGAAGAGCACGAGTTCGAGGCAATCGTCGCCCACGCAACCCGTCGTCAGCGGTAACAGTCACATCCGTACAGGTGGAGCTGAACGAGCGAAGCCACACTGAGCGCAGTAGGTTTCCCAGTGACATGGCCCGAACGAAGACCTCCCATCCCGCCCCCACTGTCGTCCTCCTGGTACGCCACGGGCAGACCCCCACCACGGGCAAGCTCTTGCCGGGCCGTGCGCCCGGGTTGCACCTGGCCGAGGCAGGGGTCGCGCAAGCGCAGCGGGCCGCCGAGCGCATTTCTGCGCTCACCAAGGTCGACGCCATCTACGCCTCGCCGCTGGAGCGGGCCCGCGAGACCGCAGCCCCCATCGCGGCAGCCCGCGGTCTGAAGACTCGCATCGACAAGGGTCTGCTGGAGTGCGACTTTGGCGACTGGACGGGCGCTGAGCTGAAGAACCTGATGAAGCTGCCCGAGTGGAACACGGTGCAGCGCGCACCCAGCACATTCACCTTTCCCGGCGGCGAAAGCTTCACCGCCATGCAGAACCGAATCGTCGGCGCCATCGACCGGCTGCGTGCGGCTCACCCCGGTGGCACCATCGTCTGCGTGTCTCACGCCGATCCCATCAAGGCTGCGGTTGCGCACGCGATGGGCACCCACATCGACCTTTTCCAGCGCATCGTCATCGGCACCTGCTCCGTCTCCGCAATTGCGTATGGCATGGGCGCGCCAATCGTTCTCACCGTCAACTCCACGGGTGGCTCGCTTGCCGAGCTTCGCCCGTCCTGAGCTGGTGGGCCTGAGATGACGGAGTCGTTCAGATGGGTGAGTCGTTCAGATGGGTGAGTCCCTGAGATGAGCGTGTACTTCGACTTCGATGAGGTGGATGCCTTTACCGTCGGCGCCCTCGGCGAGCCCGGCGATCGCTCGTTTTTCCTGCAGGCGCGTCGCGGCACACAACGCGTCACGGTCAAGTGCGAGAAGCAGCAGGCGTCCGCCATCTCTGACTACCTGCGGCGAGTCCTCAACGATCTGCCCGAGCCCACCGAACGCCCGATTGCCGCGGCCATGGAACTCATCGGCCCCCTCGACGCGGCGTTCGTGCTCGGCCCTGTCGGACTCGGCTACGACCGCAGCAACGACATGGTGCTGCTACAGCTCGAAGAAGTCATCGCTGTCGACGAGGAGGGTGAGCCGCTGGACGAAGACCCCGACCGTGGGCACATTCGCATGTTCCTCACTCGTCATCAGGCGCACGCATTCTGCCGTCACGCGGAGAACATCGTTGCCGCGGGGCGGCCGGCATGCGTGTGGTGCGCCAACCCAATCAACCCCGACGGCCACTTCTGCGTGCGGATGAATTAGTCGATGGCGGATCGTCTACACCTGCTGGCAACGGCCGAGGTTGATATTGAAGGCCGGATGCCGTGGAGCAGCAATGCCACCTTCCTGGTGAACCTGTCCGTCGACGGAGAGCCAGTGGGCCAGGCCATCTACAAGCCGCTGCGCGGCGAGCGCCCGCTGCGGGACTTCGAGCCGGGGCTCCACCGTCGCGAACTGGCGGCGTACCTGCTGAGCGAAGCGATGAGTATCGACCTGGTGCCGCCCACCATCATTCGCGACGGCCCGCTGGGCGAAGGCAGCATGCAATGGTTCGTGGAGGCCGACCACCAGCAGCACTACTTCACCATCTACGAGGCGCGTGAGGACCTGCACCACGTGATGCGCAAGGTCGCACTCTTCGACATTCTGGCGAACAACACCGATCGCAAAAGTGGCCACGTGCTGATCGACGGCGACGACCACATCTGGGGCATCGACCACGGTTTGTGCTTTGCCGCCGAGTTCAAGCTGCGCACCGTGGTGTGGGAGTTCGGTGGCGAGACGTTGGCTGACGAACTGCTGGCAACTGCGGCCAAGATCGCCGAACGAGTGCCGCTGGGTGTGGCGGCCTTGCTGAACGACGAGGAAGTCGCCGCCATTCAGGAGCGAGCACAGTGGGTCGTGGAGAACCGAGTGTTCCCGGTGGACAACAGCGGTCGCCGTTACCCCTGGCCGCTTGTCTAGAGCAGTCGGGGTGTCCGTCCCGCCCCCGCCCCCAAAACGGTGAAAGGCGGCCCTTGCGGGCCGCCTTCTTCCGTTCCGGTGTTGCTCGGTCAGCCGCGACTCTGCAACGCCTCGATCAGCTTTGGCAGCACCTTGTGGACGTCGCCCACAATGCCCAGGTCGGCAATGCCGAAGATGGGGGCTTCCTTGTCCTTGTTGATGGCGATGATGTTCTTCGAACCCTTCATACCCACCATGTGCTGGGTGGCCCCCGAGATGCCACAGGCGATGTACACGCCCGGCTTGACGACCTTGCCGGTTTGGCCGACCTGGTAGCTGTACGGCACCCAGCCCGCATCGACGATTGCTCGCGAGGCGCCAGGGGCACCCTTGAGCAGCTTGGCCAGCGTCTCGACCAGTTCGTACTTGGCGGCTTCGCCGAGACCACGACCACCCGAGACCACGATCGCGGCCTCGTCCAGCTTCGGGCCGGACGTGGCTTCCATGTGCACGGCGACGACGTGCGCGGCCCCGATCGAGCCCAGCTCGGGAACCGGTGCGGCAGTCACCGCCACAGCGGCGCCGCCAGCCGACTCGGCAGCAAAGCTCTTCGGGCGGAACGCTGCGAGGAACGGGCCAGCGCCGGAGAACGAGGTAGTGACCAAGACGTTGCCACCGAAGATGGGGGTGGTGACGCTGACCGAACCACCCTCAACGGAGATGTCGACATTGTTGGTGAGCACGGTGCGGTCGAGCTTGACCGACAGACGGCTCATCACGTCGCGCCCCTCGGTGGTCTGCGGGAACATGATCAGGTCGGGCGAATCGCCACCATCGATGACGGCCTTCATCGCTGCCGAGACGGCGACGCCGGGCAGCTTGCCTGCCAGATCGCCAGTGGCGTACAGCTTGGTGGCACCATGCTCGCCGAGCGATGCGGCGAGGGCCGATGCATCGCCACCGACGAATGCGGTGACGTCGCCCCCCACGCTCGCCGACAGAGAGCGTGCCTTGGTGAGGAGTTCGAGTGTCGCCGTCGTGGGCGCACCGCTTGCTTCTTGTGAGAAAACCCAAATGTTCATGGCGCTGCTCCTCAGATGACCTTCAAGTTTTCGAGGAACGCCACAATCTTGGCGAAACCCTCTCCGTCGTCTTCAATGATCTCGCCGGCAGCGCGGGCCTCGGCCTGCGTGACGCTGACAATGCTCTGACCGGCGCCAGCCCAGCCGACCGGGGTGACCCCAAGGTCGCCGGCGGTGACGGTCTCAATCGGCTTGCCCTTGGCAGCCATGATGCCCTTGAAGCTGGGGTAACGGGGCTCGACCACGCCGGCTGTCACGCTGATGACGGCAGGCAGCGCGCAGGTGACCTCGTCGAAACCATCTTCGGTCTGGCGGTTGGCTTCCAAGGTGCCACCGGAGATGGTGACCTTCTTGGCGAACGTCACCGAGGGCAGACCGAGCACTTCGGCCAACTGCTCGGGCACGGTGCCGGTGTAGCCATCGCTGGATTCGGTGGCGGCAATGACCAGGTCGAACGCCCCCATCTTCTGGATGGCCGCACCCAAGACCTTGGCGGTGGTGAGGGCATCGCTGCCCTTCAGCGCCGGATCAGAGACGAGCATGCCCTTGGCTGCACCCATGGCCAGCGCCGTGCGCAAGCCCGACACCTCACCATTCGGGGCCATGGAGACGAGGCTTACTTCGCCACCGCCCGCCGCATCCACCAGCTGCAGCGCCATTTCGACGCCATAGCTATCGGACTCGTCGAGGATGAGCTTGCCATCTCGCTTGAGAGTGTTATCGGAACCCAACGACCCCGGGGTTGCCGGGTCGGGGATCTGCTTGACGCACACGATCACGTTCATGGTCGTCATTGTTACCGCCCGGTACGCGCTTCGCCCAACCGGCAAGCCATCCGGTTACCCAACTGGTGCACCACTTCGTTGCCCAGGTTCAACCAAACCCGTTCAGGCTGTACCGTTCGGTCCCTTGCGCATCCTGCTCGTGGTCAACGCCTTCGCGTCGTCGGTAACGGCGCGCAACACGGTCGTGGTGCATCGCGCCCTGTCGCAGTGCAACGATGTGGAAGTTGTTGAAACCAACCGCCGCGGCCACGCCACACGGTTCGCACAGGACGCTGCCCGTCGGGGTGTCGACGTGGTCATCGGCTATGGCGGTGACGGCACGCTGAACGAAGTGGCCACCGGCGTTGCGGGCACCGACACGGCACTCGGGGTGCTGCCGGGCGGCAGTACCAACGTGTTTGCCCGCACACTCGGAATGCCCAACGACCCGGTTGCCGCGGTGCAGTTGTTGGCCGCTGGAATTGCCGCCCGAGACATCGAGCCAATCGGGTTGGGCAAGGTCAACGGGCGCTATTTTTGCTTCCACACTGGTGTCGGCTACGACGCCGCGGTGGTGAAGGAAGTCGAGCGTCGCGCCTCGATGAAGCGGTGGCTGGGTCACCCGCTGTTCGTCTACGCCGGGCTGCGCACGTGGGCTGTCAACTACGACCGCAAGCATCCGCACTTCACCGTTGCGCGCGACGGCGTGTCCGTGGTGGACGACGGGTACTTCACCATCGTGCTCAACACCAACCCCTACACGTACCTCGGCAACCGACCGCTAGATCTCAGCGAGGCAGCCACGCTCGACCGCGGGCTGGTGGCTATCACCTTCCGCACGCTCAACGTCGGAGCACTGCTGGGCGGCCTCGGTGGCGCGCTGCGCGGCGGTGGCGTCAAGCCCAGCACGACACTCGATCTGCAGACCGACGTGAGCGAGCTGACCATTCGCCACGACACACCGTTTCCCTACCAACTCGACGGCGACTACCTGGGTGAAACGAAGCGACTCGACTTCCGCCACGTACCCAACGCCGTCCGCCTCGTGCGGCCTCAGCTCACGCTCTAGCTCTCTGGGCCTGAGCCCTCTGACGAGCCGATGTTGGCGAGGGCGTCGAGCGCGCCTCTGTAGAAGGTCGGGTAGGCGTAGATCATCGAGCGGAGCTCCGCGACCGGAACTCTGGCGTGTACCGCGAGGTTGAACATCGAGAGCACTTCGCCACCGCGCGGGCCAACCGAGGTTGCGCCGACGAGTATCCCCTTGTCGGCATCGACGATCAGCTTCATCAAGCCCTCATTGCCTTCACCATGCAGCCAACCGCGGCTGGAGGTGGCGCTGTTCGCCAGGCCAACCTGCACGGTGAGTCCAGCCGCACAGGCCTGCGCTTCGGTCATGCCGACCGAGCCCACCTCGGGGTCGGTGAAGGTCACGCGCGGCACCGCATGGTCCTGCGCCAGCCGCGGCGACGAGACGCCAGTGACGTCGTCGAACGCGATACCGGCTTGATACACGGCCATGTGGGTGAAGGCGCCCTTGCCGGCAATGTCGCCAATTGCCCACACGCCGTCGACGCCGTTCACCCGCATCCGCTCGTCGACCGTGAACGATGGCCGGGCAGTTTCATCGAGGCCAACGGTGCCCAGGCCAATGCCGCGCACATTCGGAGCGCGACCAGCGGCAACCAGAATTTCGTCGGCCCGGATCTCGCTGCCGTCGGCGAGCGTCAGCAACACACCGTCTTCGCCACGGAGAACTCCGGCCGCCGCCGAGCCAGTGCGAATGTCGATGCCCTCTGCGCGCAGCACCGTCGCCACCAACTCACTGGACTCCGGCTCCTCCGGCGCGAGAATTCGATCGAGCGCCTCCACAACCGTCACCTTGCAACCAAACCGCGAGAAGGCCTGCGCCAACTCCAACCCGATAGCGCCCCCACCGAGCACGATCAGCGTCGCCGGCAGGCTGCGAATCTTGACGACGTCGCGGTTGGTCCACGGCGCTGCCTCAGCGAGACCCGGCACCGGCGGGATTGCGGGCGCCGTGCCGGTAGCAATCACGACACCGCGTCGAGCGATGTACGTCTCGTCTCCCACCATCACTCGGCCCGGCCCATCAAGGCGACCCTGACCGCGCACGAACGTGCCGCCCTTGCCGACGAACCGGTCGACCGCAACCTGGTCGTTCCAGTCGTCGGTGGCCTCGTCGCGGATGCGGCTGGCCACGATCGAGTAGTCGGGCGTGATGACCGCGGTACCGGCCATCGTGTTGATGCGCCGGCCCTCCTGCAACAGGTCCGCTGCACGGATGATCATCTTCGAGGGAATGCACCCGTAGTAGGGGCACTCGCCGCCAACGAGGTGACTGTCGATACCGAGGACCTGCAGCCCCGAGACGGCCAGCTGACCAGCGAGATCCTCACCACCCGGTCCCATCCCAATGACGATGACATCGAACTCGTTTGTGCTCATGGACACATCGTTGCGCACTTCGCGGGCTGGGCTGACGTCAGCCAGCAGGTGTCAGCCGGCCAATGACTCGCGGGCCACTGTCAGCGCCACGTCGGGCAGGTTGGTGCAAATGCCGTCGATGCCCCATTCGATCAACTCGGCCATCCGGGCCGGGTCGTCGCACGTCCAGGTGTTGACCTGCACGCCGGCCGCGTGGCAGGCCTCAATCGTGTCACGGGTGAGCATCGCCACCCACGGGTGCAGCGCATGATGGCCCTTCTTGACCAGCGTGCCGGCGATCCCCTGCGGGGCGTCTACGCACAGCCACGCGGTCTTGATCTGGGGCGCAATCGCACGGCAGCGATCGACGGTCTCCATGCGGAAACACGAGATCAGCCAGCGATCGTCTTCGTTGCGCGCCAGCAGATGCGCGAGCGTCTCGTCGGCGATCATGTCGGTCGGGTCGAAGTCGGGTTCCTCAGGGTCGTTCTTGATCTCGACGTTCACCCACATGCCCACGCACGCGTCGAGCGCATCGCCAAGGGTGGGCACGGAAGTCGGCAGATCGGCGTGCGCGATGCCCGCCACCACACGCCCATCTGGCAGATGCGGGTTGTGGTGAATCACCAATACACCGTCGAGGGTTCGACGAACATCCAGCTCAACGGCATCGCTGCCCATCTCACCGGCGTGCCGAAAGGCCGCCAGCGTGTTCTCCGGCGCTGCCTTGCTGGCCCCCCGATGGGCCATCACCTGGACCATCACCTGCTCGCCAGACATGTGTTGCATAGATACCCCCTATCGCCACGAAGTATGGCTGAACCCAATTGTCCCCTTGCCATGCACGCAATTGTTACCTACCGTTTCCACGAACGTGAAAACGCTCACAATCCACATCGATCAGTTCGCCGGGCCGCCGGCGATCATTGGAGTGAACAAGTGACAATTCCGGCTGCAAGTCTTGTTCTGGCGAATGCTGACTACACGTGGCGTCGACTCGCCATCTGCCGCGACACAGATCCCGACTTGTTCTTCCCCGTCGGCACCACCGGCTATGCCCTCGTACAGATCGACCGGGCCAAGGAAGTCTGCGGCGAATGTCCCGTGCAGAATAACTGCCTGGAGTACGCACTGGAGACCAACCAGGACTCCGGTATCTGGGGCGGCACCTCCGAGGAGGAGCGCCGCAATCTGCGCCGCCGTCTCGTCGGTCGCGAACGCATCCTCGTCGACCTCTAGGCCCCGCCCACACTCATTTTACGTCAACCCTGTCGGGCTGTGACCTGGGGTTCGACCGCTGAATATTGTACGCACAGCGTGAGTTGGGGGTGTTTCAGACGGGGACGATGAGATCGACGACGGTGCCGGTGCCCCGGGGCAGATCTCCAAGGCCGACACCGGCGAAGTCGTCGGACTGACCGGCGCGCATTGTGATGGTGCCATCCAGTTCGGTGGTCACCAACGTACGCACGATCGACAAACCGAGCCCCGTGGCCTTGTTCAGCTCGAAGCCCGGCTCCAGGCTGCGGCCGTCGTTGATCACCCGAACTTTCAACACGCCATCCGCGTTGTCCAGCACCACCACCACGTCGCCACCGGCGCTGCCCTCGGGAAAGCCGTGGTCGACCGCGTTCTGCAGTAGCTCGGTGAGCACCACCGAGAGCGGCGTCGCGATGGTGCTGGGCAGCCGTCCACCTTCGCCCTGCACCGTGAACCGCACCGGACGATCGGGCGACTGCAGACCTTCCTCGGCCAAACGCAGCAGCGGCCGGACAATCTCCAGAAACGCCACGTCGTCGCCGGGTTCGCGCGACAGCGTCTCGTGCACCAGCGCAATGGTGCGGATGCGGCGCACACTCTCGGCGATGGCGGCCTTGGCTTCCTCCGAGTTCAGTCGGCGGCCCTGCAACCGAAGCAACGACGAGATGGTCTGCAGGTTGTTCTTCACCCGATGGTGAATCTCGCGGATCGTGGCGTCCTTGGACAGCAGCAACTTGTCGCGCTTGCGCACCTCGGTGACGTCGCGCACCAGCAGCAAGCCGCCGGTCACGGCGCTGTCCTGCCCCACTCCCGTTGCCAGCACCGGCATGCAGCGCACCAGCAGGATTACATCGGAAGTCTGCTCGAACTCTTCGATCACCGGCAGCTTCGTCTCGTACGCCAACCTCACCGGGCTGTCATTGAAGCCCAGCTCGGCCAGCCGCATGCCAACGGCGTTGGCCCCGATTCCAACTCGGTGGAGGGCCGACACGGCGTTGGGTGACGCGTAGCGAACGCGCGCCTCTTCGTCGAGCGCCATCACACCGTCGCCCACGCGAGGGGCGGCACTGCTGTCGGCGACGGGACCTTGGAAGGGAAAGGAGCCTTCGGCGATCATCGACGCGAACCGTTGGAAGAGCCCGACATAGGTGCGCTCGAGCTCGCCCGGCTGGCGGCTGGACCGGCTGGACCACTCGCGCGTCAACACCGCAATCGCATGGTCGCCGGCACGCACGGGCACGGCCATCATGCGGACGGGATCGGGCGTGCCCTCAACGACCAGCTCGCCTTCAACAATCTCACCATCGTCGTAGGCCTTGGTCAGCAGCGGCAGCTCCTGGCCGGCAGCGGCCGTGCCGACGTAGTCGTAGTGGTAGATCGTCTGGCCGGTGGCCGGGCGCACATGCGCAACCACGTACCACTTGCCATCCGTGCCGGGTACGTAGAGCAGCAGATCGGCGAAGCTGAGGTCGGCCAGCAGGCCCCACTCACCGATCAATCGCTGAAGATGATCGATCTCATCTCGGTTCAGGTTCGTGTGCTGCCGTGTGATCTCGCCAAGAGTGGCCATGGACACTGAGTGTGCCACGCCAGCAGGGGTGTCAACGGATTCCGTTCCCCAACAGATATTGTCCGATGGTGAGCAGGCCCGCCAGATCGTGCACATCTGCCGGCAACGTGGGTACCACTGCGGTCAATGACACCACCGCCTCCAGCTCTCGCCGGCGCTCGGCTTCGCGGCCTGCAACCACTGTCACGTCGCTGAAGCGGGCGGCGACCTCGGCCAACACGTGCTGCACTGCCGCTACATCGCAGCCCGTCGTGGTGGCCAGGTCGGCCAGTAACGCTGGGTCCTCGGCGGCGGCGGCAAGAGCGGTTGCCGACGTCGAGGCAGCCGGTTGGCGAACCGCTGCCGGCAGGGTGCGGTTCAGTACCAGCGCACCGAGTGGCATGCGGCGCTGATGCAGTTCGTCGGCGAGGAAACGCGCCTCGCGGGCGGGTGCCGCCTCGAGCGTGCTGACCACGATGAAGGCAGTGCCCTCATCAGTGAGTAGCCGCTCGACCTCCTTCGCGCGGGAAACGAAGCCAGCCTCCATCGTTTGGAACAACACGAAGAACTCGGCAATGTCCTGCAGGAATCGCGAGCCCAGAATGCGATCGGCGGCCTGATAGAACGGTTTCGAGGCCATCGTGAACAGCCGCGATCGATACGGCACGGTGAGCCACTTCAACAATCGGCTACCGAAGAATTCGCGCATGCGCCCGGGCGCATCCAGCAGGTCGAGCGCGTGACGCGACGGCGGCGTGTCGATGACGACCAAGTCGTACTGGCCCGACGCGTGTAGGTCGTAGAGCTGCTCCATCGCCAGGTAGTCGTGACTGTTGACGAAGCGGCCGGTGATGTTGCGATACAGCGGGTTGGCCAGCACGGTGTCGCGCAGCGTCGCATCGGGTGCGTGACGTCGGATCAATTCGTCCCACCCGGACTTGGTGTCCAGCATGGCTACCCACAACTCGCCGCGACACTCACGGCCCACCGCTGCGAATGCACTGGCAGGTACCTTCACCGCGGTGTTGCCGAGGGACGTGGATCCAAGCCCGAGGGCTGTTGCCAGCCGGCGGGCCGGGTCGACGGTGAGCACCAAGACGCGCCCACCCACCACGGCTGCTGCCTGTGCGCCGAGAGCAGCGGCGATAGTGGTCTTGCCGGTGCCGCCGCTGCCGCAGACAACGATCATCTCCTTCGCGCTCAGCAGTTCTGCCATTTCGCGGTGAGCGTGTCGTGTGCGGGCCATCAGCCCAGCTCCTCGTGGAGCGCGTCGGCCAAGAGCAAGACCACGCGGCGACCACCCGAGCGGGTAAACAGCTCAGGCACCAGTAACAACGGCACGTCTGATGACACGCCCTCACGCAGCCTGTCGAGATAGCCGACCGCGCCCTCGCGTCGGGCTTGCGCAAGTGCCGCCGCTTGGAACACGGTGGCCACCTTCGGCCCGGCAGCTGCGGCGAGGGTGGCCTGCGCCGACGGTTCCATCAGGGCCGCGAAGACTTCGCTGTCGGGCGTCGAGAACCACTGCGGCAGCACTCGGTTCGCCACGATCGCGGCAACGTTCACGTCGGTGGTCGATTGCACCTTGTCAACCAGCTCAATCGTCTCGGTCACCGGCATCTCCTCGGGCGTGGTGACCACCACCAGCCCGGTGCGAGCGGCGTCACCAAGAATCTCCAACATCCAATCGGTCTGGTCGCGCACCATGCCGACTTGCACCAGCTCGCGAATCGCCCGTGGCGCGTCGATCTGAGCGACGATGTGGCCGCTGGCCTCGGCGTCGACAATGACGAGGTCGTAGTGGCGTTCCCGCACCTCGTGACATAGCTTGCCGATGGCCAGGATTTCCTTGACGCCGGGCGCAGCGTCAGCAACGAAGTCGAATGTGCGCGCCAACGGGCCGATGCGACCGACCAGCGGAATGCGCACGAACAGCCGCAGATACTCCTTCAGCGAGTCCTCGGTGTTCATCACCATCGCCCACAGACCGGGCCGCACTTCGCTTGGTTGGAAGCTCAGCTCGCGCACCTCGAACGCTGCCGCCAGCGCACCCTTCGCGTCCATTTCGCACACGAGCGTGCGCTTGCCTTGACGAACCGCGAGATCGGCGAGCGCGGCGGCAACGCTGGTCTTACCCGTACCACCCTTTCCGCTGACAAACAGCAGTTGCCGATCGAGCAGGCCGGACATCACCGACCTGCCGTTCCACAACGTTGCGCCGGACAACGAGCCGCCGAACGCCGTGTCACGCCTGGAGACCCTCGCCCGCGAGTCGCAGGAGATACTCACCGTATGGGTTCTTCTTCATCGGCTCGGCGTTGGCACGCAGTTGTGTGGCATCGATCCAGCCAGCGGCGAAGCTGATCTCATCCGGTGACGCCACCTGCAGACCCTGGCGCTTTTCCAGCGTGGCCACGAAGTGCGAGGCCTCCAGCAGCGACTCGTAGGTGCCTGTGTCCAGCCATGCGTAGCCACGACCGAGCAGCTCCATGTGCAGCTGGCCGCGGCGCAGATACTCGGCGTTGATGTCGGTGATCTCATACTCGCCCCGTGGCGACGGCGCCAGATTGGCAGCGATATCAACGACCTGCTCGTCATAGAAGTAGAGGCCGGTAACGGCGTAGTTGCTGCGCGGTGCCGCCGGCTTTTCTTCGATGCTCAGCACCTTGCCGGTGGCGTCTACCTCGGCAACGCCGTAGCGCTCGGGGTCGTGCACGCGATAACCGAAAACGGTGGCGCCAACTTCACGTTCGCGTGCCGACTGCATCAGCTCAACCAAGCCGTGACCGAAGAAGATGTTGTCGCCGAGTACGAGTGCGCTGCGCTGGCCAGCAACGAAGTCGGCGCCGATAACGAACGCCTGGGCGAGCCCGTTGGGCGTCTCTTGCACGGCGTACTGGAGGTCGAGACCCCACTGGCTGCCATCGCCGAGCAACGTCTTGAAGCTCGCCTGCTCGTGCGGCGTGGTGATGATCAGCACCTCGCGGATACCCGCCAGCATGAGCGCGCTGAGTGGGTAATAGATCATCGGCTTGTCGTACACGGGCAGCAACTGCTTGCTGACGCCACGAGTAATCGGCCACAGGCGACTGCCTGTGCCGCCGGCGAGAATGATGCCCTTCATCGGACGGCGCTCATCATCCGACGGCGCTCACAGAACGGTTTCTCATCGAAGTCTCCGGCCCTGTTCCGGTCAGCCGCCGAAGCCGATGCGACGCTCGCCCTCGGCAGCACCCAACTCGACAAATGCGATTTTGGCGGCGGCGATTCCGACGTCGCGACCCTTCTTGTCGGTGAGCCACAGCACATCGACGGCGCCGGTCAGTGCAGCTTCGATCCGCGACTTGATGTCGGCGCGATCAAGATCGTCGGCGAGTTCGAGGCTGATCTCACGGGCAGTTTGAGTGACGCTGATGCGTACGTCCACGACAGTCCTTTCGGGTGCTGAAACGGTGGCGTTCAGCGAGGGGTTCAGCAGGGGGTTCGGTGGTCGGCCAGCGTACCCGTGAACTGTCGACGAGCCGTGGCGAGCTTGGCGGCTCCGCCCTGTGACCGAATAGGTGGGATACGTGTCATTGACGACAGATGTACCGCAGAGCATGCTGCGTGATGTGCCTGCGACCACCGCCACATCCACGACACGTCGGGTCGTGATCGTTGCGTTCCCTGGCATCCAGTCGCTCGACGTCGTCGGCCCCTTCGAAGTGTTCGCGTCTGCGACTCAGGTCGCGCAGCACGAGCTCGCGGCCGCCGTTGGGTACAGCGCCGTTGGGTACGACGTGTCGGTGGTCTCTCGCGGGGGCGGCATGGTCACTTGTGAGTCTGGTCTCGGGCTGTCCAGCGCACCGCTGCCGCCCCTGGATGGCGGTCCGCTACAGCTCGACACACTGATCCTGGCGGGCGGTGCAGGCGTGTTCGAGGCCCGCCACGACGTGGAGCTGGTGAAGTGGATAGCAGCCGTCGCCCCCCACTGCCGGCGGGTTGCCACCGTGTGCACCGGTACCTTTCTGGCGGCGCAGGCCGGTTTGCTGGAAGGTCGCCGGGTGACCACTCATTGGGCGCGGGCCGGTCGACTGGCCGCCGAGTTTCCGTCCGTGGTCGTCGATCCGGACCCGATCTACGTGCGCGACGGCAACGTGTGGACGAGCGCTGGTGTTACCGCGGGCATCGACCTCTCGCTGGCCCTGGTCGAGCAGGACCATGGCACCGACGTCGCGCAAACAGTGGCTCGCTGGCTGGTGATGTTCCTGCACCGCCCGGGCGGGCAAACCCAGTTCGCCGCGCCAGTGTGGGCGCCACGGGCGGAACGCTCCGCGGTGCGCGCAGTGCAGACGCTCGTTGAAGCCGCTCCGGGCGGCGACCACCGCCTGCCCATGTTGGCCGCCGCAGCGGCAATGAGCGTGCGCCACTTCAGTCGCGTCTTCACCGACGAGGTGGGTGCCACTCCAGGGCGCTACGTCGAACGCGTCCGCCTGGAGGCCGCTCGTCGCGATCTGGAAACCACGGCTGACACGCTTGACGTCATTGCCACGCGTTGCGGCTTCGGTACCCCCGAAACGCTTCGCCGGTCGTTTCAACGTCGCGTCGGCGTAGCCCCCGACGCTTACCGCCGCCGGTTCCGTATCGTCGCTGAGCCCTAGCCCGGACAGCGATCTATTCCCCCTTTATCTCATCTCCAGAAAGAGAGGCATCATGAGCAATCTGCAAGTCGTCATTCCGTTGTTCCCGCAGTTCACCGCACTCGACGGCATTGGCCCGTACGAGGTCCTGCAGCGCATCCCATCCATCGATGTCGCATTCATCGGGCATCAACGCGGCGAGATCCGCAGCGAGAACGGGTTCCTCGGCATCACCGCCGACGGCACCTTTGAGGAGTTCCCGCAGCCTGACATCATCGTGTTCCCCGGCGGCGTGGGCACCCGACCGCTGGTGCACGACGAGCGCGTGACGGATTGGGTGCGCACCGCGCATGCGACCACCGTCTACACGACGTCCGTCTGCACCGGCTCGCTCGTGCTCGGTGCCGCCGGCCTGCTGGCCGGCCTGACCGCCACTACCCACTGGGCCTGCTACCCCGAGCTGGAGGCGCAGGGCGCGATTGCGACACCCGAGCGCGTGGTCGAGCACCTCGATCAGCGGATCATCACGGCCGCCGGAGTCTCCAGCGGCATCGACATGGCCCTGCGCCTGGTGGAGTTGTTGGTCGATCGCACCGCGGCCCAAGCGGCGCAGCTGATGATCGAGTACGACCCGCAGCCGCCCTTTGCCTGCGGCAGCGTCGCCAAGACCAACGCCACCGCCGACGGCGGCAGCGCCGTGATGACGAGAGTCATCGAGTACGCCCAGCTCCGCCACTAGCGCCAACAGCGCCACTGGCGCCACTGGCGCCACTGGCGCCTGGAAATGTTATGAGTCGGTGCGGTTCGACGCCACAACGCTGCCGTACGGGTGGCCACGCAGCCAGGGGACCGTGCACACGACCCGACCCAGCTCACCCGCGCTGACGCCAGGTGTACTCGCCCGCCGTCAGGCGGCCCATGTGTTGGGTGGTGGGTGGAGGGAGATGTTGTGGCCGGGTTTGGTGATGGTGAGTGTGCGGTTGGGTGCGAGGTGGAGTGTCCAGCCGCCCT
>JAYUCY010000084.1:0-8545 GCA_043740085.1 Ilumatobacteraceae bacterium
TTGGTGGGCGAACTGGCGGGGCTGTTTTGGCGGGCGCCCTCGTCGGAGAAGGGGCTGACGAGCTTCACGTTGTCGACTGCATCGACCTCGAGGAAGAACGCTTCCATCGCGGCCTGCACCTCGGGGTCGTTGTTCCCCTGCGGCGCGGTGAAGACGATTTGCGCGGGGAAGCCGGCGTCTTCCCTGTTGCCGACGTTTTGGAACGCCTCTTGCACAAGCTTCGACTCACTGTCGGGCTGGTTGAAGTCGGTGTGGTAGTCGGTGCCCAGCGCGCCACCCGCGACATTGAGGCCAATCAGCAACGGCAACCAGATGCCGAAGACCATCAACCAGCGCTGACGGAAGCTGAAACGCGCGAGACGAACGAGCATGGTGTCCTCCCGAGCTGCCAGGACCGGAACCCAGCCGCTCGTGCGCGACGATACCGTTGGCGCCATCGACGAGCCATGTGACATCCGCCTCGGGTGGACACCCGAGGCGTTGGCGCACTGGCGCCATCTCGGAGCACCCCTGACGACTGGTCGCGTCAGTCGACTCGACCGTGGCTGGAGCAGCGTGCTGGTGTCGCTCGATCGACCACTGGTACGTGTACGAAACATCGGCGCCGATGTCGCAGTGGGCGATTTCGTCGTCTTTGGTGACGACGAGGAGCGGGTCGAGCAGGTGCTCGATCGACACAGCGCATTCGTGCGGCGGGCGTCGTTCGAGGGCAATCGCGCGGAGGCTCAAACCATTGCCGCCAACATCGACGTCGTCATGTTGCTGCATGGGCTGACGTCGCCGCCCAACCCGCGACGGTTGGAGCGCGAGCTGGTGTTGGCGTGGGACAGCGGGGCCCGGCCAGTGCTGGTGCTCACCAAGACTGACCTCGTCGACGACCCGGAGCTGGCTGTGGCCGCAATGCGCGAGGTGGCGCCCGGGGTGGACATTCGAGTTGCCAGTGGCATCACCGGTGACGGCGTGGAAGTACTGCGCGGCTACGCAGCCAACAACGCAACCATCGCGCTGCTGGGCGCCAGCGGCGTGGGCAAGAGCACGTTGGTCAACGCGCTCGTCGGTCACGGGCGAATGGTGACCGCCGAGGTCCGCGAGGGCGACCAGCGCGGGCGCCACACGACCACCGCCTCCGAGTTGATCCGACTGGTGGAGGGCGGCTGGCTGGTGGATACGCCCGGTGTACGCGCCGTCAGTTTGTGGAGCAGTGGGCGTGGTATCGAGAACGCATTCGCCGACGTCTTCGACCTGATGGATCACTGCCGCTTTCGCGACTGCAAACATGACGACGAACCGGACTGCGCGGTGACTGCCGCGGTCGCGGCCGGCCAGTTGGACCCGAAGCGACTGGACAGTATGAAGCGTCTGGTCGCCGAGGAAGCCGCGCTGGAAGCCGAGCAGCGCGCACAGGAGAAGGCACTGGACAAGCGTGGCGTCCGTAAACCAAAGCCGCCAGAGAAACACTGATATTCGCGCTCTTCTATGAAATCTTGTGCCGAACTTCCAACGCCCTGTTCATGCGGGTCAGTTCGAAGCGGGCGAGGAGCCGTTCGTTGTTGCTGATCACGACGACATCGCCGCCCTGCTCGCGTGCGCGGCCTGCTGTGCCCAGCAACATCCCGAGGCCGGTGTCGTCGAGGGCGGTCACACCATCGAGGTCGACGAAAAGTGTGGCGCCGTCGTACAACGAAGTGGCGCGAATTAGCTGATCTCGAAAGTACGGCAGTGTGGCGAGGTCGATCTCGCCGCTGACCTGCAGCACCGGCGTGGTGCCAATGAGGGCGAGTGAGCAGACGAGTTCCATGGCCTGCCGAGGCTATCGGCTGACCTATGGCGGCTCGACGGCCATGGTGACGGTGGCGGTGAGGACAACGTCGGGGAGCAGCGTGCCGATCAGCGGTACGTCGGTGTGGTCGGTGTAGCGAACCGTCGCGGTGACGGTTCGTCCGCTTTCGCCTATCTCGACGATCAGCGGGCGCAGCGCGACGGCTCGATGTGCAGCGGCGCTACCCGCTGCAGCAGGGTCGCCCGATGTGGCGGCGGCACGCGCTGCTTCGCGTGCCGCCAGCTGCACTGCCAACTGATCGCGACCTACTACTGCCACCTGCACGATTCCGAAGAGCAGCAAGCAGACCAGCGGCAGCGCGAGCGCAAGCTCGACGGTGGCCTGCCCGCGGTCGCGTTGGCGTCCCCCTGTCACAACTTGTCGATGACCGAATCGATGACTCGATCGAAGAGCCGGCCGATCTTTCCTGTGCCGCCCCCGGTTGTCGCCCAGCCCACGACGAGCAAGGCGACCAGCGCCGCCCCGAGCAGCACGAGTGCGTACTCGGTGGTGGCCTGGCCGTCCTCCTCGCGCCACAGAGTCCAGGCGTGAATGCGTGCCATGAGTGCGTTCATGTACAACCTCCGAAGGTCGTCGTGAGTCAGTGGTGTGTTGTTCGGTCACTGGTGAAGCGACGAGAGGGCTGCGAGCAGCAAGGGGACGACTGCGAGGAGGATGAACGAGGGCAGCGTGCAGAGCACGAGCGGCACCGACATGCGCACCGGTAGCTGACGGGCGAGCGTGTCGGCGTGACGGCGGCGGTGCTGGCGTGCCTCGGTCGCCAGACGTTCGAGAACGGGGGCGATCGGCTGGCCGTACCGGTCGGCGGCGGCGAACGAGTCCGCTAGCGGTGCAGCCATTGGACCGAGGGTCGCAGAGAGGGCAGCAAGCGCGTCTGCGAACCGCTCTCCCGCTTCGATTCGCCTACTCACCTCAACGAATGCGGGTCGGACGGCCGGTGAAAGGTAGGGGACTGCAATGTTGAGGGCCGCGGCGGGCAGATATCCGGCGCGCACCGCCAGCACGATCATCTCGATCGCATCCGGGTAGGCGCGCTCAGCTGCTCGCTGCGTGCGGCGAGCGGCCACGCCCGGCAGCAATGGGGCGCGTGGTGAGCGCGGCGGGTCGAACGTCCGGTGCGATCGAGGACGCAGTGTCCAGAATGTAGTGACAACCGCCACGACCACGAAGAGTCCGGTGATCATGTGACGGCCTTCGCCACGATGCGTCGCATCCACCACCAGCCGAGCAGATTGCACGCACCGCCAAACACAGCGCTGGCCAATCCGATTGGGCTGAAGAAGGCTGTGCGAAATGTTCGGCTGGACAGCGCACTCCATGCGGCAAAGACGAGTGGCACGCCGGTGAGTACGCGGGCGCTCAGTAGCGCCTGCGCGCTGAAGGCGAGCGCCTCGCCACGAGTGACGGCTCGCTCGCGCAACAGCCCTGCGGCGGCATCCAGCGTGGCCGCAGTAGGTCCTCCGAGCGCGTGAGCTGCTCGCAGCGCTTGCAGCACGACGGCCTCGTCGGCATCCGGTGTCGCGGCACCTGCGTCAATGATGGTGAGCGTGGCGGCGGGTGTCAGGACGCTCCCATGAGGCTGACATCGGGTGAGCGCATGCGCGACGGCCGCTGCCAACGAGCTCCCGGTGCGCACCTCGGCTGACATCGAGTCCAACAATGCGGCCCACTCGTCGACGGTTGGCGCGGTCGTCTTCCGCCTGCGACGACGGCCGACCCGCTCGACCGGGTGAGCGTTGCGCGCTCCCGGTCGCGGCCGTGCCCACGCGGCGATGGCGAGCAGCAGCGCGAGCGCGGCAAGCGCGGTCATCGTCGCCCTCGGCCGACCGAGTCAATGACCTCGTCGCCGCACGCAAGCGGTCGAATCCGCAGGGCCGTGCCCCACACAACCTCGGCCACCTCGGCAACACGTCGGGCTCCGTCGGTGCCACGTACGACGTGCACGACAGTGTCGATTGCCCGCCCGACATGTTGATGAACTGCCGGCAGCGGCCAGTTGCCCACCTCCTGCAGTACCAGCGACGCCAGCCGTTCGAGGGCATCGAGCGCGCTGTTTGCGTGCACGGTGGCCAGTGACCCGTCATGGCCAGTATTGAGAGCCTGCAGCAGGTGCACTGCCTCGCTGCCACGAATCTCGCCCACGACCAGCCGGTCGGGCCGCATCCGCAGCGCAGTGCGCAGGAGGTGGGCGAGGGTGACCTCGCCGACGCCATCGGGCGTTGCTTCGCGTGTCTCCAGTCGAACGACGTGAGGATGCGGCAGACGCAGTTCGGCGACGTCCTCCAATGTGATCAGGCGCGCGTCGTGTTCGACTTCGCTGGCGAGGGCATTGAGCAGCGTGGTCTTGCCGGACGACGTCGCTCCGCTGACGAGTATGTTGCACCGACGCGCCACCAGTTCACGCAGCAGCTCGGCAACGGGCGGCGCTGCGAACCTCTCTAGCGGAATGGGCCGAGTGCTGAAACGTCGGAGTGTCAGGCACGGCCCGTCGACAGCCACTGGTTCGACGACGGCGCACAGCCGCGAACCATCGGCCAACCGCGCATCCACCGTCGGATGTGTTCTGTCCAAGCGACGGCCGAGGGGAGCGAGAATGTGTTCGATCGCGCCCAGCAGAGTGGCGGTCCGAATTGAGCCGACGTGTTCGAGTCGGCCGGCGCGCTCGATCCAGATCTCGCTACCGCCGTTCACCATCAGCTCGGTGATGGCCGGGTCGTGCAGCCAACGCTCCAGACCGCCCAGCGGTGATTGCTCCGCAACAAGGTCGATCATGCGGTGAGCTTCAGCGAGTGTGCCAAGGAGCGCGGCAGCCGTGAAGCCAAGAGGCCTGCGTCGACTGCACGCGCGACCGCTGGGTCGTATTGCAGTTCCGCCACCACGGGGGCGCCCAGCGAGCGCTCGACGTCGCGGGCGGTCAGCGCTCTACCCGGCTCGTCGATGAGGACGATGCCGGTGGGATGCAATCCGGTTGCAACCGCGCGCCGCAGCGCGAGATAGCACGGCCGGGTGACGAGAAGGCTGTGAGTTGCGCTGCTCATGAGCGCGGCTGGCGGCGGGCCACTGCCCGAGTCGATAACGACGGTGAGACCGGTTTCCGTCAACGCGGCCACCAGTCGGGCCCACTGTGGATCATCTGGCGGTGGCAACGGCGCTACGCCGCGCGGAATCAGTTGCAGCGCCTCGGTTGCATCAACCGCCAACCGGCTGAGCGCAGCGCCGTCGGCCGTCGACGACGCGAACCACTCTGCGATTCCGGGCACATGTGGTTCGGCCATGCCGAGCGCAGCAGGCGAATCGCCACCGAGGTCGATGAGCACGGCGGGATGGCGTTGGGAAAAAACGAGCGCGAGTGCTGCGGCCACGACGGTGGTGCCGCTGCCGCCCTTCGCGGACCAGCAAAGAAACATGGGTAACCCCCAGGAGTTGAACCTACGACCGGGGGAAGCCGAACAATTTCGACGATATCCACACCGAGTCCGACTACCAACCTGCGCTGCGCTCCCAACATTCTTCGGCCCCGAACTTTGAATTCAATGGTCGCTACGTACGGTTCATTGAATTCACGGTTTGGCCCCGAACGAGGCGATGACGTGCAGCGCTCAGGTCACTTCGTTGATCAGCGGCTGCGCGCGCAGGTAGCGGCCGAGGTTGTGGGCGAAAATGTCGGCGGCTCGCTGTGTCGCCAGCGCGGTGCCGCCGGCGCTGTGCGGGGTGACAATCACGTTGGGCATGTCCCACAGCGGGTTGTCGGTTGGCAGCGGCTCGACGACGAACACGTCAAGCGCAGCGCCGCCGATCTGACCGGACCGCAGCGCCTCGATGAGGGCCGGCTCATCGATCAGCTGACCGCGACCCACGTTGATGATGTGTGCACCTCGCTGCATCAACGCCAGCTCGTCGGCGCCGATGATGTTGCGTGTCTCGTCGGTCAGCGGTGCGGTCAGCACCAGGTCGTCGACAAGCGGCAGCAGCTCGTGTAGCCGCGACGTTGGCCAGGTCTCGCACGGCTCGTCGCAGCGGGGACTGCGCCGTATACCGATCACGCGTATGCCGAACTCTTGCGCGAGTCGAGCGACCTCGCTCCCGATGCTGCCGAGCCCAACGATGCCCATCGTGCGGCCTTCGACGTCGGTGACCTCGCGGTCGGCCCACACATGTTCCGACTGAGCGATGGCCCATGGCCGTGCCTCGCGGCAGAGAGCGAGGGTATGCATGATGACGGTGTGCGCGATCGGCGTGGCCGATGAGCCGGCGGAGTGCGTGAGGCGCATGCCGCGTCGACGGACTTCGGCGAAGATCGGGTTGTCCGTGCCAGCGGAGAATTGGTGCAACCACTTTGCGTTCGGAGCGTTCAGCAGGACCTTGAAGAACGCTCCGCCGCGACCGCCCATCCAGAGGTCCTGGCTGAAGACGGCGATGTCGATGCGGGCGATTTGGTCGTCGCTGAGGCGGCCTTCTTCAGGAAGCACCACGTACTCGAGGCCAGGGGCGATGGTGCGCCAAGCGGCGCCGTACTGCTGCAGCGCCGTCTGCGAGCAGAGCAGCGAGGTGCTCAGGACGACTGCATCTTCTTTGCGGCCACGACGACCATGGCAATGATGGCTATAAGGAGAATCAGGCGCTTCATGGCCGCAGCGTACTCACCCCATCTCGTTCACAACCGCACGTGTGTCATCACCCCACTGAATCACACGCTGTCGTGATGAAGGGTCACGCTGTGACACCTGCGATTGTGAAGGCGCGACGGGCGGAGACGGTTGGGTACGGTGGCGGTCATGGCCGGCGAATCTCATGGGGGCGATGCGTGGGCCGTGGCCGCGGCGATGGGGCTGCACGTCGACGATCTGATCGAGTTGTCGGCGAGTATGAACCCGGTGTTCGCGCCCGACGCTGAGTTGCTCGCCCGTCACCTGCCCGCGCTGGCCCGCTATCCCGACCCGACAGCAGCGACAGCGGCGTTGGCCGAAGCGATGGAGGTCGATCCTCGCCTGTTGCTGCTCACCAATGGCGGCTCGGAGGCGATTGCGTTGGTGGCGCGGCACCTTGTTCGCGGTGAGATCGTCGAGCCCGAGTTTTCGCTCTACCGTCGCCACCTGACGGAGGTAGCCGACGGTGCGGGGCGATGGCGGGCGAACCCGTCGAGTCCGCTCGGCGTGTTGGCGGGCGAGGGCGAGACGGCGGCGGTGTGGGACGAAGCGTTCTACCCGTTGGCGACGGGTCACTGGAGCCGAGGTGACAGCGACGCATGGCGCTTGGGCTCGATGACCAAATTGTGGGCATGCCCCGGGCTGCGGCTTGGCTATGTGATCGCGCCGTCGGCGCACGCCGCTGTTGCGGTGGCTGCCGACCAGCCGCGATGGTCGGTGAACGGACTTGCGTTGACCGTAGTTCCTGAGTTGTTGGCGCAGACTGACCTGCCCGGCTGGGCTGCGGAGGTGGCGCGCCTTCGGACACAGTTCGTCGATTCGTTGCGAGCCCTCGGCTTCGTGGCGCACGACACCAATGTGAACTGGGTGCTCGTCGAGCAGCCCGGCTTGCGTGAGGCCTTACTCGCTCACCTCGTTGTCGTTCGCGACTGCACCAGTTTTGGTCTGCCCGGTCTCGCGCGTGTCGCTATTCCGCGGCCCGCCGACCTCGATCGTGTGCTGGCGGCCTTCGCTGCCGTCGGTGCGCAGTGAGCGGGCTGGGCGCCGCCGCAGGAGTGGCCATCGACGCGGTTGTCGGCGAGCCGCCGCTGGCCTGGCATCCGGTCGCCAAGTTCGGCTCGGCGATGATTGCGGTCGAGCGGCGCACGTACCGCGACTCTCGTGCCGCCGGCGTCGTTCATCTCGCCATCGGCACTGGCGGCGCAATGGCGATTGGCTTCGGTGCTCGGCGATTGTTTGGCCCTGTGCTTGCAACCGCTGCCGCGACTGCACTTGCCTGCGCGGGCCGGATGTTGGATGGCGAAGCGCTCGGCATCGCCGACCACCTTGCCGCCGGCGACCTACCCGCCGCGCGGGAGGCGTTGTGCGCGCTGGCGGGCCGCACACCCGACGATCTCGATGAGTCGGAGATTGCGCGTGCCGTCATCGAGTCGGTCGCCGAGAACAGCGTCGACGCCGTCGTCTCCTCGATCTTGTGGGGCGTCGTTGGTGGGGCGCCGGCGGTGTTGGCGCATCGGGCGACCAACACGCTCGACGCGATGATCGGTCACCACAACGAGCGGTACGAACACTTCGGTTGGGCCAGCGCCCGGCTGGACGACGTGCTCAATTTCCTGCCCGCCCGACTCGCGGCGGCAGCGGTCGCAGCGTGTCGGCCGCGTGCGGCGAAACTGGTCGGCGAGACGATCCGGCGCGACGCCCACCAACACCCGTCGCCGAATGGTGGCGTGATCGAGGCCGCGTATGCAGCTGCACTGGGCGTGAAGTTGGGCGGTGTCAATCGCTACGGCGACGAAGCCGAAGACCGCGGCACGTTGGGCGAAGGTCGCGCCCCCTTGGCCGCCGACATCCGAGCCGCGGTGAGCCTGCGCCGCCAGACAACGATGCTGTTGGCGGCTGCGGCCGCGGCGATTGGGTTGGTGCGGCTAGCGCGTCACCGCTGACGTGCGACTAGATTCGTCAGCGGAGGTGTCCGGGTACCTGGTGGGCTCCGCCGCCTTCAAAGCGGTTGGGACGAGCGATCCTCGTCCGGCGGGTTCGATTCCCGTCCACCTCCGCC
>JAYUCY010000085.1:0-19164 GCA_043740085.1 Ilumatobacteraceae bacterium
CTACGTGCATCTTCGCACGATTCGACGCGCGAGACAACGCGTGCGGACCATCGTTCATCAGGACTTTTCCTGATCCGGCCCCCACTGCTGTACGCCCCGACGAACCAGGCGCAGGCCGTCGGCACCGACGGCGCTGGCCGGGCCGATTGCGGACGTACCGAATCGGCTACGTATTGCATCCATCGTCTCCTCTGCCACCTGCCATTCCTGCTCGGCTGCCGGGACAGAATCGAACAGGTCGTCCAGCGACATCTGCTCGGCGACGGCTCCGAAGTTGCTGGCGCTGACACCCAGCAAACGCACGCCGCGCGACGGATCGACAGCATCCAGTAGCGGCTCCACGGCCTTGATAATTCCATGGGCGGTGGCAATCGGGGACGGCAGAGTGATGGCTCTGCTGATCGTGCTGAAATCGGTGAACCGAACCTTCAGCGAGAGCGTCCGAGCGGCCACCTCCTGGGCGCGCAGACGGGCAGCGACACCATCTGCGAGGCGGACCAACTCCCGCAGCAGTTCGGCGTGGGTGTGACGATCCGTGCTGAAGGTCTCCTCATGGCCAATTGACTTCATTGCCCGGTCGACCACAACCGCCCGATCGTCGATGGCCCACGCCAGCCGGAAGAGATGCTCGCCGTGTGCCTTTCCCAGCGCAGCGACCAACGTCGGCTCGTTCATTTCCGCCAGGTCGCGAACGGTACGAACTCCCAATCTGGTCAAGCGTTCCAGCGTCGCAGGGCCTACGCCCCATAGCGCCTTGACCGGCAGCGGATGCAGAAACGCCAATTCTTCGCCAGGGCGGACTTCCCATACTCCCCTGCCTTCGGCGACCCCCGCCAGTGTCGCCCTTGGCTTGGCTGCCACCGACGCCAACTTGGCGATGAATTTGCTGGGGGCGACACCCACCGAACATCGCAGATCGAGTTGCTGCCAAACCTCCTCGCGCACGTGGGCCGCGATGTCGGTGCCACTGCCGAACAACCGGAGCGAGCCGGTGACGTCGAGGAACGCTTCGTCAAGGGAGAGCGGCTCGATGAGCGGAGTAACCGACTGGAAGATCTCGTGGACCTGCGTGCTGACCTGCGCGTACAGGTCGTGGTCTCCGGGAAGGAACACCGCGTGCGGGCACATACGACGTGCTTGAGTGGAGGGCATTGCTGAGTGGAGGCCGAAGCGGCGGGCCTCATACGAGGCAGCGGCGATCACGCCACGGGCGCCGGTACCGCCGACGACTACTGGCTGGCCGCGCAGGTCCGGGCGCCGACGCAGCTCCACACTGACGTAGAACGCGTCCATGTCCACGTGCAGGATCGTTCGCGGCTGAGCCCCGCTCATGAGCTACACCGGAACCTAGACCAGGCGTTCGATGCGCGCATTGCGTCGCTCGGCGCCGCGGAGCACAAACTGGTAACTGTCGTTGACGGCACCAGACAGCCACTCGGTCACTGGAGCATGCACCCAGGGCGGGCTGGCCTTGAGCAGGTCCGTTGCCTCGACCGACGACGCGTGGCGCACTTGCTCAACAATGCCGTCTGGGTCGGCGATGAGCACGTCGCCGTCGACGGCGGCAACTTCCCATGCTTCCACCTTCAGGCGCCAGCCCATGTCGGGAGCGTCGACCGTGACCGTGTAACAACACCGCGCCCATGAGCGCACGACCAGCCCCGTCTCCTCGCGCACCTCGCGGGCCAGGCCCTCCAACACAGTTTCACCTTCGTCGATGACGCCGCCCGGCGGCGTCCACTCCACGGAGCGGTCGCGTCGACGGTTGCTCACCAGCACCAGCCCATCGCCGTGGCGAATGAGTGCGCCCCCAACCGTCCAATGGCGCATTGATCAGCGACCGTCAGATCGGCGAGAGCGGCGGCCGCGGAAGTCGTTGATCCACAGTTTCATCACGAGCAGTAGGGCCTCTTGAATGATGCTGCCCGACATCTTGGACACACCCTCGGTGCGGTCCTGGAAGCTGATCGGGAACTCGACGATCTTGCCGCCAGTGCTGACCAGGCGATAGGTCATCTCCACCTGAAAGCCGTAGCCGTCTGCCTCGACGGACTCGAACTTCATGCGCTCCAGGCCCGCCGAGCTGTAGGCCCGATATCCAGCCGTGGCGTCGTTGACCGCAAGACCCAAGACACCGGCCGCATAGCGGTTTCCCCAGCGGGACAGCATTCGCCGGCGGCGCGGCCAGTTGACGGTTTGGCCTCCCGGCACATACCGACTACCAATTGCGAGATCGGCGCCGTGCTCCACGTTCGTGAGCAGCGCAGGCAGGACCGCAGGATCGTGCGAGAGGTCGGCATCCATCTGCACGCAGATCTCGGCGCCATCGTCGATTGCCTTGCGCAGTCCGGCGCGATAGGCATTGCCAAGGCCGTTCTTTGCATGGCGGCGCAGCACAGTGACGTGCCCAAGCTCCGCGCCAAGCGCCTCGGCTCGATCGGCGGTGCCATCGGGACTGCCGTCGTCGACGACGAGAATCTGCACCGCAGGTGCAGCGATCAGCACCTCGCGGATCACCCGCTCGATGTTTTCAATCTCGTTGTACGTAGGAATGATCACGGTGGCACGCACGGTCGCAGAGCCTAGGTCGTCGGGCCTCGCAGAGTGCAGCGATCGCACCGTTACGCTGGCCGAGTGACCGAACAGGAACGGCCTCTCTCCGCACTTCCATCCCCCGCCGCTCGCATTGCTGCCTTCGTCGCCATCCTCGTCGGTGGCCTGGCCGGCGGGCTCATCGGCTACACGCTCGTCAAGCTGCAATGCAACGGCGCGTGCGCATCACCGAAGGGCATCGGTGCCCTGGCTGGCGCACTCATCGCTGCCGGCGGCATGAGCGTCGTCGCGGTCCTTGTTCTGCGCGCAGTCGGTGAGTGGCGTCAGGTCGAGCAGCGCGAGCGTTCTGGCCGCAGCGAATGAGTACCGAGATGCAGCACGACGGCAACCTGCACGGCAACCTGCACGGCAACGACGAGCTGTTGCGGCTGGCGACGGATCTGGCGCTGCAGGCGGGCCGTCTTGCTCGCGATGGGCGCGCGGAGCACGGAATCGCCACCACGGACACCAAGTCGTCGGCCACCGACATGGTCACCGAGTTCGACAAGGCCAATGAAGCCCTCATCGTCGGTGGCATTCTTGCGGCCCGTCCGCACGACGCGATCGTTGGCGAAGAGGGCACCGACACCCCGGGTACCAGCGGGGTCGACTGGCTGATCGACCCCATCGACGGCACCACCAATTTCATGTACGGCCTGCCCGGCTGGGCCGTCTCGATCGCGGCGCGCACTGCGGCTGGCACACAGGTCGGCGTGGTCTACGTGCCCGCCACCGACGAGCTCTTCACTGCCACGGCCGGCGGCGGAGCACACCTCAACGGAACGGCCATCTCGTGCAGCACCACCGACGACGTGGCGTTGGCCCTGGTGGCCACCGGCTTCAGCTACGCCGCCGACCGTCGGGCGCTGCAGGCACAGCGGGTGGCGGCGCTTCTGCCCCAGGTGCGCGACCTCCGTCGCTTTGGTGCCGCCGCGGCAGACTTGTGCAACCTGGCAGCCGGTCGAGTCGACGTCTACTTTGAGCAATGGCTCGGCCCGTGGGATCTCGCTGCTGGAGAACTGATTGCACGCGAGGCGGGTTGCCTCAGCAGCACCCTCGATGGCAGTGCCGTACGTCCCGACTCGGTCATCGCGGCCAACCCGCACCTGATCGGCCCGATGCGCGCCCTGATCGCGGAAATCGACGTTCAGCTCGGGTTCTAGCCCACCGCACACCGCGGAGGGGCCTCGGCCTGGCATCATGGGGCGGTGGGAACTCGCATCCTTTCGGTCGAAGACGACGAGCGCATCCGTACGGCCGTGAAATTGGCCCTCGAAGACGAGGGCTGGACGGTCGATGAGGCCGGCAGCGGCGAGGAAGCGGTCGAGCTGTTCCATCGTTCGCCACCAGATGTCGTACTGATCGACATCATGTTGCCCGGCATCGATGGGTTCGAGCTGTGCCGCACATTGCGTCGCCACAGCGACGTGCCGATCGTCATGGTCACAGCTCGCAACGACACCCACGACGTCGTCGCCGGCCTGGAAGCGGGTGCTGACGACTACCTCACGAAACCATTCGCCCCCAAGGAGCTGTCCGCCCGAATTCGTGCGCTGTTGCGTCGCATCCGCCCCATCAGTCCCGGCCACGCCAAGCTCACCTTCGGCGATCTCGAGATCGTGCCCGAAGAAGGCAAAGTGCTGCGGGCAGGCCAGGAACTGCACCTCACCAAAACCGAGTTCCGTCTGCTCTGCGAGCTGGCGCAGAACCCGGGCCGCGTGTTCAGCCGTGAAAGCCTGCTCGACAAGGTCTGGGGCTACGACTACTTCGGCGACGGTCGATTGGTCGATGTGCACGTTCGCCGGTTGCGCACCAAGGTGGAAGCAGACCCTGCGAACCCGCGGCACGTGGTCACCGTGCGGGGCCTGGGCTACCGACTGCAGTCGTGACACAGCCCACCACCAGCAGCCTCACCAACCCCGGCTCGGTCGTCGGCGGCTCCGGTACCGGCGCCAATGCTGGCAATCCGGCAGATACCGCTGGCGATACCGGCGCAGATGCCGAGCGGCGACCCTCACGGTGGCGGCAACGGTGGCGCGAGCTACAACCTCGCCGGCTCAGCCTCCGCACTCGAATCTTGCTGATGTTCGGCATCGGCACACTATTCCTGTCCGGTTTCCTCGCCGCCGCCGCGTATAGCTTCACGCGCAGCAGTGTCGTCAATCAGCGCGACAGGGCCGCCATCGAGCAGGCCTATCGAAATGCGCAGGTCGCGCAGAACGAACTTGCGGCCAACAGCCCGTCAGCGAAGCCAGCCATCGACCGGCTCACCGCGTTGGGCGTCGCCCGCTTCGCAATCAACTATCGCGGCACATGGAGCGGCGGCAGCTCCGCTCAGTATGGGCCCGACAACATTCCCGCCTCGCTGCAACAGCGAGTCATCAACGACTCGACGCCCTCGCGCATGATCACCCGTATTGGCAATGTGCCGGTGTTGGTGATTGGCATTCCGCTGACGGTCACTGAAGGCAGCTACTTCGAATTTGTGGCGTTGGACGATGTATCCAACACACTCAACAGCGTGCTGCGCAGTCTGCTCTTCGCAGGCTTTATCACCACCCTGGCAGGGTCCCTGCTGGGCACGTTGGCTGCCAGTCGCGCGGTTCGCCCGCTCGGCGACGCGGCTCAGGCAGCGAAGGCAATCGCTGGCGGTCGGCTGGATACCCGGTTGGAGCCGACGGAGGATCCCGATCTTCGCGTGTTGGCCAACTCGTTCAATGACATGGCCTCCGCGCTGCAAGCGCGAGTGGAGCGCGACGCTCGGTTCGCCAGCGATGTCAGCCACGAGCTGCGTTCACCGCTGATGACACTGGCCGCCAGTGCCGAGGTGATGCAGGCGCGCAGAGACGACATGCCCGAACGAGCCCAGGCCGCGCTCGACCTGCTGGTGGCCGACGTCACTCGCTTCCAAGGTTTGGTAGAAGACCTCCTCGAGATCTCCCGATTCGACGCTGGCGCGATTCGCCTCAACTTGGACGATCTGCTCGTTGCCGAGTTCGTGCGCCAGGCGGTCGCCGTCAGCAGCGCACCGTCCACGCCGGTGGCGGTGACCGAGCGCGCCGAGCGAGTGGTGATCCGCGGCGATCGTCGACGGTTGGCTCGCGTGGTCGCAAACCTGATCGACAATGCCCGCCTTCATGGTGGCGGCGAGTGCACCATCGCCGTCACCGAACCCGAAGGTGAAGGCGAACCTCTCGGGCACATTTGGATCACCGTCGAGGACCACGGCCTTGGCGTACCGCTCGAAGAGCGCGAGCTGGTCTTCGAGCGCTTCGCACGTGGTGCGGTCGCCGGACGGCGCAGCAGCAGCGACGGCGCCGGGCTTGGCCTCTCGCTGGTCGATGAGCACCTGCGCATGCATGGTGGCCGTGTGTGGGTGGAGGATCGCCTGGACGGCGAGCCCGGCGCCCGTTTCGTACTGCAACTTCCCGCCGACGAGGTGGGCGTTTGAGACAGCATCGCTTCCTGTCGCTGGCGGCCGCCATTGCACTGACGGGCGTTGCCCTCAATGCGTGCGGTATCAGCTCCGACGACGGCCCGCGCAACGTGCCACCTGCCGACCAAGAGCAGCTCCGGGTTGCCACCGACCGCCGCGCCGGCGGCGCCGCCACCGGCACAGCACGTGTGTATCTGCTCGCCCCCGAGGGCGCCGGCCAATCACATGTGCTGCAGGCCGTCGCCCGCGACGTCAGCGAGAACGCACCCGAAGTGATCGGCGCGCTGCTCGCCGGCCCCAACGCGGAAGAACTCGTCGGCCAGTTCCGTACCGCCCTGCCAACTGGATTGCAGCTGATCTCGGCGACTCGCCGCGGCGGTGTACTGCGGGTTGACGTGTCGCAGGAGCTCGGCGAGCTCTCGGGCGAAGCGTTGGTCGCGGCTGTTGCTCAAATCGTGTTCACCGCTTCCGAGCTCGACGGCGTGCAGTCCGTGAAGATCCTCATCAATGGCGCCGACCAGCAGTGGCCCGCTGGCAATGGCGAGCTGCAGAGCGTGCCATTGACCGTCTACGACTACCCCGGCTTGGTGTTGTCGTCGCAACCCGCGTACCCGGCCATTCCGACGCCGACGCAGGCACTCGGCTAACCCTGCGATCCGGCTGTCTCAGCCGAAGAAGACTTCGGCAACGTCGTGATAGAGGTGCATGTCCACCGGACGGGTTTTGCCCACGGTGTCGGTGAGCGGGGCCGTCGTCACCACGTCGCCGCGAAGCGCCACCATGTGGCCCCATGATGCTTCATGCACCGCGTCAATCGCTGCCACGCCGTAGCGGGTGCTGAGCACACGGTCGAACGCCGTCGGTGTACCACCACGTTGGATGTGGCCGAGCAAGACCATCCGTGTCTCGAAGCCGGTGCGCTCCTCGATCACGTTGGCAATTGTCTCGGCGATGCCGCCGAGCCGCACATGGCCGAACTGGTCGTACACCTTCACCCGCGAGCACATCGTCGCGTCCTTCGGCTCTGCGCCCTCAGCCACTACAACAATCGATGCATAACGGCCGCGCTCATGTCG
This sequence comes from Ilumatobacteraceae bacterium, assembly GCA_043740085.1. Classification (GTDB taxonomy): domain Bacteria; phylum Actinomycetota; class Acidimicrobiia; order Acidimicrobiales; family Ilumatobacteraceae; genus UBA668. The sequence goes on from JAYUCY010000085.1 coordinate 7,105, forward strand.
GCTGCGCAGCAGCTCGCACACTGTGTCCATATCAAACGGCTCCTCGGGGATGAGGATGGCGGTGGCGCCACCGGCGATGCCCGCGTACGTTGCAATCCACCCGCTGTGGCGTCCCATGACTTCGACGACCATCACTCGATCGTGGCTCTCGGCCGTCGTGTGCAGTCGATCAATCGCGTCGGTTGCGATTTGGACGGCGGTGTTGAAACCGAACGTCATGTCGGTGCCCACCACGTCGTTGTCGATGGTCTTGGGCACGCCGATGATCGGCAACCCCAATTCGTGGTGCAGTTTGCATGCCACTGACAGCGACCCATTGCCGCCGATGACGAGCAGCGCATCGAGGCCCATCTCGTGGAACGTTGCCTGCACCCGCTCGGGACCACCGTCGTGGTCGTAGGGACTGCCACGGCGAGTGCCCAGCAGGGTGCCACCCCTGGGAAGCATGCCGCGCAGCGACGAGACGTCGAGCGGAATCGTTCGGCGCTCCATCACGCCATCCCACGCGTCGAGGAACCCAAGAAGCTCGTCGCCGTATACGAGCTCGCCCTTGCGAACGATTGCTCGAATCACTGCGTTGAGGCCCGGGCAATCGCCCCCACCTGTCAGAATGCCTACTCGCACGTGTATGAAGCGTAGGGCAATTCCCCAGAACAGGACTCGGAAAATGGCGTGGAACTCGGCGAACCCGGTGGCATGGAAGCGGCTCTTCATTGAGTGGCTCGTGATCGGCGCCGTGGTGGCGTTCGTGTCGCTCTTCATCACCGGCAATCGCCAGCCCGAGAGCTACATCGCAATCCTGCTCGGCGGCATCGTCTACCTGGCCTTGGGCGGCGTACTGGCCAAGTTTGGCTATCAGCGAAAGACGCTCAAGCAGATCCGCGCCGCGGCCGCGGCCACTCCCCCGCGGCAGGTAGGCAGCACCGCTACACCATCAGGTCGATCGCGGCCGGCGCCCACCAGCCGCACGTCCAGCGGGCCCGCCAAGAGCACACAGAAGCGCAGACGCTGATGCCGGCCGCACGGTGTGTCATCGCCATTGACGCCGGCACCACCGGCGTTCGTAGCCGGGCAATCTTCCCCAGTTCCGACGCGACAGAGGCAGGCGTGATCGCCAGCTACCGCGAGTTCACTCAGCACTTCCCCCAGCCCGGCTGGGTGGAGCACGACGCCGTGGAGATCTGGGAGGTTGTGAAAGAGACGCTGGCCGAGGTCATCGACCGCGTGGGGGTCGCCGCTGTCGCCGCCATTGGCATCACCAACCAGCGCGAGACCGTACTCGCGTGGAATCGGCACACGGGGGTGCCATACGGCACCGCCATCGTGTGGCAGGACCGGCGCACCGCCAGCCGTTGCGACGAACTTGTTGCTGCCGGCGCACTCCCCCGTGTGCGCGAGATCACTGGGCTGGTACTCGACCCATACTTCTCCGGTTCGAAGGTGGAATGGCTGCTCGCCAACCGGCCCATCCCTGTCGACGACGCACTTGCGGTGGGCACCATCGACAGTTGGCTGTTGTGGAACCTCACCGGTGGCGACGTGCATGCGACCGACGCATCAAATGCCAGCCGCACGATGCTGTTCGATATTCGCTCGCTGCGGTGGAGCGACGAGATGTGCGGGCTGTTCAGCGTGCCGCAGCATGCACTCCCGACGGTCATGCCGTCGAGCGGGCGCTTTGGCGTGACGTCCCAGCGGTGCGGCGTGCCGGCCGGCATTCCAATCTCAGGCGTAGCCGGCGACCAGCAGGCGGCGCTGTTCGGGCAGGCGTGTGTGCGCCCCGGTATGGCGAAGAACACCTACGGCACCGGCAGCTTCATCCTGCTGAATGTTGGCGACACCTGCCCGGCTCCGGCCGAGGGCATGCTCACCACTGTTGCCTGGACGCTGGCCGACGGCACCGTTGCGTATGCCGTGGAAGGCGCCATCTTCGTCACCGGTGCGGCGGTGCAGTGGCTTCGCGACGGCTTGGGCATCATCTCGTCGGCGGCCGAGATTGGGCCGCTGGCAGCCTCCGTCGAGGACAACGGTGGCGTCTACTTCGTGCCTGCGTTCACCGGCCTCGGTAGCCCGTGGTGGGACCCATACGCTCGCGGCACCATCGTGGGCATCACGCGCGGCACGGGCAAAGCCCACATCGCGCGAGCGGTCGTGGAAGCAATGACGTACCAAACTCGCGACGCTGTCGACGCGATGACCGCAGCGGCGGGGGTCGAGATTGCTGATCTGCGGGTGGACGGCGGTGCCTCGGCGATGGATGCGATGCTGCAGATGCAGGCCGACCAGTTGGGCGTGACCGTGCGCCGCCCGGTCGACCAGGAGACGACGGCGCTAGGTGCGGCCTACCTCGCCGGGCTTGCCGAGGGTGTGTGGCCGTCGCTCGCTGCCATCGCCGCGGAATGGGTTGTGGAGGCGACCTTCCACCCGAACCCGGATCGCTCGATTGCCGATGTCGGTCATCAGACATGGTTGCGCGCCGTCGAGCGCTCGCGACATTGGGCAGCTCACTGATGACGCACGATGCCCCGCCCGCACTCGGGCTGCCGCCTGCCGCTTCTGCCGATGCAGTGCTGGCGCACATTCACGACGGCGGCGCATTGATTGTGCCGCTGGCCAACGGCGAGCCGACGATGTTGTTGGACGCTGTCGAAGCGGCCGCCGAGCGCGGCGAGATCGATGGCGTCACCGTGCATCAAATGCACGCCTTGCACGACCGCCCCTACCTCCACGGCGCGTACGGGTCGCGGCTGCGGCACATCTCGTACTTTCTGTCGCATGTCACCCGCCCCTGCTACCAGGCCGGCACGGTCGACCTCGTGCCCAACCACTTCAGCGAAGTGTTCAGCCACATGCAGGCGCGCACCACCGACCCGCTGGTGATTGCGGCCGCTTCTCCACCCGACCGGCACGGGTACTTCAGCCTCGGCGTCAGCGCCGACTACACCAGCAGCTTCATCGGTCGTGCACGCTTCTTCCTGGAAGTGAACTCGCAGATGCCACGTACGTTTGGTCGCAACCAGCTCCACATCAGCCAAGTGGTCGGTTGGGTGCAGAACGACCACCCGCTGGCCGAGGTTCCGGCACCGGCGATGGAAGCCGAGGACCGCACCATTGCCGGGTACGTTGCCGAGCGCGTGGTGGATGGTGCGTGCCTCCAGACAGGTATCGGCGCCATCCCCAGCGCGATCATGGGCGCGCTGACAGGCCACCGCGACCTTGGCGTGCACACCGAACTTCTCAGTGACGGTTTGGTCGAACTGGTGGAACGCGGCGTGGTGAACGGCGTGCGCAAATTGCACAACCGCACCAAGGTGGTCGGTACGTTCGCGCTCGGCACCCAGCGGCTACACGACTTCCTGCACGAGAACACGGCCGTCGAGATGTGGAGCGCGCGCTACGTCAACGACCCGCGCCTGCTCAGTCGCGAGCGCAACTTCGTCTCCATCAACGCGACGCTGGCCGTCGACTTCCTTGGCCAGTGTGCGTCAGAGACGCTCGGCGGCCACTATTACTCATCGTCGGGTGGCCAGGTCGACTTTGCTCGTGGCGCGATGTACTCCGAAGGCGGCAAGGGCTTCATCGTTCTGCGCTCGACTGCCGCGCACGGCACCGTCAGCCGGATTGTTCCGCAGCTACCGGCGGGCGAAGTGGTGACCAACTCGAAGAATACGGTCGACATGGTGGTCACCGAGTTTGGTGTCGCTGAGCTGCGCGCCAGGACGGTCCGAGAACGCACCACTGCGTTGATCGCCGTCGCTCATCCCGACCATCGCGATCACCTCACCGCCGAGGCGCGCCGGCTGGGCTACGTCTAGCCCGCGCTGTCAGGTGTGGTGCCGCTTGCGGTAGTTGCCGAGGAAGCGTTCGATGCGATGTAGCGCCTCGCTCAAGTCATCCGTCGGCGGCAGGAACACCAGCCGGAAGTGGTCGGGGGTTGGCCAGTTGAAACCGGTGCCCTGCACGATGAGCAGCTTCTCCTCCGCCAGTAGCTCGTAGGCAAAGTCCTGGTCGTCGGCAATCGGGTACATCGTCGGGTCGAGCCGCGGAAACATGTACAGCGCGGCTCTCGGCTTCACACACGTGACACCGGGGATTTGTGTGAGCATGTCGTACGCAAGGTCGCGCTGGTGGCAGAGACGCCCGGTGGGGGCGACGAGATCGGTGATGCTCTGGTAGCCGCCGAGTGCAGTTTGGATGGCCAGCTGGCCAGGCGTGTTGGAGCACAGCCGCATCGAGGCGAGCATGTCGAGGCCTTCGATGTAGTCCTTGGCGTGGCGCTTCTCACCCGAGACCACCATCCAGCCGGCCCGATAGCCGCAGGCCCGGTAGTTCTTGGAGAGCCCGTTGAACGTCACGCACAACACATCGTCGGCCAGCGAGGCAATGCTGGTGTGCGTGTTGCCGTCGTAGAGCGTCTTGTCGTAAATCTCGTCAGACAACACGATCAGCTCATGCTGGCGCGCAAGCTCGATGATCTCGCGCAGCACGTCGTCGGAGTAGAGCGCGCCGGTCGGGTTGTTGGGGTTGATGACCACAATGGCCTTGGTAGACGACGTGATCTTGTCGCGGATGTCGTTGATGTCGGGGAACCAGTCCGACTGCTCGTCGCACATGTAGTGCACCGGGCGGCCGCCCGACAGCGAAACAGCAGCAGTCCACAACGGATAGTCGGGCGCCGGTACCAGCACCTCATCACCATCATTGAGCAACGCCTGCAGGCTCATCACAATCAGTTCCGATGCACCGTTGCCCAGGTACACATCGTCAACGGCCACACCGGCGATGTGCTTTTCCTGCGTGTAGTGCACGATCGACTTGCGCGGGGCGAAGAGGCCCTTGCTGTCGGTGTACCCGGCGGCGTGCGGAAGGTTTCGGATCATGTCTTGCACGATCTCGTCGGGAGGCTGCAGACCGAACACGGCAAGGTTGCCGATGTTCAGCTTGATGATCTTCTGGCCTTCCTCTTCCATTTGGCGAGCTCGATCGAGCACCGGCCCGCGGATGTCGTAACAGACGTTGGCAAGTTTGCTGGACTTCTCGACGGGCTTCACACGGCGCATGCTACGCGGCAGTGAAGCAGAGTGGGGGTGGTTATTTAGTCCAGCGCGTCGACAATGCCGCCGAGCACTCGGAACTCGTCGCGCTCACGCGCGTGGAACACGCGTCCGGCACGTCCTGCAGCCAGCGCGACACCCCGGCGCGCAAGGCGCGTCCACACCAAGTCACCGGGCGTGTACTCGTGCTCGGTCGCCAAGTGCTCGCTACCGAGAAAGAACGCCGCCAGCCATTCCAGGTCGGGCGCCTCACCCGACTGCGCAATGGCTTGCGGGCCATCCATACACATCGCAATCGCCCAATCGGCGTCGAGGAGGGTGCGCAAGGAGGTGCATGCCGCGGCCAAGCGCTCGTCATTCGTCGCCGCCACAATCGTGGCGGCGGTGCTGAGGACAGCCATGCTGCCGTTTGGGCGATCAGCGGAGACGGGTCGGACGGCTTCCACGGCCACGCCGTCGACCTGTCGGATCTCGGCAATGAGGAGATCGACGAGGCTGGCATCCGGGAGACTGATGGTCAGGTCGTCGATGGCGCTGCCACCACCGCGCTCCAGGATCTCGATGCCCACCACGTCGCCGTGCACAGCGCCAATACGGCTGGCTACCTGGCCCAGCACACCGGGCCGATCGGGCAGCCACAATCGAACGACGAAGGTGTCCATCGCTGGGCGACGCTAGTCACGCGATGCGCGCGAACCGTCACGACCGCGTGACGGCTGTGTGAACTGGTTGTCGGCGCGGGCCAAAGCGCACATGCACCCCAGCCGAGTACAGCACGCTGATCGGTGCCTGGCCGGCCACCCCGGGAAAGCCGGCATCAGCCAGCAGGCTGTCGTCAAGGTGTTCCAATGTGGCCGCCTGTAGCGGCCAGGCCGGGTGTTCGTTGGGCCAGTAGCGAGTGCGGCCGCGACGGTCGGGCAGGAACAGCCCCCACCGAGCGGTGAGGAACTGTTCGAGTGGCGTGGGATCAATCGGCTCACCAACCCGCACCACAACCTTGGAGGCAAGCCCGCGCGGCCCTGGCCAGCGGCGCCGAGTGGTGCAACTCACTCGGTCTCCGTCGCGCTCCATCGTCATTTTCGCCCACAGGTAGTTCAAACCGGTTGCCACTCGGGTCACTGCCACCGTCACCAGCCGCGACGCTTCCAACGAACAGAACACCACCCCGCGGCGACCTTGCTCGTCAACGCCGTAAAGGCGCACGTTGGTCTCCAAGAACGAGCCAAAGTACGGCACGGCCGGTGCCCCGAACAACCCGATGCGCTGCATCGAAAAGGGCACCAACGCAACGTACGTCACTCCGTCGAAGACGTCGGGCTGCACTCCCTTGGGCATCAGCGGTGCAACGAGGGCAGGGTCGACCGCCCAATGCAGGAAGGTGAGCTCCATCCAGTCCTGCGTGAACACCGTGCGACCCGCAGGCCACGGCGCCGTGGCGGTGATCGGCTCGGGCTGCACACCCCCACGCTACGAGCCGCGCCCGACGCGCGCCCAGTCTGGTCAGCGCGAATCCACACTGAATGTGGAATCGCGCTGACCAGACGCGGTGTGCGAGCATGCGGGCATGTCGAAAGTGCTTCCCCCGGACTGCATTCAGGTTGTCGTCGAGATTCCTCGCGGCAGCCGCAACAAGTACGAGATCGATCACGAGACGGGCCGCGTCTTCCTTGATCGCCGCCTGTTCACGGCTACCACGTACCCCGCGGATTACGGCTTCGTGCCAGAAACGCTGAGCGGAGACGGCGACCCGCTCGACGCACTCGTGTTGCTGGAGGACCCTGTCTACCCGGGCATCTGGGTGCAGGCCCGCCCCGTCGGCGTGCTGTATATGCACGACGAAGCCGGTGAGGACGCCAAGCTCATCTGCGTGCCGCCCAACGAGCCACGCTGGCAGGACGTGCACGACCTGGAAGATCTGACGCCGCAACTGGTGCAGGAGATTCAGCACTTCTTCGAGGTCTACAAGGCGCTAGAGCCTGGCAAAACCTCGTCCACCGCCGGCCTCGCTGGCCGTGAGGCCGCGTGGGAAGAGATCCGTCAATCCCGAGCCAACTATCGGCCGCACTCGTGACCAACGGTGGCGGCACACAAGCTGCAGACCGCAGCGAACTTGCCACGGCCCGCAAGCACCCGAGCTGAGCAGCGCCGGGCTGAGCTCCGTCAGGCGGCGCGCTTGCGGCTGATTGCGTCGACCGAAGCTGCCAGCAGCAGGAACGACCCGGAGATGATGAACTTGATACCGGAGTCCGAGAAGTCCAGGTTGACGCCGAAGATGACCTTCTTACCAACCAGTGGCAAGCCGTTGGGAATCAGGGCCAACACCAGCGCGCCAAGTACCGCATTGAGCATGCGGCCCTTGCCGCCGAAGAGCGATGTGCCACCGATGACTGCTGCGCCAACGGCCAACAGCAGCGTGTCGTTGCCGCCGGACTTGGCGCTCACCGAGTCGATCGCTGACGCAATGAAGGCACCGCCGACGGCAGACAACAGCGCACAGAGTGTGAACGCAATCAAACGGATGCGGTCGACACGAATACCTGCACGGCGAGCTGCCTCCGCGTTGCCACCCACTGCGTAGAGGTGGCGACCGAAGCGAGTACGGGTGAGCAGGAACGTCAGCACTACCAGAATCACCACTACGGCGGGCACTGCGATCGGAATGCCTTCCAGCGTCCTGGTTCCCTTTGGCGGTGTGCGGTCGATGTTCAATACGGCGGTAGCCCCCAGCACCACCACCGCAACGGCAACCAACTTGAAGTAGGTGGCCGACGCGGAGACCGTGCCGTGCGACGTGTGCAGACGGCGCAGCATGACCATCGACAGGGCAGCGACGGCGATGACGGCGAACGCCCACGAGATGCCGACCGACATGTTGGAGCCAACCAGGTTTTGTACCTTCTCGTTCTCCAGGCGAATGGTGCCACCCTCCTTCACCAGCAGCAGCAAGATGCCTTGGAAGATGAGGAAGTTGGACAATGTCACGATGAACGAGGGAATGCCGAGTTTGGCCACCAGCACACCTGTGAACACACCCAAGACGATGGCGACCAGCGCGGAGAGTGCGATAGCGGCGGGTAACGCCCAGCCATTGCGGAGTTGTATCACCAGTACGGCGGCGCACACACCTGCCGTGTAGCCAGCCGCGAGGTCGATCTCGCCGAGCAACAGCACGAATGAGACCGCCATTGCGATGACTGCGATGGGAGCGGCCTGCTCGAGGAAGTTCTGCGCGTTGCGCAACGAGAGGAAGCTGTCGGTACTGAGGCTGAAGATCACCACCAGCACTGTGATGGCCAGCAACGAGGGCAGCGCACCCAGGTCGCCGGAACGCAGGCGAGACTTGTACGCCTTCCACGAGCCGGAGATGGAGGTGACCTGGGTGTTGTCCAGTGAAAAGTCGATGGCGGCGATTGAAACGTCGTCGTTATTCATCAGATCGTCACCCCTTCAGCAGCAATGCCGACCTCGCCCGAGCGGCCGGCGGTGATCAGTTCGACCAGGAACTCGCGTCGGGTTTCCTTCGTCACTTCCACATCGGCGGCAATGCGACCGAGGTACATCGCGCACACGCGGTCAGCGACCTGCAGCACGTCGTTCATGTTGTGACTGATGAGCACGACGCCCAGCCCCTTGTCAGCCAGGTTGCGCACCAGTTCCAGCACTTGCTTGGTCTGCGCCACGCCGAGTGCGGCGGTGGGCTCGTCGAGCAGTACCACCTTGCTGTTCCACAGCACGGCCTTCGCGATGGCAACTGTCTGGCGCTGACCACCCGAGAGCGAGGACACCGACTGGCGAACGCTCTTCACCGTACGCACCGACAGGCTGGCGAGAGTTTCGCGAGCCGACTTTTCCATCGAGCCCTCGTCGAGGAGGCCGCGGCGCAGGCGCTCGCGGCCAAGGAACAGGTTCTGCACAATGTCCAGGTTTTCGCACAGCGCGAGGTCCTGGTACACCACTTCGATGCCGAGCGCCGCTGCGTCCTTCGGGCTCGCGATGTGCGCCGGCTGTCCGTCGAATGTCACGGTGCCGCTGTCGATGCCGTAGATACCCACGATCGACTTCACGAGTGTGCTTTTGCCGGCACCGTTGTCGCCAATCAGCGCCGTCACGGTGCCCGGATAGACACGAAAGTCGACGTCGTGCAGTACGTGCACCGAGCCGAAGCTCTTGTTCACCCCCGACAACTCGAGAATCGGTTGCACATTGTCCATCAGATGGTTTCCCCCACAACATCACGCGACACATGTCGAGGCCGACAGCTTGCGCCCCCAACCTACTCGGTAACCAGGTGTGGCCGCCCCACTTGGAGGCGGCCACACCCAATTCACTTCACTTCGAATCACTGACTCCGTCAGCGGCAATCAGATGCCGTTGGCGGTGCAGAGATCCTCGATGTCCTTGCACACATCATCGCGGGTCACGAAGCCGTCAGCAACGACATCCTTGACCTGGCCGATGAAGATCGAGGTGACAGCAGCCTGCACGTACGGGATGTCTGCCACTTCGTTGTTGATGGTTGCGTTGGCCGTGACAGGGGTACCGGCGAGCAGTTGCACAGCGGCCGCAACTGCGCCCTCTGCTTCCTTGACGACGGGCTTGTACACGGTCATGCACTGGGTGCCCTGGAGGATGGCTCGAAGGCCGTCAACCGTGGCGTCCTGGCCCGTGGTCTTGGCCTCGAGGCCAGCATCGGCGAGCACTGACTGAGCAGCAAGCGAGAGACCGTCGTTGGCCACGAGTACGCCATCGACCGAACCACCAGCGGCGGTGAGCAGCTGCTGAAAGATGACGCCACCCTTTGCGTTGTCCCAATCGGGGACGGCTTCTTCGCCGACAGTCACCAGGCCGGAGCCTTCGATGGCGGCCTGGTAGCCCTGCTTGAACAGTGTTGCGTTGTTGTCGGTGGGTGAGCCGTGGAGCTGGATGATCGTCTTGCCCTCCACCTTGCCGGCGCCACCGAGGCACTCGATGATGCCCTCGCCCTGGGCGGTGCCCACGGCGACGTTGTCGAACGACACGTAGACATCGGCCGAACCACCAAGGGTCAGACGGTCGTAGTCGATGTTCTTGACACCGGCTTCAGCGGCCTTCTTCTGGATGGCTGCGCCCGACTCGCTGTCGAGGTTGACAATGGCGAGCACCTGCACGCCGTCGGCGATCATCTGGTCGGCGATGGTGGCCTGCTTGGCAGCGTCACCTTCCGCGTTCTGGATGTCGCATTCAATGCCGGCTGCTGCACAAGCAGCGGTGATGAGCGGGCGGTCGAAGCCTTCCCAGCGGGCAGACGAGCCCGAGTCGGGAAGGATGAAACCGACCTTGCCGCCACCCGTCGCTGCGGGTGTGGTGTCGCCAGCAGCGACGGTGGTGTCGCTGGCTGCCTTCGTGTCGGAGCTGGATGTGCTGTTGTCGCCGCAAGCTGCAGCGAGGATGGTGAGCGACGTGCCAAGCACGATCGCAGCTCTGGTAGAGCGCTTCATCTGAATTGTTCCCCCTCAATGGATTTGAAACGTTCAACAGGGTTGAACGTGAGTTTGTATGGTGAACATACAAACTCGTCTGACAAACTAGCCTGACCCGCACGCGTCGTCAAGATCACCAGAGCGTGAACGCCAGATTTCAGGTGAGTGGCGTCGGGATTGGTACAAGTGTGGGGAATGCGAACAGCCGCTCAGACGCGTGAATCGCACCGCCGAGCGCCGCAGCCGAGAAGCCAAGAGTGGAAATCTCCACCTGGCACAGCTCGGCCGACTCCCCCAGCGAGTTCGCCAGTAACGCCTTCGTTGCCTCGTCCATCACCCACGGCGCGACCCACGGGATAAAGCCGGCAAGCAGAATCACCTGCGGGTTGAACGTATCGATGATGTTGGCCAAGCCAATGCCCAGCCAACGACCAAACGTCCGCAACCCCTTGAGGGCAACCGGGTCGTTGGCCGTGGCCCGAGCGATGACGGGCGCCAACTTCGCCTCCGGGCTCAGGCGTCGGTCGCGAAGAATCCCTTCGGCAAGGTCCGGGACCGCGTCGAAGAGCAGCGCTCGCATGCCGACCGTTGTCTCCCAGCAGCCAACGCTGCCACACGCACACTGCAAGCCCTTTGGTTGCACTGTGGTGTGCCCCACCTCGCCACCTGCGCCCGACGCACCGCGAAACACGCTGCCGTCGATGATGATGCCCGCGCCGACACCGTTGACCGCCATCAGGTACACAAGATGGTTGGTGCCCGCATGCGGGCCGATTCGGTACTCGGCAAGAGCCCCGAGGTTGGCTTCGTTGTCGATGGTGATCGGCAGGTGCGGGTCGAGTGCCGCCTGCAGACGTTCGCCGAGCGGCGCCATCCGCCACCCCAGGTTCGGCGCGTGTGTCACGACACCGTGCTCCAAATCGACGATGCCCGGGACCGCCACCGTCAGCCCGACCACGCGACGGCCGCCGGCTTCCACCGCCTCAATCGCCCGACGTAACTCTTTGACCAACGTTGGCAGCAGCTCTTCAAAGGCCAGCGACGAGCCGCTGATCTGACGGCGACGCTGGTACACGCAGTTGCCCGCAAGATCATTGGCGAGCACAGCGGTGAAGCCGACATCCATCTCCATCCCTAGCGTGACCAACTGCGAGCCATCCAGCTCCAGCATCGTGGCCGGGCGGCCGACCCGCTGATCCGATTCGGGACCACCCTCTTTGACGAGACCGCGGTCGATCAAATCGGCGACAAGGCTGGACACCGTTGCGCGCGTCAGGCCGCTGACGGCCGCAACACCTGCACGGCTCCGCGGGCCTTGCGATGCCAACAGACGGAGCACCAGCGACAGGTTGTGACGTCGCACATGGAGGTGCGCAACGGGGGCATCCGGATTCGTCACGCCGCGGACTGTAGCGAGGCGCGCGGCCAGATGGTGACTACCGTGAGCCGCAATGAGCACGCCGGGCACCAGCGGACGCCGCAGTCAGCATCCGCGGCCGGACGACGTCGCGGCCGCGGCCGGCGTGTCGCGTGCGTTGGTCTCGCTG
>JAYUCY010000086.1:0-8515 GCA_043740085.1 Ilumatobacteraceae bacterium
ACCGTCAACAACGCTCTTGGACGACCACGACCAGCCACCCGTTGATCGTACTCCAACTACCACAACAACGCGAACTATTTCTGACTCAGGACACTAGCGCGTAGTCGAATTGGTGTGGCATGCAAAGCCCTTTCTGCTTCGGAGTGGACGATCGATGGCGTTCCCATACCCGATTCAGCTCCGTGCAAACCACCGACTGCTCTCCGAGAACGCCGCCCTTGGAGTGCTACTCGCTCGGTCTGGGCGGGTAGCTGCCGTCCCGACTTCAAGAACTCCGCATTCCGTCGATTCACGGCTCGTCGCGTTATTGGGCAAGAATTGTCGTTACCGTCATTTTTTCTGAAGGGCTACGGGTGACAAACGAAGACGCGAGCGTTGATGCTGCAGCAGCGTTGCGGATCTGGCATGCCTTGATCGCAGACCGCGTGTCGGATCGTTCGCGTCTGGATGCTGTTGGGGCGACGGGGCTGTTGGACACTGGCCGGGAGGAGTCTTTCGATCGCATCACGTCGTTGGCCTCCGTTGCGCTACAAGTCGCTGGCACGTTCTTGACGATTGTCGATCAACGGCGCTCCTTCTGGAAAAGTGCTGGCGGACCCGAGGGGACTGTCGTTTGCCAGCGAGATGGGACCAGGTAGCTGCTGGTTTTGCCAGTGGTATGGGACCACCGTTGTTGCCAGTCATGGGACCACGTTTGAGGGTCCACCAACGCCGGCCGAAGAAGTATTCGGCTGGGTCTCCGATGAGGAGGCTCTATGGCGTTCAGGGAGGTATCGGTGGTTCAGGTCAGAGAGGCGCTGCGGCGCTGGTTGAGAGGTGACGGCGAGCGGCCGATCGCCAAGGGAGTCGGTGTCGACCGCAAGACAGCGAGGCGCTACATCGCTGCGGCGGTCGAGCTCGGTGTTGACCGAGGTGGTGGCGAGGGGCAGCTCACTGACGAGTTGATCGGCCAGGTGTTGGAGCGGGTGCGCCCGCATCGTGTTGATGGCCATGGTGAGGCGTGGCGGACGTTGCTGGGTGAAGAGGCGCGGATCAAGGAGTGGCTCAACCAGGATTTGACTGTGGTCAAGATCGGGATCCTTCTCGCCCGGCGCGGGGTGGTGGTCCCGCACCGGACGTTGGCGCGGTTCGCGGTGCAGCGTTGTGGGGCGGGGCGGCGCACGACAACGGTGCGCGTCGACGACCCGCCGCCGGGCGTCGAGTTGCAGGTTGATTTCGGCCGGCTCGGGCTTGTCGCTGATGGTGAGCGGCGGCGGGTGTGTTGGGCGTTGATCTTCACGGCGTGTTTCAGTCGTCACCACTTCGTGTGGCCGACATTCCGCCAGACCACCGAGGATGTCATCGAAGGTTTCGAGGCGGCCTGGGCATATTTTGGTGGGGTCTTTGCGGTGGTCATCCCCGACAACATGGGCTCGATTGTTGTCAAGGCCGACAACACCGCGCCGCGGTTCAACGATGTGTTCTTGGAGTACGCCCAGTCGAGGGGTTTCGTCGTTGACGCGGCACGGGTGAGAACCCCGACGGACAAGCCTCGTGTTGAACGGACTGTGCCGTATGTGCGCAACAACTTCTTCGCTGGTGAAACCTTCATCGATCTCGCTGACGTGAGAGCGCGGGCAGCGACGTGGTGCACCGAGACCGCCGGGATGCGCGTGCACGGCAGCACCCAGTGTCGGCCGATCGAGGAATTCCGCGCCGAGGAACTGCCGTTGTTGCTGGCCGTTCCGGCGGCCCGGTTCGATGTGCCGAGATGGTCCGAGCCCAAGGTCCATCGGGACTTCCATGTCGAAGTCGATCGGGCGTTGTATTCGGCGCCGCACCATCTCATCGGCCGCCATCTGAAAGCACGGCGCGACTCGACAACGGTCAAGCTGTACTTGCGAGGCGAGCTGGTCAAGGTCCATCCACGCAAAGCGCCAGGTCAGCGCTCCACCGACCCCGCCGACTATCCGACGGGCAAAGAGATCTACGCGACGCGTGACCTCGATCGGCTCCGGCGGATGGCCGCCGATCACGGCAACGCGATCGGTCTCTACGCCCAAGCGCTGCTCGACACGCCGTTGCCGTGGACCAAGATGCGCCAGGTCTACCGGTTGCTCGGCCTGGTCAAGAAATGGGATGCGGCCCGTGTCGAGCAGGCATGCCAGCGCGCCCTCGACGCCGAGGCCGTCGACGTCAACCTCGTCAGCCGGATGTTGGATCGTGCCCGCGAAGACACCGAGCCCGACACCCGACCGACGCTCGTGGTCGTGCAGGGGCGCTTCTTCCGTGACCCATCAGAGTTCGCCGCGACAAAGGCGGCGGGAAGATGACCGCGCCATCGCTGAGCGTGCCTGCCGAGCTCAAGGTCGTGATGCGCCGCTTGAAGCTCGGCCGCCTCCTCGACACGTTGCCCGAACGCTTGACACTCGCCCGCCAGCACAACCTGACCCACACCCAGTTCCTCGAGCAACTGTTCTCCGACGAGGTCCAACGACGCGACAGCGACTCCGCCGGCCTACGCGCCCGGAATGCCAAACTGGACCCGTCGATGACCCTCGAAGCCTGGGACGACACCGCCGCGGTCACCTACGACCGGGCCGTGTGGAGCGAACTCGTGTCGATGCGATTCGTCGACCAAGCACGCAACGCCTTCATCCTCGGACCAGTCGGCGTCGGCAAAACATTCCTCGCCACCGCCCTCGGCCACATCGCCTGCCGCCGCCGCATCAGCGTGCATTTCGAGCGCGCCGACCGACTACACAAACGACTCAAAGCGGCACGCCTCGACGCCAGCTACGACACCGAAATGCGCAAACTCATCGGAGTCGACCTGCTCCTTGTTGACGACTTTGCCCTCCAGCCGCTCGACGCCACCGAGACAGCCGACATCTACGAGATCTGCGTCGAGCGCCACCACCACGCAGCCACAGTGCTGACCTCGAACCGCGACCCGAGCGAATGGCTGGCGGTCATGGCCGACCCACTCCTCGCCCAATCCGCAGTCGACCGGCTCAAGAGCGCCGCCTGGGAACTCGTCATCGAAGGAGAGTCCTACCGCCAACGCGAGAAGCCCTCAATCACAGCAACAACCGAACCACCGACACGTCGGCACCACCGCGCTTGACACACCGAACCACAACCGACATCATCACACCAGCCGGTCAAGGTGGGCGCTAGATGGCCCCATGATTCTGGCAACAACGTGGTCCCATAGAACTGGCAAGCGACAGGGGACTGGTGCCAATGAGAACCCGGTGTCGGAGTCGTTCTGCCAGTACGTCATAGCAACGGCGGGTCCGTTCGCTGTTTCCGATGCCCGCCTTGACGACAGAACCAGGGACAACCCGTCGATCGCGTCAATGGGCATCATCGCGTGGGCCGGGTGTCCGCTCCACGACGCCACCGGCCAGGTGTTGGGAACGTTGTGCGCTGTCCACACCGAGCCGCGCGAATGGTCGAAGGCCGACATGGCGCTGCTCGAGACCTTGGCGGGCGCCGCTTCGAGTGAGATCCAGCTGCGAACGGCGCTGGCTCTGTCGAGCGCAGCGAGCGAGGAGTTGCGCGTTCAGCTCGTCGTTCGAGAGGAGATTGTCGCCAGGTCGATGTTGCTGGCTGATCTGTCGCAACGTCTCGGCGCGGCAGTGTCGGCGCGAGAGGTATCTGAAATCGTCACCACGGCTGGCCGCCGTGCACTCGCTGCCGAGTTCACCAATGTGGCTGTGGTGCAACCGGCCGAGGGTCTCCTACGAATTGTGCATTCACTGCCGCTGCCACCCGAGATTGCCGATAAATACACAATTGTGCCGCTCACCGACGACACCCCCTTGAGCCACGCCGTGACAACACAGAGCCCGGTCCTGATTGCGAACATGGGCGAACTCGCCCGGGCGTATCCGCACCTGGTTGACGACACGATTGCCGCCGGGCTGCAGGCAACTGCCTCATTTCCCTTGCTGCGTTCGGACCGAACAGTCGCAGGGGCCCTCGGTATCGGGTGGGCCCAACCTGTCGAGTTCACACCGATCGTACGATCGTTGCTGACAACAGTCGTTCAGATGTGCGCGCAAGCGCTCGATCGCAGCCTGGTCGGCGACGCCCGCAACCAGTTCTTACGCTCCCTTCAGAGTGCATTGCTGCCAACGATCCCGAGCCGCCATGGTTTGGAGATCTCGGCCGAATACCTGCCCGCCAACACGGAACTGGGATTCGGTGGCGATTGGTACGACATCGTTGCGATCTCACCCACCCGAAGTGCACTCATCGTCGGTGACGTCTGCGGACACGAGATCGAGGCAGCGGCAACAATGACCCAGATTCGCGGGGCGATCAACTCCCTCGTACGCCTGCACTCCGATCGCCTCGACACACTCTTCGATGACGTCGAGACCGTTCTCGGCCGAGAAGAACCGTCCTTCATCGCCACGGTCTCGGTGCACATCATCAACACCGACACCGGTGATGTCACGTACGTCTCAGCCGGCCATCCGCCCGCAATCCTGATGGACCAACACGGAAACCCCACACTCCTTGAGGGCGGTCGTCGACCGGTGCTAGGCATCGGAGGTCCTCTCCCCGAACCAGCACGCGCCGATTTCTCTCCTGGCTGCATCCTTCTGTCGTACACCGACGGACTTGTCGAGCACGACCGTAAGGCCGTCGACGCCGGCATCGACGACCTTGTCCAAACGCTCAAGCCCATCCGACACGCCAGCACGCAGATGATCGCAAACGCCGTCACCGCCAGCATCGACCAGGCAAACGACGACATTGCGTTCATAGTCGTACGAGCCACAATTGCCGAGACCCGGTCACCAGCGTCGGCGACGCTGATGACCGTGGAGCCCAGCGGTGGCTGACTAGGTCAACCGTTTGACAGCGTTTATCTCACCGCCGTGGATCGTGCCGGACGGTTCATAGCCCCGATCCTGATATACGTGTGCCGGCGAAGCGGTGGAGCCCGGAGCAGATCAGCCACTCAGCAGCCGCGGAGTTCCCTGACCGACTTGAGATGCAGGTTTGTGCCGAGACGATCTACCAGGAGATCTACCGGCCCGCCAGCAGCTTGCGCTGCTGCTCCGCGATCGCCACGTTCGTCGAGCGGACGACCAGGTTCACGATCCCGGTCCCATGTCGAACTGCCGTCGGCCGCTCGGCGGCCGAATTGGCGCGCCCCGACACCAATCAAGTGTTTCGTTCAATTCAACAGGACCAAGCTGGCCGAACTAGGCCCCGCGCCGCCCACCCGTTATCCTCTTGGCCGATGGCGAGGCCCTCGGCAGCAATTCCGTGCCACAATCCGCGCATCCCCGGATCGGGCGCGAGCCCACGACCACTGTGGTCCAAGACCGGATCGATGCGATGATAAGGCGATGATCCTGACCGTCGAGCAAATTGTCGAAAGCGGACTGTGCATCGGATGCGGGCTGTGTCAGGCAGTCGCCGAGCCGGGAGCCATCACGCTGGTGTTGACCCCGGAAGGGCGTGAGCGGCCGGTGGTGCGCGTGCCGCTGCCGCCACCGACCATCGATCTGATCAACGCAATCTGTCCCGGCACTCGGGTAGGCGGACCCGAGCCTGGAACACGGACGACCGAAGCGCTGCTCGACCCTGTGTGGGGTCCAGCAGAAGCGCTTGCGATCGGCTATGCGGCCGATCCGGCGGTGCGGTATCGGGCATCCACTGGCGGCGTGCTGACGGCGCTCGGCCAGTTCCTGCTGAACAGCGAACGGGTTTCGTTCGTTCTCCACGTGGGCGCATCGACGACCCGGCCAATGCGCACGCAGCCACGGCTCAGCTTCGATTCGGCGGCAGTTCTTGAGGGGGCGGGGTCGCGGTACGGTCCGGCTGCGCCGCTGATCGACTTCTGCGCCGTGCTCGACCGGGCAGAGCCGTTCGCGCTGATTGCCAAGCCGTGCGATGTCGCTGCTGTGCGCAACCTGGCCCGCCACGACCCGCGGGTGGACCGGTACATGCGCTACGCGCTGACGTTCGTGTGCGGGGGAAGCTCGGACCTGACCAAGTCGGAACAGGTGCTCGCACGACTCGGGGTCGATCACGAGGAGCTGTCCTCGTTTCGCTATCGCGGCAACGGCAATCCCGGACCCACCCGTGTGGAAACCAGCGATGGGCGCTCGTTCGAACTGACGTATCAGCAGATGTGGGAGGACGAAGCCACATGGCAGATCCAGCCGCGCTGCAAGATCTGCCCCGACGCGACGGGGGAGGGCGCTGATATCGCCGCATCGGATGTGTGGCCCGGTGGTGGCCCGACCGGTGAGGACGAAGGTTTCAACGGCATCATCGTGCGGACAGCCCGGGGATTGGACTTGTATCGTGCCGCCGTAGCGGCTGGGGCGATCGTCATCGACGCGCAGGCCGTCGGCTTTCGTGACTTCGACGTCTTCCAACCGCACCAGGTGCGCAAGAAGCGAGCGGTTTGGGCGCGATTTGCGGGGATGCGTGCCGCCGGACATCCGTTCCCGGATACCGAGAATCTGCGGCTCGACGAGTGCGCCAGACTCAACTCGATCGGAGCGAATCTGGCCGAAGCGCGCGGCGCGCGAAGCCGCGCGCTGAATGGTCGCATGTCTGAGCCACCAGCGCGACGACGACCCGCTGACTGCTAGCTAGGTCGAGTCATAGAGTCGGAGTGCCGGTGAACGCTCGACGTTTACCGCTGATATTTCTTGGGAACCGGCTGGCATGACACGCTCTCTTCGCTTCTCGGCTGCGTTCTCGGTCGCTGCACTCCTCGTCGGTTGCGCAGCTGGTCAGACGTCGGTCACCCGGTCGCTTCCACCCTTGGTCGTCCCGAAGGCGAACCCAATTCTTGGCGTCGGATTGAACGCGGTGCGACCGCAACTCGAATCGTCAGCCGTGGGCCTGACTGCCGGCACCGTCGCCGGACTCGATCAGTACCCGACCATGCTCTGGCTCCTCACCGCATCGGGCGTGCTCGCGGAGATTGGCGAACGGCCGGTCACAATCCTTGCGCCATCCGAGGCAGCGTTCCGGCAGTTTGCCTTCGTCGACAGCTCCGACCTCTCGAGCAACCCGATGTTGATGGCCCCCATTCTCAGGCGGCATGTCGTACTCGGCGTGTACGACGCCGCAGAACTTGCTGCTGCAGGCACCGTCATCACCCTCGCCGGTGAGCAGCTGGCAGTGTGGCGCAATGGTCGTATGGTGCTGCTGAACGAGGCCACCGTCACACTCCCGCCGCCGCTGGACACACCGACAGTCAGTGGTGACGACGAGCGCACGTCCGTGGTCTACGGCATCGACCGGCTGCTACTGCCCGCGGGAGAAGTCTGACGAACAACGTCTCGCGGGTCACGGCTCGCAGTGATCCGCATGGCCACAGAACTGGCCCCTGGTTCCACCAATTAGCCTCGATCCACCGTCTGGGTCCTTGGGTGAGGTGGCGGTGGTGTGAGTTGGGTTCGCTGGCGCGATGAGGGTGCCGGGTGGTCTGAATCGGCCGGGTTTTGCGTCAGGTTCTCAACGATCCTGAAAGGATCCAGAGATGCCGAAGATGTTGCAGTACACGCATGAGTTCAAGGATCAGGCGGTGAGGTTTGTGTTCGACGAGATCGGGCCGAACGAGTCGCGTAAGGAGGCGTGCCGGCGGTTGGCGCCGAAGGTGAACGTGAAGGAAGCGACGCTCTAAAACTGGGTGAAAGCGGCCTCGCCGACAACAGCCGCCGGCGCTGTCCGCGCCGGCCAGTCGGGCACTCGCGATCGACGGCCGACCTGGGATCGAGATCCCCAGCGCGGAGGGTGTGCTCTGGCAGCCGTTGGAACGCAAGCAGCTGTACAAGCGCGGCAAGTTCGGGTTCTACCGCGTGTACGGAAAATGGGTCGTGCCTGACGTCGCCACCGCACCAGTCCGGCTGCGCGGCGCCACCGTCGACATCCGCCACGATTCCACCGATGAAGAAGTTGCCACCGGCAAGTACCGCGAACGTGGGCTGTGCCCAGTCCCACCCGCCGACCCCGACTTCGACCGCTGCTACAACATCCGCGAAGACGTCGAGTCGTGGCACCACTACCTGAAGAGTCAACTCCCGAACCGGCGCGCCCGCAGCGTCGGAATCCGCCGCCAACGCTTCGACATGCACGCACTCCAGTTGGCCCTGATCACCACCACGCTGCTCGCCTGGCACGAACGCACCGGCGGCGACCTGCAACCGTGGTTCGGTCAATCGCGACCACCCAACCAAGACCACGCCACCGCTGCCTGACCGAACCCGGGCCGAGAGCGCGGGCTGCACCGCGGGCCAACAAGCCTGCGAGCAGCGATCCTCGCCCGCGAACGGCTCTGCAGGCACCGATCCGAGCCGTTAGCCTCGTTGCTCGGACAGCCCGGACCGTGACGTCGAATTTCGCGCCACAATTCGCGCCATCCCCGCTCCCGTAGCTCAGGGGATAGAGCAACGGTTTCCTAAACCGCAGGTCGCAGGTTCAAATCCTGCCGGGGGCGCCAAATGATGGCCTTGAGCTGGGCGTATGTGTTTGTGTCTGAATTGACCAG
>JAYUCY010000087.1:0-45003 GCA_043740085.1 Ilumatobacteraceae bacterium
CGCGTCCACCCGCGGTAGCAGTAGATCATCTGAAAGCGAATGTTGTGGAAGTGCACGTAGTCGGCCACCGGGCCGCCCTTGGGGATCATGATGTGCGAGGCAATGAAACGCCCGCCCAACCGGCTGGGGATCAGGTCCCGGTAATTCATGCCGGCGCGGCCCTCGCCGAACTCGCTATCGCTGGCAGGCGCGCGGGTGAGTACGAACTCTTCGACCAGCGGCGGAATCTCCAGCGGCGAGTTGGCGGGTACGAACTCAATCACGGAACCGTTCGGCGCGACGAGCGTGCGCGGTGTTTCCTCGGTGGTGAGCAGCCGCAGGTGAGCGGGTGGGGCGTCGCTGCTGCAGTCGAGGCGAAAGGTGAGTCCGAAGCCCTGCATCACCGCCATGCGCGGGTGATCGGCGGGCACGATGGTGCGCACCTTGAAACCGAGGCCGATAAAGAAGTTGAGAGTGCCCGAGAGCGGCTCGGGGCAGGGGAGCACGACGTGTGCGGCTTCGATGGTGGAATCGCTCATGACTCAGCCGAGCCTACGTCGTGGCCTGCAGGCCTTGTCGGCGGCCAACAGGAACAGCCAACCGCCGCCGCAGCGTTAAGTGGTACAGGGCGCCGAGTCAGGGCCGGACTGCCGTGCGAGTTCATCAAGCTGGGCAGTGAATCTATGTGCGGAACGCCCCGACCATTCCTCGCCGAATCGCCAACGCGCTGGCGACGATCCATGCGTCACTCACGGTCAAGCCGACTCGCTGGAACAGTCCGGTCGGCAGGCCCGTGGTCGTGAGAGCCAGCGCGATTGCTGACGTAACGCCGGCAGCGATACCGGATCGGGCGAGGCGTTGGTGGCCCATCGCGAGCAAGGGTGGTGCCGCGAGGAACGGCGTAGCGGCGAGCGTCAGGTAGCCGATGCCGGCGAAGATGCCGTGCAGCCGGTCGACCGTGTCGGAACGGTCGAGGGGTGCAGTCGCGATCGCCAGCGTTGCCAATCCCGCCGCAGTCGCGGTCATCCACGCGCGTCCGGGGACGGTGGAGCGCAGCGCCCATGCGTACACCGGGAGCGACAGGCCGAACGTGACGAATCCGGAGGTCATCAGCCAGCGAGTGTCGGAGCCGACAGCCGCCAACCGGCTGATGGCGTCGTCGATCGAGGAGTACGGCGCTGAGGTGGCGGCGGCACCGATGACCCACGCGCCGATGAATCCCGCCGGCCCGATCACCCCGCCGAGGGTGGCGGTTCGGACGGGGTCGCGCATACGAACAACGTAGACGATGCCCGATGCAGACGACGACGCACTGCCCGAGGAACTCGGCTTCGAACTTGAACTCACAGCCATCGACGACGGCATCCCTACCGACTGCGTCGTCAACTTCGACAACATCCACCTCATTCCCGCAGACGCCTTCCGCTAGGGCCTGCGGCGGAGGATCGGGGGTGTTTGTTTTCGCAACTCGGTCACTGCAGTCGCCGTTAGTGGTATTCAGCAGACCTCAATTCGGGTGCCAGCACGCCTTCGCTGACTACGACTCGGTCGTCCAGCGTGATGGTGCATTCGCGCATGGGCAGATCGAAGTGGCCGGCGGTGTAGCGACCGGCCACCTCGTTGGCACCTGTGGAGTACACGAAGTTGCCGGCATGCACGCGGCCCTCGGTTCCCCATGTTTCGCGGCGGTCGTAGAGTTGCGACGAATCCCAGCGGGCCAGCTCATTCATCCCCCAGCCGACGTGGCTGGTGGCGTAGCTCTCCCTGTCGCCGAAGGCACTGAGGTAGCTGCGAAACAGGATCGCATCGGTGCCGTCGCCTTCGATCGTGTCGATGTAGTCATCGACAATGTGCAGCGTGATCGGCGACTGAATGAGCGTATTGAAGGTCAGGTTCGTATCGCCGGGCGCGAGCACGATGGTGCCATCGACCGAGTGCGCCGCGGGAAAGGCTGCCACCAACCCGCCGGGCCAATGCGCAATCGAACCGGGACCACTGGTGAGGCCGGTAGAGGCAGCGGACGACGCGCCTGCGAGCTTTACCGTCAGGTCGGTACCCGCTGCGCTCGTCACGCGCATGATCGTGGCCGCACACAGCCAGTCGTGGCCCAGTTCGACGCGCCGCGGCATGTCGTCGTCCCACCCGATGCGCTCCAGGATCTCCGGGTGCTCGTTGGAGATCATCAACACGCGTGCGCCACTGCCGAGGATGGCCCCGAGCTCCGATGCGTGCAGCAAGCCTTCAACCGTGCAGTCGATCACCAACGCGCTGCTGGCGAGCGCGGCGATGACGGAGGGGTGCCCGGCGACTGCCTGCGAGGCACCGGTGGAGCGGATCGGTACCGGGTGCGCCGACGGGGGAGTGGGTACGACTACATCGAAGACGCGACCACCCAGCGACTGCGCGGCAAGTCGTGCTGTCTCCACCAGCACGGCGCGGCTCTGCGACTCACTCAGCACCGCCACCGTCTCACCCTCGACCAACTCGCACCGGGCGAGGTGGGCGGCGAACGCCTTGATATAGCGCCATTCGGTGGTCACGATCCCTCCACGGTGGAGAGGTGCTCGGCGAGCATTCGGTTGACCTGCTCGGGTGCTTCGGCGTTCAACAGGTGGCCTGCCCCAGGCAGGACGGCAAGCCGTGCGTTGGGCAGGTGGTCAACGAGGTACTGCGAGTACGGGGGCGGCGTCTCCTGGTCGAGTTCGCCCACCATCACCAGCGTCGGGGCCATGATCGTTGGGAGCAGTGCGGTTGAGTCGTGAGCGACAAGACAATCGATTGATCGGCGAAGAGCGCCGCCGGTGACACGAGCCATCGCCGCCCGTTGGCTTTCGTACGCAGCGTCGCTGATGTTCGGGCCGGCGATGCTGCGCAGCACGCGCTCGGCAAACTCGACCGGCTCCCAGCCAGCGTCCAGCGGGGCGAGCCGGGCGGCCCGCCAGCTCTCCGCCGTCGTGCCATCCATTCCAAACTTCGGGCTGGATGACAGCAGTGCCAGCGAGCGCACACGATCCGGGTGCCACGCCGCAAGGTATTGCGCGACCATACCGCCCATCGAGATGCCGACCACATGCGCCCGCTCGGCGCCGAGCGCACCGACCCACCCGGCGGCGGCATCGGCGAGCGCACGAAACGTCACCGGCTCGTCAGGCAGGGGAGCGGCCACGCCATAGCCGGGCATGTCCCAGGCGGCCGCTCGCCAACGGTTGCTCAGTGACGCGAGCTGAGCGTCCCACGCAATGCGGCTGCCGCCGAGACCGTGCAGCAGTACCACCAGCTCGCCGACGCCGCGTTCGCGCCACGCGTAGCCGCCCACTTCGAGGTCCCGCGTGTCAGCGGTTGCAGCCACGTTCATGTCCCGAAGTATGTCAGACGTGACCCGTTTGTCAACAGTGTTGACAAACGAACGCCGTCGTGGTGAAGTGCCACCCATGAGACGTGACGAGATGGTCGCCCTGGTGGCGGCGATGGGGCCGACCATGAAGGAACGGGCCGTGAAGTACGATCTGGAGGCCAGCTTCCCGTTCGAGAACTTCGCCGACTTTCGTGCGAACGGGTTGATGGGTGTGTGCGTTCCGACGAGCCACGGTGGGCTGGGTGCGAGCTACGCCGACTATGTGCGAGTGAGCGAGGAGATCGGCCGCCACTGCGGTGCCAGTGGCCTGACGTTCAACATGCACAACGCCACGATGCTGTGGTGTGGCGAAGTCAGCGACCTGCTGGATATGGCGCCTGAGCAGCGCGAGCGCCACGACGAGGTCCGCACCGAGATGTTCCGGGGAGTGATCGAACGCGGCGACATCCACAGTCAGCCCTTCTCCGAAGGCCTTGCCCCCGGCGCGACCAGCGGTGTCGCGACCAAAGCCGTCCCCGTCGATGGCGGGTGGCTGGTTACCGGCCGCAAGATCTTCGCCTCGCTGTCGGGCGCAGCCACCTTCTACAACGTCACCTGTCAGGTGCCCGGCGAGGACGAGATCCGCCTACTGGGAGTTCCCAGCAACGGTGAAGGCGTGCAGATCGTCGACGACTGGGACCCGCTGGGCATGCGCGGTACCGTCTCACGCACACTGCTGATGAAGAACGTCTTCGTGCCGCGCGCCAACGAGTGGATGCCCGCGGGCATGTACAACCAGGCGGCGCTGCGCTACCCGTGGCTGTTCCTCTCGCTGTGCCCCAGTTACCTCGGCCTCACTGGTGGCGTCATCGACGCGACACGGCTGTATCTGCGCGGCGAGCTGCCGGGAATGGCGCCCGGAGCGCGACGCGACCACCCGATCAAACAGGTTGGGTGGGCGCAGATGCAGCTGAAGCATCAGCAGTCGCGAGCGATGCTGTACCGCGCGATCGACGAAGCCGTGATTGACCCGACAGAGGACGAACTGGTCCGTGGCTGGTCGGCGGCCATGACCGTCATGGAGCACGCTGCCGAGGTTGCCAGCACCGCGATTCGAGTATGTGGCGGCCAGTCGATGACGAAAGCGCTGCCACTGGAGCGCATGTACCGCGACTCACGGTTGGGCAGCCTGATGCTGCCGTGGAGCGCCGAGGTGTGCACCGAGCGGTTGGCCCGGGCCGGGCTGTACGACTGATGGGCCGACCCGCCGCGCTGAGCCGAGCGCGTATCGTCGATGGTGCTGCCGCGCTGATTGCCGACCACGGTGCCGAGGCGCTATCCGCTCGACGACTCGGTGAGGCCTTGGGCTGCGACCCTTCGGCGCTGTACCGACACTTCGCCGACATGGGTGAGCTGCAGCGTGAGGTGGGTGACCACTTCCTGGCCGCCGTTCGAGTCGACGCGCGCGATTGCGAGTCGTGGTACGCAGCCGTACGGCGGATCTGCATCGAACTGCGCACGGTGCAACTGCGCCAGCCGCGTCTGGCAGCGCTGGTGCGGGCCGCGCCCACTCGGTTGAGCAACGAGCTGCGCATCACGGAAGCACTGCTGCGCGAACTGGCGAGGGGCGGCTTCGAGGCCGCCTCCGCTGCAGCTGCCTACCACGCGCTGATCGAGCTGACCGTCGGCTCGGCCGCCATCGACGCCGAACTCGCCGCGGAGCCTGCGGCCGCCCGTCGCAGCACGTACAACGCGTGGCGACGCCACTATGCCGCGCTAGAGCCGGCCGAGTTTCCCCATGCCGTCGCGGCTGCCGGTCACCTCTATCAAGGAACGGCAGACGACCGCTTCCACACTGCCCTCGATGCCCTCCTCGCCGGACTGGAGCTGTACGTAAAGGCTGTCGGTCGCTGACGTGCGGTTGTGAGTTCGATCGCTTGACACAAAGCCGCGTTCTGCCCGGGGTCGTCCAGTTCGGTAGTGTCGGCCGGGTTCGCAGATCGAGGAGGGGCAATGCCGCAGAAGGTTCGTGGGGTGGTAGCACGCAGCAAGGGTGCGCCGGTGACCATCGAGACAATCGTGATTCCAGACCCAGGCCCGGGTGAGGCAGTTGTGGCGGTGCAGGCCTGCGGCGTGTGCCATACCGACCTTCACTACCGCGAGGGCGGCATCAACGACGAGTTCCCGTTCCTGCTCGGCCATGAGGCCGCAGGCGTGGTCGAGGCCGTTGGTGAGGGCGTCACCAATGTGAAGCCCGGCGACTTCGTCATCCTCAACTGGCGCGCCGTGTGCGGCAACTGCCGAAGCTGTCTGCGCGGCCGCCCGTGGCTGTGCTTCAGTACGTTGAACGCGACTCAGAAGATGACGCTGGACGACGGCACCGTGCTGTCGCCGGCACTCGGCATCGGCGCTTTCGCCGAGAAGACACTGGTCGCTGCCGGCCAGTGCACCAAGGTCGACCCGTCCGTGCCCGCCACCGTCGCCGGCCTGTTGGGCTGCGGCGTGATGGCCGGCATCGGTGCCGCCATCAACACTGGCAACGTCGGCCGCGGCGACTCGGTAGCAGTCTTCGGCTGCGGCGGCGTGGGCGACGCTGCCATCGCCGGCGCGCTACTGGCCGGTGCGAAAACGATCATCGCTGTCGACATCGACGACCGCAAGCTGGAGTGGGCCAAGCAGTTCGGCGCCACGCACACGTGCAACTCGAAGACCACCGACCCGGTGGAGTACATCAAGTCCGTCACCGACGGCAACGGTGCCGACGTGTGCATCGAAGCCATCGGCCACCCGGCTGTGTACAAGCAGGCGTTCGAGGCTCGCGATCTGGCTGGCACCGTCGTGCTGGTCGGTGTGCCCCGCCCCGACATGGTGCTCGAGCTGCCGTTCATCGAAGTGTTCGGCCGTGGCGGTCAGCTGAAGTCGTCGTGGTACGGCGACTGCCTGCCGTCGCGCGACTTCCCGACGCTGGTTGCGCTGCACCAGCAGGGTCGTCTGCCGCTGGACAAGTTCGTTACCGAGACCATCACGCTCGACGCCGTCGAAGAGGCCTTCCACAAGATGGAGCGCGGCGAAGTGCTGCGCTCGGTCGTGGTGTTGTGAGCGTGGTGCTGTGACGATCGAACTGGTCACGACCGACGGAACGTTCGCTCTCGATGGCGGCGAGTGGGATGTGACCAACAACATCTGGCTGGTCGGTGACGACCGCGAGGTCGTTGTCTTCGACGCCGCGCACAACGCACCTGTCATCGTCGCCGCTCTCAACGGTCGGCGGGTGAAGGCAATCGTGCTCACCCACGGCCACAACGACCATATCAACGCGGCGGTGCCGCTGCGTGAAGCGGTCGATGCGCCCATCCTTCTCCACGAAGACGACCACATGCTGTGGGACGTCGTGTGGCCCGGCGAACAGCCCGACGGGGCCATCGTCCCCGGGGGAGTGTTGACGGTGGCCGGCCACGAGCTGGCCATCTTGCATACGCCTGGCCATTCGCCCGGCTGCTGCTGCTTCCACGATGTTGCCAACGGGGTAGTACTCAGCGGCGACACGCTCTTCTGCGGCGGCCCAGGCGCCACCGGGCGCAGCTACAGCGACGAGCCCACCATCCTGCGCAGTATCCGCGACAGCCTGCTGACCTTGCCCGACCACACCATCGTGCACACCGGCCACGGCGACAGCACCACCATCGGCGCCGAGCGCGACCGGGTGCTGGCAAGAGCAGCGGAACTCCATCTCGCGTAACTCCCAGAGCTAGACGACGCGCCCACACATCACGCTGCGAGTGCCACGTGGCACTCGGGTGGGTTAGACCGCGTCGGGTTTGGGTTTCTTGGCTCGGCTGGGGGCGACTCGTGGGGGCTCGCCGGGCATCTTCGGATAGACGGGCGGCCACGGCGCGTCCAAGAGGCCAGCAGCCTGGTCGGCGATCACCATGTCCATGAACGGCTTCATCGGCTGTGGTGCGTGGTTCATTGCCGCCCACGCGTCACCATGCTTGTCGACCCACGCGGGCACGGTGGCAATCGTCATGTCGTGCGGGTGCAGCGTGTCGAGTAACTCCCACGGGAACGGGAACGACACGGGCGCATGGTCGAGCGCACGAACGGACCACGGCGCGAACACGGTCTTGTGCGGTGCGTTCTGGTTGAAGTCGATGAAGATGCGCTCGCCGCGCTCTTCCTTCCACCACGCAGCCGTGATCAAGTCGGGGCGACGACGCTCCAGTTCGCGAGCAAGCGCCAATGCCGCACTGCGCACCGCAATGCTGTCGTGCGTCGGTTCCAGGCGCACATACACGTGCAACCCGCGGTTGCCAGATGATTTGATGAAGCTGACGATGCTCAAGTCGTCGAACAGCCGCTTCGTCTCATGCGCGGTCTCCACCGCCATCGCGTACGTCGTGCCCGGCCCAGGGTCGAGGTCGATGCGCAGCTCGTCGCAATGGTCTTGGTCGGCCGCACGAACCGGCCACGAGTGGAACCCGAGGCAGCCAAGGTTCACCGCCCAGATGAGATGCGCAATGTCGTCGACGACCAGCGCCCGTGACGGTGTGCCGTTCGGCGTGAGCACCGTGGTGGTGTGTAGCCACTCGGGTGCACCCTCCGGTATACGCTTCTGGAAGAAGTTGCTGCCGTGCGCGCCATTCGGAAAGCGCTGCATCAGCACCGGGCGGTCGTACATTTGGCGCATGACGGCATCGCCGAGAGACAGGTAGTACTCGATGAGGTTCAGCTTGGTGTCGCCGCGCGCCTGGAAGAACACCTTGTCGGGGCTGGTGACCGTCACGGTGTGCCCGGCGATCTGCAAGTCAACGCTCTCGGCCATGCCACCAAGGTAGACCCCCCTGGTTCGCCGCGTTTGTGCGTTCCCGCCCGGATGCCGGGCAGAAGTGCACAAACGGTTGGGCGTGGGGAACGCGTTTGTGCACTTTCGCCCGCATACCGGGCAGAAGTGCACAGACGTGGAGGGGCTACGGTCATGTAGATGGGGACGCACATGAACGGCTCGATCGACATCATGGCGCCAATGCAGGGCACGATCGTCACGATCGACGTGGCTGTCGGGCAGCAGGTGCGGCGCGGTCAGCAGTTGATGCTGATCGAGTCGATGAAGATGCATCACGCCATCGAGTCGACTGCGGACGGCGCCATCGATGCGCTCATCGTCCAGGTCGGCGACACGGTGATGGACCAAGCCGTCGTCGCACGAGTGTTGCCCGGCGAGGTCACCGTCGCCGCGGTCGCCGCCGCGACGATAGAGGACCCCGCACACATTCGTGCCGACCTCGCTGAGGTGATCGCCCGTCACGACATCGGGCTCGACGCTGCGCGGCCCGATGCCGTCGAACGACGTCGGGCCCTGAGCCGGCGGACCGCACGTGAGAACGTCGCCGACCTCGTCGATGAGGGATCGTTCGTCGAGTACGGCCCGGTCGTGATCGCGCCGCAACGTCGCCGCCGTTCAGTGGAAGACCTCATCGCGCGTACGCCCGCCGACGGGATGATCGGCGGCCTCGGCAAGGTCAACGGCCAGTCGATCGTCGCCATGTCGTACGACTACACGGTGCTGGCCGGTACGCAGGGCGGTCAGAACCACCGCAAGAAGGACCGCCTGTTTGAGCTGGCCGAATCGATGCGCCTGCCGGTCGTGTTCCTTACCGAGGGCGGGGGCGGACGCCCAGGTGACACCGACATGATGGGTGTCAGTGGCCTCGACTGCCTCGCGTTCATGTATTTCGCAGAGCTCAGCGGGCTGGTGCCGCTCGTCGGCATCAATGCCGGCTACTGCTTCGCTGGCAACGCCGCCATGCTCGGCTGTTGCGACGTGGTGATTGCCACCACCGATAGCAACATCGGTATGGGCGGCCCGGCGATGATCGAAGGCGGCGGCCTTGGGGTATTCGACCCCCACGACGTCGGCCCCATCGCGGTGCAGTCAGCGAATGGTGTGGTCGACATCGTTGTACCCGACGAAGCAGCCGCGGTGGCGGTCGCGAAGCAATACCTCGGCTACTTCCAAGGCCCGACGGCGGACTGGACATGCACCGATCAACGCGAGCTGCGCCACGTCATCCCCGAGGATCGCAAGCGTGGCTACGACGTGCGGGCGGCTATCTACTGTTTGTTCGACACCGACAGCGTGCTGGAGCTGCGCCGCGACTTCGGCTTGGGCATGGTCACCGCGTTTGGGAGGGTGGAAGGCCACCCCGTCGGCATCGTGGCCAACAATCCGGGCCACCTCGCGGGTGCCATCGACAGCGACGGTTCGGACAAGGCTGCGCGCTTCCTGCAGCTGTGCGATGCCTTCGACATGCCCGTCGTCACCCTTGTCGACACGCCGGGGATGATGGTCGGCCCCGAGATCGAGAAGGCCGCGCTTGTCCGTCACTGCAGCCGCTTGTTCGTCACCGGCGCCAACATCACCGTCCCACTGATCAGCATCGTGCTGCGCAAGAGCTACGGGCTGGGCGCACAGGCGATGATGGGCGGCAGCACCAAAGCCCCGCACGCCACCATCGCCTGGCCGACCGGTGAGTTCGGCGGGATGGGTCTGGAGGGCGCGGTGCGGCTCGGCTACCGCAAGGAACTGGCCGCCATCGACGACCTCGACGAACGCGAGCGCACGTTTCAGGGCATGGTCGAGCGGATGTACGAAGTCGGCAAAGCGGTCAATGTGGCCAGCCACTTCGAGATCGATGACGTCATCGACCCGGCCGATACCCGTCGCTGGATTTCGGCAATCCTGGCCGCAGCGCCGCCTGTGCCTGCCCGCCAGGGCAAGAAGCGGCCCAATATCGACACCTGGTAGCCACGTCCTGCTAGAACGGCAGCCATGCGTATCGACGAAGTAGAACTCCGGGTCGTCCAGCTGCCGTACGTCTCGCCGTTTCGCACCTCGTTCGGCGAGGAGGTCGGCAAGCACGCGCTGATCGTCACCGTTCGCTCCGAGGGCGTGGAGGGCTATGGCGAGGGTGTCATGGACCCCTTCCCGCACTACCGCGAGGAGTGCATCCCAGGTGCCATGCATCTGCTGCGCAACGCGTTCGCACCCGAGCTGATGTCGAAGGACGTGTGGCACCCATCGGAGGTCACCGCCCGCTGGGTGGAATGGCGCGGCAACCCGATGGCCAAGACGGCACTCGAGCTGGCCGTGTGGGACTGCTGGGCACGCCAGCAGGGCGTCCCCATGCGCACGTTGCTCGGCGGCGAGCGCACCGAGATTCCCGTCGGCGCCAGCCTGGGAATGAGCCCGATTCCACAGACGGTGGAGAGCGTCGCCCGCCATGTGGCGCAGGGCTACAAGCGTGTCAAGCTGAAGATCGAGCCTGGCTGGGATATCGACATGCTGGCCGCCGTTCGCGCCGAGTTTCCCGATATCGAGCTCACCGTAGATGCCAACTCTGCGTACACGTTGGAGATGATGGACCTCCTCAACCAGATCGATGACTTCGGCCTGCACTACATCGAGCAGCCGCTGCACTGGGACGACATGGTTGACCACGCGCACCTCGCGACCCTTCTGAAGACCGAGCTGTGCCTCGATGAAACGCTCACCTCACCTGCCCGTGTGAAGGCCGCGCTCGATCTCAAGGCGTGCACCGTGGTGAACGTGAAGGTGGGTCGCGTCGGTGGCTTGCAGAATGTGCGCGAGATCCATGATCTGTGCGTTGCCCGCAATGTGCCGATGTGGTGCGGTGGCATGTTGGAAACTGGCATCGGTCGCGCCCACAACATCCACCTTGCGACGATGCCTGGTTTCGTGTTCCCCGGCGACACCGCTTCGGCCAGTCGCACGTACGCACGCGACATCACTGAGCAGCAGTTGGAAGCCACCGGTGGCGTGATGCCCGTGCCCGAGGGCGCTGGCATCGGCGTCACCCTTGATCGTGTGTTTGTCGACCAAGTGACCGACAGCGTCGAGGTCATAAGACGGTGAGCGTCGAGTTTCGCGTGCTACGTAGCGCGGACGAACTGGCTGCGCTACCCGAGTTCGAGGGGAAGATCTGGGGCGGCGATGACGACCGCGTCTCGGTCAACATGCTCGTCGCGTGCATCGAGGAAGGTGGCGTCGCCATCGGCGCGTTCGAGGGCGATCGCATTGTCGGGTCGGTGTTTGGGTTCCGCACCATGGAAGCGCGAGTGCTCCATTCGCACTACATGGCTGTCGACCCGGACTTTCGCCGCACCGGCTTGGGCGAGCAGCTGAAGCGGCGGCAAGCGGAGTGGTGCCTCGACAACGAGGTGACTGCCATGCGCTGGACCTTCGACCCGCTGCAGCTCACCAACGCGCACCTCAACCTCAACAAACTGGGTGCGTTCGGCGTGCACTACCACGTCAACCACTACGGCTCCCTCGGCGGTATCAACGGCTCGCTGCCCAGCGACCGCATGACCGTGCAATGGGAGCTCGACCGGCCGCGGCCTGTGTTCGGCGAGTCGTTCATACTCGACGTGCCAGCCGTGTCGCCAGCAGAGATTGCGGCCAGTGCCCCCGAAGCACTGCACGCCCGCCTGGCAGTGCGCGACGCCATGGCGCCGCATCTCGCCGACGGTTGGAAGGTCTCTGCAGTAGACCGCGAAGCTCGCACCTACACCCTCTCCCGCTAGGGATTTGCTCCGGCCGACACGAGCCCGTCCGAACATCCGGAATTGGCACCCTCCGCCGCCCATGGGCGGGTGAGGGCGCCGATGTCGTCATGTTTACTCGCCCATGGGCGGCGAAGGGTGCCAAATGGTGTCGGTCGGGGCGGGCGCCGTTAGTCGAGGGGGAGGGCGACTTCGTTGGCAAGGTCGGGGAAGACCTTCGCCACCTTGGTGCTCAGCCAGGTGCCGTAGACGCCGCTGATCTCGCGCAGGTTGGCCTTGTCCCAGCGGGCCTGTTGGTCGAGCGGCGCGTCCCACTCATCAGTGAAGGCAATCGGCTCAACCACTGCGTACCAACCCGGGTCAAGGAAGAAGGGCAGCGAGTACCGGTCGACGTCTGCGTGATTGCGCACACGATGCGGGTTGCTGCGATAGCGACCGCCGGTCAACCGGTCGAGCATGTCACCCAAGTTGCAGATCACTAGATCTGCGTCGGCAGGCGCATCAATCCACTCGCCGTACGAGTCGATTTGCAGCCCCGGCGTGCCATCGGTGGCCAGCAGCGTCAGTAACCCATAATCGGTGTGCTCGCCCACGCCCCAGCTGACCATGTCGCCCGCCGGCTGCGGCGGGTAGCGAAAGATGCGAAACAGCGGCGTCGGCGAAGCCGTCAGGCCCGTACGGAAGTAGTCGTCGCCAATCCCCAAACCCTGACCCATCAGCCCAAGCAGCCGCTGGCCAAGTGCCTCCATCGCGACCATCCACTCGGTGACCGCCGCCTGCAGCACGGGGGGCCGTGCGGGCCACAAATTTGGGCCGTGGAGCGGGCGTGGGTCGGGCGGCAGTTCGGCCCCGAAGTAGTAGCCCTCCTTGCCGTCGGGCACGCCGGACGTCAGCTCGCCGCCCAGCGGGAACCAACCGCGCCACGCGGTGCCGCCGACTGCCATCGAGACCAGTTCCTTCTCGGAGGCCGGGAGGGCAAAGAACTCCGCAGCCAACGCAATCAGCTCGTCTCGTCGCCGTGCCAGCTCCGCGCCGATCGGGACAGCGAAAAACCCGACTGCCCGACACGCAGCGTCGATGCGGGCAGCGGCATCTGGTGCTGATGGATCGACAATCGGCAGTGACGTGAGCGGCAACGGCTTCATCGGAGGCCAGCGTAGGTGGCAGACTCGGCGACCGTGACCACTGTGCAGCTCGTCGTCGTTGCCGTGGCCATCTTCGTCGCTGCCTTCACGCAGGTCATTGCCGGCTTCGGGTTTGCCTTGCTGGCGATGCCGATCATGACGCTGGCTGTACCGGTCGAGCAGGCTGTCGTTGTGAGCACGCTGTTGGGCATGGTGTCCACTAGCTGGATGGGGTGGCATCTGCGCGCTGCGGTCGACCGGCCACTCGCCAAGCGACTCACAATTGCCGCGTTTGTCGGGATGCCACTGGGGCTGTGGATCCTGAACGTGGTCAGCGACAAGACGCTGCGGCTGACACTTGGCATTGCAGTGTTGATTGCCACCGCACTGCTGGTTCGGCGTATCAATCTGGCCCACGTTGGGCCGACACTGGATGTTGGCATGGGCTTCATCTCCGGCGTGTTGAACACTTCGCTCTCCACGAATGGGCCGCCGCTGGTGTTCGATCTCCAGGCACGACAACTGGAACCAAACGAGTTTCGTGCCACCATCTCCGCCGTGTTTGCGATGAGCAACGTTGTTGGCCTGGCATTGTTCATCGCTGACGGCAAGATCACCACTGACGGCATGCACGCTGCACTGATCGCGTTTCCCGCGTGGGTGGTGGGCCAGGGGCTCGGCTGGCCGCTACGCAAGCACATCCACGGTGAGCGTTTTCGCGTGATGGTGCTGATCTTGCTGTTCGTAGCGGGCACGACCGCAATTGTCTTCGCCCTCGCGTGACGAGCTGCACGCTGTGACGAATGACCCCGAACAGCCCCGCAACGCAGTGGTCGTGCTGCTGGATTCACTCAATCGGCACATGCTCGGGAGCTACGGCGGCACCGAGTTCGCGACGCCCAACCTCGACCGCTTCACGGCCCAGCGCGCAACCCGCTTTACCAACCACGCCACCGGCTCACTGCCGTGCATGCCGGCGCGCCACGACATCCTGTGCGGAGCGCTCGACTTCCTCTGGCGGCCGTGGGGTTCGATGAACCGTGTCGGCGAATCTACCGAGCGCACGATGTAGAGCAGCCCTCCACGACCTGGAAGCGCCGGTCGAGCAACTCGAACGCCTCGGCTGATCGACATCGGAGTGGGTACTCGCACCCCGTGGTGCGAGTACCCACTCGCAATGGTGGCGTGGCACTCGCAATGGTGGCTTGGCACTCGCAATGGTGGCTTGGCGTCAGGTCAGCGGCTGAACATCGCCAGCCACTGGTCCTTGTTGGACGGGCTGTAGACGTAGTTGCTCTCGCGAATCGAGTCGATGGTGGCGCTGGACGGTGCAGAATAGCGGTGCCCCGGAAAGACGACGGTGCCCTCGGGCATTTTGGCCAGCGTCTGCAGGCTGTCGTACATCGCGGCGGGGTCGCTACCCGGGAAGTCGGTGCGGCCGCAGCCGTCCAGGAAGAGCGTGTCGCCGCTGATCAGCCGCCCATCGACGTGAAAGCACTGGCTGCCGGGCGTGTGGCCCGGCGTATGAACAAGTGTGATTGCCATGTCGCCGACCTGCACCACATCGCCGCCGTCGTGCTGCACCAACTGGTCGACAGTCAAGCCGCTGGTACGCATGACCCACGGGGTCTCGTCGCGCTGCACGTGCACGGGGCAACTGCAACGCTCGAGCAGTGTGGCCACACCCTCGACATGGTGGCCGCCGAGCGAACCGCCGATGTGGTCCGGGTGGAAGTGAGTAGCGAGCACACCGGTCACCTTCATCCCGTCGGCCTCAACAATGTCGAGCAACTCGTCCACCGCGTACGCCGGGTCGACGAGCACGCACTCGCCGGTGCCGCGGTCGCCAATCGCATACACGAAGTTGACCATCTGCTGGGCGACCGGATCGTTGGCGGCGAAGTCGCGACCCGAGAGCAGTTGGCGAAAGTAGAAGCGGTCGGAACTCATCGGGCCACGTTACGCGCCGGGTGGCTCGTTGCGCAGTAGCGGCATCACCAGCGCCGCAAATCGTTCGCACTCGGCAAGGTGTGGGTAGCCCGAGAGAATGAAGGTGTCGATACCGAGTGCCTGGTAGCCGCGTATTTTCGCCGCTACCTGCCCGGGGTCGCCGACGATGGCGGCGCCGCAACCGCTGCGGGCGCGGCCGATGCCAGTCCACAGGTGAGGCTCGACGAAGCCGTCGAGATCGGCGTCGCTGCGGAGTGACGCCTGCGCCCGCACACCAACCGATTGACTGTCCAGCGACTGCGCCCGAATTGTCTCGCCCGCCTCTGGATCAAGCGCCGCGACCAGGTGCTGCGCCGCGGCTCGGGCCAATGCCTCTGTCTCGCGGACCACCACGTGAACCCGGTACCCGAAACGAAGTGTGCGGCCGTGGCGCGCGGCGCGCTGACGCATGTCGGCGAGCACCGTCGCGACGCCGTCCATTGTGTCGGCCACATCCAGCGAGCTCAAGATGACCGTTCATGGCTGTAGCGCGCGAGGCATTGCCGTACGCTAGCGACGATGTCCGCCAGCCTCCGCTACGGCGTGATCGGTACCGGCATGATGGGCGTGGAGCACATCAATAACCTGCTCCACCTGCCCGGTGCTACCGTCACCGCCATCTCCGATCCCAACGAGAAGAGTCGCGAGTGGGCGCAGTTGGCCGTTGGGCTGGATGTGCCGCTGCAGCGCTTCCAGAACCACAGCGACTTACTCGCGTCGGGGTTGTGCGATGTGGTGGTCATTGCCTCTCCGAACCACACTCATCACGAGGTGCTGCTCGACGTACTACGCACGCCCCACCACGTGCTCGTCGAGAAGCCGCTGTGCACCACGGTGGCCGATTGCTACGACGCGATCGATGTTGCTACCGCCGAAGCCCGTCGGTGGCCGCAGCGGGTGGTGTGGATGGGTCTGGAGTATCGCTACATGCCTCCGACGCAGGCAGTTGTCGAGGAGGTGCGCAACGGCGGCATTGGGAAGTTGCGAATGGTTTCCATTCGTGAGCACCGCTTCCCCTTCCTCCGAAAGGTCGACAACTGGAACCGATTTACTCGCAACACCGGCGGAACGCTGGTGGAGAAGTGCTGCCACTTCTTCGACCTGATGAACCTGCTGATTGGGTCGCCGCCGGTGCGAGTGATGGCCAGCGGCGCACAGGATGTCAACCACCTTGACGAGCGCTACGAGGGTGAGCAACCCGACATCCTCGACAATGCGTACGTGATCGTGGAGTACGCGGGCGGCCAGCGTGCAACGCTGGACCTGTGCATGTTCGCCGAGGCGAGCAAGAACGAGCAGGAGATCAGCGTGGTCGGCGACGAGGGCAAAGTGGAAGCGTTGGTGACCGAGGGCATCGTGCGGGTTGGCCGACGAGCGGTCATGATCCAGGAGGTACTCGCCCGATGAGTGAACAACTGCACACCTTGATCGCTGGCGAACGGGTTGTCTTCGGTGGCGACCAGGTGACAACGATCCCCGAGGAACTGGCGGCCGCGTTTCGCCTTGGCGATCGACTGGTTGTGGTCCATGAGACCGGTGATCTGTTGCACATTCCGCAGGCGGAGCACGCTGTTGCCGCCGCTGCGGTGGCCGCCGCCGCCGCCGCTTTCGCAGCGTTGACGCAGGCCACGGACCTGCAGATCAGCGAGTTCTACGAGCAGTTCGCGGCTCGGTTGGAGGACGACGAATCGTTCGCTGCAATCGCCGACGCCAACGGTGCCGATGTTGAACGCGCTGCCGCTCGAGGGCGGGCGACTGGGCGGCTGACGCTCTCGTCGGGCATGCGCTTCGACATGATCGAAGGCTTGGGCAGGTGGCGCGATATTGAGACGCGTCGCAGCCAGCAGGTTGCCGCAACAGAGCACGCGCAGTGGACAGTCGAGCAATGGCGCGACCCGTTGGGCGTTGTCGGTTTCGTGTTCGAGGGCCGGCCCAACGTTTTCGCCGATGCCACTGGCGTGCTGCGCACCGGCAACACCGTCGTGTTCCGTATCGGTAGCGATGCGCTCGGCACCGCGCGCGCCATCATGCACTCGGCCGTGCAGCCGGCACTGGCCGCCGCTGGGCTGCCGGCCGGCGCCGTGCAACTCGTCGACAGCGCGGCGCACGCTGCCGGCTGGGCGCTCTTCGCGGACCAGCGGCTCTCGCTTGCCGTCGCCCGCGGATCGGGAACCGCTGTCGCGCAGCTGGGCGCCGTCGCTCGCCAACACGGCGTACCCGTCAGCCTGCATGGCACCGGCGGAGCCTGGATGGTCGCAGCTGACAGTGCCGACGCCGAACACTTTGCGCTTGCGGTACAACACTCGCTCGACCGTAAGGTCTGCAACACGCTCAATGTGTGTTGCATCGTTCGCTCTCGTGAGCACGACCTGCTGCCCGCCTTTCGCGCTGCTGTCGCTGCCGCGGCAAGTACACGCGGGGTGCAGGCAATCATCCACGACCTCGTCGCGGAGAGTCCCTGCCTGGCGCACGAGTGGGAGTGGGATACCGTCCCGGAAGTTGCTGTGATGATCGTCGACGACATCGCCCAGGCCGTGGAGCAGTTCAACCAGTACAGCCCGCACTTCGTTGCCTCGTTGATCAGTGCCGACGCTGCCGATCATGAGGCGTTCTATCGCAGCGTCGATGCTCCCTTCGTGGGTGACGGTTTCACTCGCTGGGTTGACGGCCAGTTCGCCCTGTTGCAGCCCGAGCTCGGTCTCTCCAACTGGCAGGCGGGTCGCTTATTCGGTCGTGGGGGAGTCCTCTCCGGCGACTCGGTGTACACGATTCGCCTGCGGGCGACGGTGGCCGACCCGCATCTTCATCGCTGACCGGACTGTGCCCGCGCCCGTCAGTACAGTGCCCGCGTGACTCGTCGACCACTCGCATTTGCTGTTGCGCTGCTGCTCGTCGCATGCGCTTCCGACCCCGGTGTCAGCGTCCGTTCAGCTGCGACGACCACGCCATCTGCTCGGTCAACCACAGCTGAGCCGACACCGGCGACTGCCGGAGATGGCATCGGCGATTCGTTGTTCCCGGCGCTCGGCAACCCCGGTATCGACGTGACGCATTACGACATCGACATTGCGTACGACGCGGCCGACGACTCTGTCGCGGGCATCGTCGCAATCGATCTGCTGCTCACCGAGGATCGGGCACAGATCACGCTCGACTCGGCCGGGCCCGCGGTGTCGACGGTTCTCGTCGACGGTGTACTCGCAGTGACCGAGCAAGATCCGCCGGAGCTGCGAATCACATTGCCCGGCCAACGTCGCGCTGGTGATGAGCTGCATCTGGTTGTTTCCTATGCCGTCGCGACACAACCGGTCGGCTCGCGGATCGGGCTGGAGAGCGGTTGGTTCAACACTGACGACGGCTCGTATGTGCTCAATGAACCGGACGGGGCACGGACCTGGTTGCCGTGCAACGACCACCCCAGCGACAAGGCCAGCTTCACGTTCACCATCGAGGTTCCCGCTGGCGTCACCGCGGTTGCCAATGGGGCGTTGGAGGATCACCGGACCGAAGCTGACAAGGAGGTGTGGGTGTGGCAGGAGGACAGGCCGATGGCCACCTACCTCGTGCAATTGCTCACCGGTGACTACGAGGTCATCGAGTCCGACGGCCCGCATGGCTTGCCCTTGGTCAGCGTCGTGCTGCGCGACGATCTGGCGACCATGCAACCGTTCATCGACGTGACGCCGAGGATGATCGAGTTCTTCCAGCAGTACTTCGGCGAGTACCCGCTCGACCGCTACGGCATCGCAATGACCGATAGCTTCAGCGGTTTGGCGATGGAGACACAGGAGCGTTCGCTGTTCAGTCGAGACGACTTCGGCCGTGGCGAACTTGGTGAGTTCCAACAGCAACTACTGTCACACGAACTTGCGCACCAGTGGTTCGGCGACGCAGTCTCGCCAGCGCGGTGGCAGGACATCTGGCTCAACGAGTCATTCGCGACCTACGGCGAGTGGATGTGGTCCGATCACATCGGCATGGCCGACCTCGACGACACGGCGAGTGACGAACTGAACTACCGCTCGCCAGGCAGCTCGGCGGATCCCAGCGCCGGGAATCTTTTCGGTTCGAACAGCTACGGCGGCGGCGCCGTGGTGTTGCACGCGCTGCGATTGACCATCGGCGACGACGCATTCTTCGAGCTGCTCACCCGTTGGGTCGCGGAGAACAACGGAGAGTCGCGCGCGACGGAGGATTTCGTCGCTCTTGCGACCGAAGTGGCCGGCGAATCACTCACGGGCTTTTTTGACACCTGGCTGTACGCCAACACGCCACCGACGGAGTTCCCGTCGCCGACGCCATAGTGCCTAGTGGCCGAGGAGGCGATTCATGATTGCCTCGCGCCACTTCGACGAGCTGCCCTTGCGATCCTCGCGGCGGTCGGCACCCACCGGGAGGACGGTGGTGGCGTTGATACCGATGAACCGCAGCGGCTCTGGTTCCCACTGACGCGAACGGTGGCCGACCCACGGCAGCGTGGTCAGCTCACTTGGCTCGCCGGTGATCAGGTCGGCCAGCGTACGGCCTGACAGGTTGGTGGTTCCCACTCCATCGCCCACATAGCCGCCCGCCGACGCAAGGCCGGTGGACGGATCGAACGATGCGTGGCACCACCAGTCGCGAGCCGCACCCACGGGGCCACCCCAGCGGTGCGTAATGGCGGCGTCGCCGATGGCGGGGAACATTTCGCGCAACGTGTCATGGATCAGCCCGTGTACTCGCTCGTCGCGGTCGTACTCGGGCTTGATGGTGCTGCCCCAGTGGTACCACGCGCCGCGGCCGCCGAAGGCGAAGCGGTTGTCGGCGGTGCGCTGCCCGTAGATGATCATGTGGCGGCCATCGTTGAACGTGGCCCGTTCGTGCAACCCGACCGACGCCCAAAAGTCGTCCGGCAGCGGCTCGGTGGCAATCATCAGCGAGTAGATGGGGGCGACGGACCGGCCCTCGCCCGCGAGCGATGGTGTGAACGCCTCGGTGGCACGCACCACCACGTCAGCCTTCACCGTGCCGAGATGTGTGCGCACGGTACGCGGCGTGATCTCCACGACCGGCGTGTGCTCGTAAATCGTCGCACCCATGCGCTCGATGGTGCGGGCCAGACCGCGAGCCAGCCGTGCCGGGTGAATCACCGCGCAATGCGGTGTGAACCCGCCGCCGAGCACCTTCGTCGCGCCCAGCCGCTCGGTTGCTTCGGATTGCGACAGCACCCGGTAGTCGTCATCGGTAAACCCGTAGGAGTGCAGATGGTTGATGTGTTCCGTCTCGCGTTGGAGCTGCATCGGGTTGCGCGACACGTTGAGGTATCCGCCGTGGGCGAAGTGGCAGTCGATGCCCTCGGCCTCGACGACGCGCCCAACCTCAGCGACCGTCTCGTGCATGACCGCCTGCAGGCGAAACGCCTGCGCCCGCGAGCTCTGCTTGGCGATGGTGTCCAGCCCCATGGGCAGTAGCGCAGAACACCAACCACCATTGCGGCCACTGGCACCGAAGCCGACCACCTGCGCCTCCAGGACCGCTACCCGTAGCGTTGGGTCTCGCTGCAGCAGGTAGTAGGCGGTCCACAGACCTGTGTAGCCGGCGCCAACGATCGCCACATCAACCTGCAGGTCGCTACCCAGCGCCGGGCGCCCCGGGCCCCACTCCGCGGCGGACATTGTTGCGTGCCAGAGGGAGAGGTTGGACAGCTCGTGCATGCCGTCAGTTTAGGAAGGCTGTGCGGCGCACAGCAGCCGGTTGTCGATCAACCGAACGTCGCCGAACCACACCGCCGTGACTGCGACTGCAGCGGCACCAACGACAGTCAGCGGCTGCAGCGTGTCGGGGTGCACGATCTCAAGGTGCTCGAAGCGAGCCAGTGGCTCCGCCTCAACAACGGCCTGGCCCAGTGTCGTCAGCTCGGCGACATTGACGACGCGCCGGCCCACCGCGTCGGCCACCGTCTGCAACGACTGCGACACGCACACGGCTGCGCTGCGCTGGGCGGGCGAGAGGCGTCGGTTGCGGCTGGACATCGCCAGACCGTCGGGCTCGCGAACAGTGGGCATGCCGACTATCTCGATGCCCATGTCGAGGTCGGCAGTCATACGGCGAATGATCGCCAGCTGCTGAAAGTCCTTCTGGCCAAACACGGCGACGTGTGGGCGTACCGCGCCGAACAGCTTGGCCACCACGGTTGTCACGCCGCGGAAGTGGCCGGGCCGCTGGGCGCCTTCCAGTAGGTTGGCCAGCGGGCCAGGGTTGACGTAGGTCTCGAAGCCGGGCGGATACATCGCCGCTGCACGTGGCGCGTAGACAGCTTCCACTCCGTGTGCCGCGCACAGCGCTAGATCGTCGTCAACCGGCCGTGGGTACGCATCAAAGTCGTCACTGCGATTGAACTGCAGCGGGTTGACGAAGATGCTGACGACAACGAGGTCGGCATGTCGCCGGGCCTCATCGACCAGTGCCAGGTGCCCCTCGTGTAACGCGCCCATGGTTGGAACCAATGCGACCCTTCGCTCCGCGACCCGACGGCCATCAGTGAACGCGGACATCGCCGCGGGTTCGTCGAACAGCGCTGGCTCAAACATGGTGAACGTCAAACATGGGGGATGTCAGTGGAAGCTGTGGGCGTCGTCGGGCCACGTGCCGTCGCGCACCTCGCCGATGAACGCTTCCGTTGCCCGAATCGCATCGTTGCGTAGATCGGCGTAGTGCTTGGTGAACTTCAGGCTCAGCTCACTGAGGCCAAGCACGTCGTGCAGCACCAACACCTGGCCATCGCAATCCGGGCCGGCCCCGATGCCGATGGTGGGGATGGACAGCTTCTGCGTGATCTCCTTGGCCAGGTCGCGTGGAATGCCCTCGACCACCACGGCACACGCGCCGGCCTGCTCGACCGCGTGGGCATCCTCCAGCAACCGCTCGCGGCCGCCAGCCTCAAATCCGCTGATCTTGCCCTGTACTCGGTGGCCACCCATCCGGTGGTAGCTCTGCGGCGTGAGTCCGATGTGCCCGACCACTGGGATGTCGACACGCGTGATGGCCTGAATGGTCTCTGCCATGACCACCCCGCCTTCCAGTTTCACGCACTCGGCGCCCTCCTTCATGAGGCGGATGCTGCTCTCCACGGCCTGCTGCGGGCTGACCTGGTAGCTGCCGAACGGCAGGTCGCCAACGATCAGTGCCTTGGGCTGCGAGCGGGCGACCAGGCGCACGTGGTAGGCCATCTCATCGAGCTCGACAGGGATGGTATTGGCGGTGCCCTGCACCACCATGCCCACGCTGTCGCCAACAAGAATGATGTCCACCCCGGCCAGGTCGACGAGCCGCGCAAACGTGACGTCGTAGGCCGTGATCATCGTGATTCGCTCGCCCAGCGCCTTCATGCGCGGGAGATCGGGGACCGAGATTTTCGTTCGGTTCGGCGTCGAGCTGGTCATGAAGCTGAGGGCCTCCTTCGACCGGGGTGCCATTCACCCCGACGCAACATGCAACCTAGTCAATCGCCCGCCTGTTTCGAAAGCGCGCGGCATTCTGGATGGCAGCGGTCACGCGTCGGCGGGGAATGCCGAGGGGCACAGCTCGCGATAGGCGGGGGCGCCCTCACTGCCATGGGCCTGCACGATTGCGTTGGTGCACGCCGCCGCAAAGCACTGTGCGCCCGCCTCCAGCACTGCGTTCAACCAGCGAATACGAGCCCGCATCGGCGGCTCGCCGTCGGCGGACGAGTCGATCATCGAGCCCAAGTCGTCTCGTCCGGTGGAGACACCGAAAATGGAGTCTCCATCAAGCATCGAGTGCACCGGACGAATTGCGCGGGCCAGCCCATCATGGGCGACGGACGCCAGCTTGTTGCACTCCGCCTTGGAGAGCGCAGCCGTCGTGGCTACCACGCCGACGGTGGTGTTGAGCGGGGGCGTCGCTGCGTCGAGATGCGCGCGCAGCGCCCGTCGATCTGTAGCGGAGGGGCCCCGTAGTCGTATGGCCCCCGGCATCCACGGCAACGCGGTCGCCGGGTCGATCACGGTGCCCGCCGAGTTGACGACTGCCAATGCCGACACGACCACGCCGTTGGGCAGCAAGGTGCTGGCGGTGCCCACGCCACCCTGCAGCCCGCGGGCGCGGGCGCCGATA
Organism: Ilumatobacteraceae bacterium; assembly: GCA_043740085.1. GTDB lineage: Bacteria > Actinomycetota > Acidimicrobiia > Acidimicrobiales > Ilumatobacteraceae > UBA668. The sequence goes on from JAYUCY010000087.1 coordinate 23,125, forward strand.
CCTGCCCCGATGGCACCGTTGGCGAACGGGCGGGCACGGGCAGCGGCTGCAGCGCGACGACCAAACGATTCGTCTGGCCGATTGCCAAAGTCGCCGCCGCGGCCGAGGTCGAAGATGACGGCAGCTGGAACGATCGGCACAACATTTGAAGCGGCGAGGCCAACCTTGAAGCCAACACTGCGCTCCTCCAGGTATGCCATCACGCCATGCGCGGCGGCCAGCCCGTAGGCACTGCCACCGGTGAGGCAAATGGCGTGCACCGTCTGCATGGTTGCGGTCGGGTGCAGCAAGTCGGTCTCACGCGTGCCCGGCCCGCCACCGCGAACCTCGACACTGCCCACCGTTTCATCGGGCAGCAGCACCACTGTGGTGCCGGTGCGCCAACCACGACCCACCCGTTGCGTGTGCCCCACGCGCACACCTGGCACGTCAGTGAGACAACCGCCGCCGCTCAGCAGCGGGCCGTTCATGCGTGCATTGTGGACGGCATGGCCGGCTCGTCGCCACCACCGGGCGGGCCGGCGAGCGTGCGCCACACACCAAGGCCCACGATGTACAGCGGACACGCGACCAAGAAGACCTTGCCGATGGGATTGCTGTCGGGCAGGTCGGCCGTCATCAGTAGCACAGTGGCCAGCCAGACCACCGTGACGGTGATGGTCATTGGCCGGAACTTGCGCACCTGCATCGGATGCAGGAACTTCCAGTTGGTCAGCTGTGTCAGCGCCAGCAGGATGCAGGCGGTGGCCGTCGGCCACGGCTTCATGTCCAACAGGAACAGTGTGGGCACGATCATGTTCCACTCGCATGGAAACCCGTTGAAGTAGTGATCGTGCGTCATCTGGTCAGTACGCGACATCCACAGCGCGGACATGAGCATCACGAAGGAGGCGATGATCGCGCCCCACGGACTGTGCGGCAGCATGTTGAACCGCAGCATGAAGAGCACCGGAATGACGATGCAGGTCACGAAGTCGATGATCAGATCGAGCGTGTAGCCGTCGATACGCGGCACGTGCGTCTTGACCTCGTACTTGCGGGCTGCGAGCCCATCCAGGCCGTCGACGACCATGGCGATGGCGAGCCAGAGGATGGCGATCTTGTAATTCTGATCGCTGACGGCCATGAGGCCGAACATGCCGCACAACGCGCCAAGGGCCGTGAAGGAGTGGACGAACCACCCTTTTGCGACCGGGTGCCGGAGGGCAGTGGTTTCGGCAGAGGTGGGGGCGCTCATGGCAGTGATGACAACCCTACCCCTTGCGGCCGATAGCTTCGCCGCATGCGTCATCAGCTCCGCGCCGCCGGCTATCGCATTGGCGGCGAGTGGGTTCGCCGAGGGTGGGCGCTGGCCAGCCGGGTCGGTTCGATTGGGCCCGATGACCGCGCCGGAAAACTGTTCGGCCGCTTTGGCGCGGGCAGCATCATCTGCTTCCCGCACAACACCATTTTCAACGAGCGCTACATACACATTGGTGAGGGCACGATGATCGGCCCGCAGGTCACGCTCTCGGCGGGCATGGTGCCCGGCCAGGCGTGCCTGTCCGACCCGGTGGTCCGCATCGGCGACCGCTGCCTGATCGGCAAAGGCAGCGGCATTGTCGGCCACTTTGGTATCGACATCGGCAACGACGTGTGGACCGGCCACCACGTGTACATCACCGACCAAAACCATGGCTACGAAGACATCACGCGGCCAATCTCGCATCAATCGCAGCCCGAGCGGGCAGTGACGATTGGGGATGGCTCGTGGCTGGGCTTCGGAACCGTCGTGCTGCCCGGTTCCAGAATCGGCAAGCATGTCACCATCGGCGCCAACTCGGTGGTCACCGGCGACCTCCCCGACTACAGCGTCGCCGTCGGCTCGCCGGCGAAAGTGATTCGTCGCTACATCGAGGGCGAAGGTTGGGTGCGGGTCCCGTAGCGCCCGTCAGGATTGGACGTCGCCGCCGAGCTCGCCGGGCGGCGAACACTCGGGAATGGCGTTGCCCTTGACGCCAGCGGTGAAGTCGAGGACCACGTTCGACACAGGGCCGCCGGCAACGGCTGTCTCGTTGTAGGGCTCGAGCTTGAACTCGCGCAAACCTGCGGTATACCGACGGCGGTCCGATAGCACGATGCGATAGTTCTCCACGAAGAACGCCACCCGTGTGGCGTCCTTGTCGTTGTCAACGGGGATCGCGGCGAGGTCGGTGACCATCTGACCGAGGATGTCGGTGGCGTTGTCGACAATGTCGGCGCGCTGCAGCATCTGCTCGTTGGTCGGGTTGGCGATGTAGCCGCCGCTCGTGTCGGCCAACGCCTCGCGTTCAAGCGACGCAGCCGCGCACACTTCATGGGCGGCGACGCTCCAGCTTTTGTCCTGAACTTGGTACACGCCCTCGTCTGTCGCGAAAACGAAGTAGTACACCCACATTGAGGCGACGATGGCGCAGCACAGGACGATCACAATCTTCACCGACGTGCGAGTGCGCGGCGCCCTGATCGGCTCTTGTGCGTAGGGGATGTTCACGTGGATGCCTTCGGTCGATAGCTGATGGCAAGTTGGGTGAGCGCGCCACCGATTCCGATGACGCCGGCAATGGCGGTGCCGCACCAACCGGGGAACTCGATGCCGAGGGCGTGATCCAGTGACCAGCGACCGCCACCGGTCATCGAGACGGCGAAAGCGACGACGGCGATGGACGCGCAGTACTCCCAGCCTTGGTCGGGCTTGAAGATGAAGAAGCCGACCTTCCAGTGGGCGACCACGATGGCGACGATCATCAGGCCGATGATGCCGGCGCCCGCAAATGGGGTGAGCAGCCCGGCCGCGAACAGCAAGCCGGCGCCAATCTCGGTGGTGGCAGCCAGGCGTGCCTGCCAGATGGGCCACTTCATTCCGATAGCGCCGAACCAGCGGGCGGTGCCGGCCAACCTGCCACCGCCGAACACCTTGTTGTAGCCGTGGTAGGCCAGGAAGACGCCAAAGACCACCCGCAGGATCAGGAAGCCCAGGTCAAGTTGCGACATGCGACCACGCTACGGCGTGACCGGTGGCGTGGCATATTCGACCGCCGTTCGTCACATGAGGCTGCTAGAACGGATGGCATGGGGGAGGGAACGAACATTCCAACGAAGCGCGGGCGCTTGCACCAAGCGTTCCAACTGGTTCGCGCCCTGGTTCGCCATCACAAGAAGACGTTTTTCACCGCCGTGGCGGGTGCGTCGGTCTTCGCCGCCTGCACGGTGCTGTCAGCAATCGTCGTGCGGCTGATCATCGACGAGGTCATCAACCCACGATTCAACGAGGGTTCTGTCAGTGTCCGCAAGGTCGTGCTGGTACTGGGCGCGCTGATCGTCATCGGCTTCGTGCGGGCCATTGGCGTCGTCGTTCGCCGGACGTGGGCCGGTCGCAACACATGGCGAGTCACAGAGACCATTACCACCGACGTGATCGACCGCTTGACCGAGCAGCCGGCGCCGTGGCACCGCAGCCAAAGCACGGGCGACCTGATCACACGCGCTGGCGTCGACGCGGAGGCCGCAACAGCCGTGCTCGGTCCACTTCCGTTTGCTGCCGGCGTGGTCGTGTTGGTCGGGTTGTCCAGCGTGTGGATGCTGCTCACCGACCTTCCGTTGGGCCTCGCCGCCGTTGCCGTCTTCCCCGGGCTGATCGCGCTCAACGTTGGCTATCAACGGCGTGTCGACCACTTCTACAACACTGCGCAAGACGAGCTGGGCAAGCTGAGTGCCGCCGTTCACGAGAGCTTCGACGGGGTTGCCGTGGTCAAGTCGTTCGGTGCCGAAGGGCGCGAGACCGACCGCCTGGCGGTGATCGCCAGCAGGTTGCGCGAGGCCCGCCTCGGCGCCGTGCGACTGCGTAGTACGTTCGAGGCGCTGCTGGATGGTGTGCCCACTGTCGTCAACATCTTGCTGCTCGTCGGCGGTGCCTACCGAGTCCGTTCGGGCGACATGACGGTGGGCGAGCTGACCAGCTTCATCTACCTGTTCACGCTGCTCGTCTTCCCGCTGCGCCTCATCGGCTTCACGTTGTCCGAGGTGCCGCACTCGCTGGCCGGGTGGAACCGCATTCGCGAGCTGCTCGACCAGCCGGTTGTCGCCAACCCTGCCCTCACGCTGCTGCACGGCCCTGACAACAGCGTTGTTCTTCACGACGTGCACTTCAGCCACGATGGCGAGCGCGATGTGCTGCACGGCATCTCCGCCCACATCGAGGGCGGCCGAACCGTCGCCGTGGTGGGTGCCACTGGCGCGGGCAAGACCACGCTGCTGCACCTTCTTGCCGGGCTCATCGCGCCCGATTCGGGAACCATCACGGTGCCCGCCGGCGGCAGCCGACTGGTGTTCCAAGAGCCGTTCTTGCTGGCTGGCTCCGTTCGCGAGAACGTCGCGCTTGGTATTGATGTGCCGCCCGACGCGATCGAGGCAGCGCTGGCCGTCGCTGAAGCGCAGTTCGTCCATGAGTTGCCGGCTGGCCTGGACACGCAGCTCGGCGAGCGCGGCGTGGGCCTCTCCGGTGGCCAGCGCCAGCGTTTGGCGCTCGCCCGGGCGTTGGTGCGCCAGCCGGCCGTGCTGCTGCTGGACGACACCACCTCGGCGCTCGACCCCACTACCGAGGCCAAGGTGCTGTCCAACCTGCGGGCAGCGCTCACGCAAACGACCGTTGTGGCCATCGCCAGCCGACCATCCACCATCGCGTTGGCCGACGACGTGCTCTACCTCGACAACGGCCAGGTAGTCGCTCACGGCCGCCACGAGGAACTGATGCAGCAGGTGCCGGCGTATCGCCAGCTGATTGAGGCGTTCGAACACGATCGTGAGGCGATGGAGGCCGACCTGTTGCATTTGGCGGCGCCGGTTCAGGCCACGTCGACGACCGACGGTGAGCCGTCATGAGCGAGCCGATGAGTCGTTGGACAGCCGCCGAAACAATTGGTCGCGGCGTGAAGGCGGCACCCGCGCTGCGTACCGGTTTTGGGCTCACACTGGCGTTCGCGATGGTCGGCGCCGGCGGCCGCGTTGTCATCCCCATCCTCGTGCAGCAGGCCATTGATCGCGGGCTGGCGCCCGAGGGCGTCAGGGTTGGCACGGTCACGACCATGGCAGTGATTGCCTTTTTCGTCATCGTCCTGGCCACATGGTCGCAACGCACGGCCGTGGCGCGGCTGGGCCGGCGCAGCGAAGAAGCGCTCTACGGCCTGCGCGTTCGCCTGTTCGAACACATCCACCGGCTCAGCATCGCCGACCACAGCGAAGAGCGAAAGGGCGCACTGGTCGCACGTGTCACCAGCGACGTGGAGACCCTTGCCCAGTTCTTCCAGTGGGGCGGCCTTGCCTGGTTGCTCGACGGCACGCTGATGCTGCTGGTCGCGGGTGTGATGTTGGCGTACGACTGGGTGTTGGCCATCGTTGCATTCATCGTTGCCGCCCCGCTGGGCTACGTGCTGCGCCGAGTGCAGAGCCATCTCTCGCGCGCATACGACGCCGCTCGGGGTCGCAATGCCGACGTGATGACGCAGATCAGCGAGCTGGTGTCTGGCGCCGAGACGCTGCGGGCGTACGACGCTGGGCCGCACTTCGCGGTGCAGGTAAAGAAGGCCAGCCACGAACGGTCGAACTCCTTCATCCGTGCTGGCACGATCGGCGCGTTCCTCTTCCCTTCGGGCGAGGTGTTCAGCGTCTTCACGGTCGCGGCGGTGGTCGGCGTCGGCGTGTTCCGTGGACCCGATAGTGGGCTGACGGCGGGCGCCATGGTCGGCTTCCTTTTCCTCACCTACAAGTTCCTCGAACCCATCGCCGAATTCACTGAAGTACTGGACCAGACACAGACCGCCGTGGCTGGCATGCGACGCGTACTCGGTGTGCTGGAGATACCCATCGGCCCGCCCGAACCAGACGTGCCCGTCAAGTTGCCGGCCGGTTCACTGGCCGTCACCCTTGATCGGGTTGACTTCAGCTATCGCTCCCGTGGCGACGACGACGAGCCGCCGGTGTTGCTGTGCGTCTCCGCTCACATTCCGGCGGGCCAGCAGGTAGCGGTGGTGGGCGAGACTGGCTCTGGCAAGACCACGCTTGGTCGGCTGATCGCTCGCCTTGCCGACCCCACCGCCGGCACCGTGCTGGTGGGTGGCGTGTCGCTGACCAGGGTGGCCAACGGCGACCTGCGCGCCCGGCTCACCGTCGTGCCACAAGAGCCGTTCCTTTTCGAAGGCAGCATCGCGGCCAATCTGTCGTTCGCCCGCCCAATGCTTTCCATCGCCGACCTCGAGGCCGCGATCGACGACCTCGATCTGCGCGACTGGCTCGACACGTTGCCCGACGGCATCGACACCGAAGTTGGCCAACGCGGCACGCAGCTGTCCGCAGGCGAGCGTCAGCTGGTGGCGCTCATCCGTGCGTCGCTCATTGACCCGGCGGTGCTGGTGCTCGACGAGGCGACATCGTCGGTCGACGCGCTCACCGAGGTGCGCCTCTCGCGAGCGCTGGAGAAGCTGGCCTCGGGCCGCACCACAATTGCGATTGCTCACCGCCTCTCCACCGCAGCCCGTGCCGAGCGGGTGCTGGTACTCGACCGTGGTCGCCTGGTGCAAGACGGTTCCCACAACGATCTGGTGCAACAGGACGGCGCCTACGCCCGCATGTACGAAGCCTGGGTCGCGTCCACGTCGGCCACGTAGTTAGGGGACGGGTGCGAAGGGCTGCGGCCCTCTGACGGAGTCAATTCGGCACTGAACATCGGGTGCTTCGGGGAAACCAGTTGCGTGGAACGTGGCCGTCGCGCCGGGTGCCAGCGACGGCACAGCGATCTCGTCGGAATCCAACACCACCTCATTTGACCGATAGGTCACGCTCACCGTGTACGCGTGCGCACGGGTGTCCTCGTTGGTGATGGAACCATCGAGAATGGTCACGCCGTCGGTCGTCGCGCAACTGTCGATGCTCACCGAATGGGGGCCCGCCTCCAAGAACGCATTGACCTCGCGCATCACCGTGCGGGTCAGCAGGAAGCCGACGGCTGACGAGCCGAGTGCGGCGACTGCCAGCACGATGCCGGCGATCGCGTACCCGCGACCACGTGCGGGATGGAGTCGCTCGCGACGAAGCGCCATGAGGCCAAAGGTGAACGCCGCCACAGCACCACCGATGGCGATCACGAAGATGAATGGAATCCATCCGCACAGGAACGAACCAAAAGCCACCCAAAACGAGGCAACCGCAAGGGTTCGCGAGGGGGCGCGCCCGGACTGGGGAGACGGCGCCCAACCCGGATGGCCCTCGCCGGGTGCCTGCGACGACTCAAGGTGGTCGACGAACCGCTGACCGTCAACCGACACATCGGATGTCCACCGCTGGCCGTTGTAGTACCGGAACTCGAAGCGCGCCGTCGGGTCGGGGTGCCACCCTGGCGGCCACGTCATCGGTTTCACACGGCGACGTTATCGGTACCATCGTCAGTGCCATGGAACTCGTCCTCATCCGCCACGGCGAACCCGAATGGGTTCGTGACGGGCTCAACGTTGTCAATCCACCTCTCACCGAGCGCGGCCGGATACAAGCCGAGCGCGTCAGTGCCGAGCTGGGTGGTGAGCACTTCGACGAGATCATCGTCTCGCCGTTGCTGCGTGCGCGCCAGACGGCTGCGCCATTGCTGGCTGCCCAGGGCCGACCGGAAACGATCGAGCCATTCCTGGAGGAGATCCGCGAGCCCAACTGGCACGGCACGCCGGTCGAACTGGCGCGCGCTGCCTACGACGAAGACAGAGTCCGCCCGGCGGAGGAGCGTTGGGACGGCCTGGATGGCGGCGGCGAACCGCCTCGCGAATTCGTGGAGCGTGTGCGTTCCGGCGCCGAGGTCTACTGGGGTGCTCGTGGTTTGCGGCGCGCGAAGCACACGCTGCCGATGTGGCACCTCGACGACCCTGACAAACGGGTCGCCGTGGTCGCGCACGCAGGCACCAACGGTGTGCTGCTGTGCTACCTGCTGGGGCTGGACCCCGTGCCATGGGAGTGGGACCGTTTCGTGACCCACCACGCGTCCATCACACGACTGTCAACGATGAAAATGCGTGACGGCTACACCTTCGCGTTGAACAGGCTCAGCGACGTCGAGCACTTACCGCGCGACGCCCGCACGCTCTAGCCGAAGGACATGGCCAGCCTGTTACCAGGCGCAGCGCATCCGCTTGATGCCGTGGATGAAGTTGCTCTGAAGATAGTCGGGCTCGCCGACCGTGTGCAGCGTGGGCATACGTAGGCGAATCTCGTTGAACATCACCGAGATCTCGCGTCGAGCCAAGTTGGCGCCGAGGCAGAAGTGTGGGCCTCCGGAGCCAAAGCCCACCTGGGCGGGCTGCAGCGAGCGCAGCACATCGAACTTGTGGGGGTCGGTGAACACCTTCTCGTCACGGTTCGCCGAGTTGTACCACATCACCAGTTTCTGGCCGGCCTCGATTTTCTCGCCACCTACGACGGTGTCTTCCAGCGCCGTGCGGCGGAAGTGGATGACCGGCGTGGAGTAGCGCACGATCTCGTCGACAGCGGTGCGGGTGTTGGCTTCGAAGTCGCTGAACCAGATCTGGCGCTGGTCGGGGTGAGTGGTCAGCAGGTGCATGCCGTGGCTGATGGCGTTGCGGGTGGTCTCGTTGCCGGCCACCACGAGCAGGATGAAGAACGAACCGAACTCCTGCGCGGTGAGTCGCTCACCCTCGACCTCGGCGTGCATCATGATGGAGGCCAGGTCGTCGCGTGGGTTGGCCAGCCGGTCCTCGCCGAGAGCCTGTGCATATTGGAACATGCCCATCCCGGCTGCGAACAGGTCCTCGAAAGTCGTGGTGAACTCGGGGTCGCCGACGCCGAGGATGACGTTGGTCCAGCGGAAGACCTGCTCCTCGTCGGCGTCAGGGATGCCCATCATCTCGCAGATGATCTGCAGCGGCATCGGGGCCGCGACCTCGTGGACGAAGTCGCACTCGCGCTCGGGGAACTGCTCGAGCAGGCGGTCGACCACGCCTGCGGCCTTGATCTTCACGTACTCCTCGACGCGTGCGATTTCCTTCGGCGTGAAGCCCTTGGAGACAATACTGCGCAGCCGGAAGTGGCGCGGGTCGTCCATGCTGATCATCGAGCCGAAGAACTCGGCGATCTCGATGGGCATGTCGCCGATGTTGACACCGCGGCCACTGGCGAACAGTTGCGGGTTACGGCTGACGTGCCACACGTCCTCGTGGTTGACCACGGCCCAATAGCCAGGGCCCCGGGGGAACTGAGCGTCGGGGAAGTCGAACTCGTCCCAAAAGCTCATCGGCTGCTGATCGCGTAGCGCCTTGAACGCGCCCTCGCGGTACTCGCGAGACATCGTCCAGAACTCGGGGTTGGACAGGTCGAAAGAACCGAGGGCAACATCGGCAGGGGTCATGAGCGGATCGTAACGACGACGGGCGGTTGGCGTGAGGTCGAACAGTGACGCTTAGGCTGGTTGCATGCTGCAACCCACCGAGATCGAGCGACTCCTGGTCGTGATGGCCCACCCAGACGACGTCGACTTCGGCTCCGCTGGCACCATTGCGACGCTGACCGGAGCGGGTGTGAAGGTCACCTATTGCCTCGTCACCGACGGCAATGCGGGCGGCAGCGACCGCTCCGTGTCGCGTGCCGATGTCGCCGCCCTGCGTCGCGAAGAGCAGACGGCGGCGGCAGCTGTGGTGGGCGTGACCGATCTCGTGTTCCTTGGCCATCCCGACGGTCGTGTCGTGGCTGACCTCGCGCTGCGCTGCGATATCAGCCGTGTCATCCGCCAGGTGCGGCCGCAAGTCGTGATGTGCCAGTCGCCCGAGCGCAATCTGGACCGCATCTTCGCCAGCCACCCCGACCACCTCGCCGCCGGCGAGGCCGCGGTTTCTGCGGTGTATCCAGACTCGCGGAACCCGTTCGCGTTCCCCGAGCTTTTGCAGGAGGGCCTGGAGCCGTGGGACGTGACAGAGATCTGGTTGTCCGCTCATCCGATCAGCTCCGATTTCATGGATGTCACCGAGCACATCGATCGCAAGTTCCAGGCGCTGCGCTGCCACGTCAGCCAGCTGCCCGACCCGGACGGCATGGAGACGCGCTTTCGTCGGTTGATGGGTGCCAACGCCGTCACTGCGGGCTTCATTGAGGGCACATTCGTCGAAGGCTTCCGAGTCGTGCAGGCCAGCTGACCGGCTGCGGCGTGGCGCCGAGCCGGATTGCAGCCATCCGGCGGCCGGTAGGTACGCTGCACAGCGTTGTTCTGAAGCGTGCCAGCTTCAAATGTCGAAGGGGAACCTCCATGACCGAAGCAGTGATTGTCGCTACCGCCCGCAGCCCGATCGGCCGTGCCAACAAGGGGTCGCTGGTCAGCATGCGCCCCGACGACATGGCCGCCCAGATCGTTCGCGCACTGATGGCCAAGGCACCGCAGGTCAAGGCGAGCGACGTGCAAGACCTGATGATGGGCATCGGTCAGCCTGCCGGTGAAGGTGGTTTCAACATCGGCCGCGTCGTCGCCGCGCTCGCCGGCCTGGAAGACGTTCCCGGCGTCACCGTCAACCGCTACTGCTCGTCGAGCCTGCAGACCATCCGCATGGCCTTCCACGCCATCAAAGCCGGCGAGGGCGACTGTTTCATCGCCGCCGGTGTCGAGACCGTCAGCCGCTATGCCAGCGGCGCCAGCGACGTGGCCCCCAACGCGATCTTCAAGGAGCCGGGCGCTCGCACCAAGCTGCGTTCGCAGGGTGGCCAGGGCACCTGGACCCCGCCTGAGGGCCTGCCCGACATGTACATCGCCATGGGCCAGACCGCCGAGAACGTGGTCGAGCTGGAAGGCATCAGTCGCGAAGAGATGGACCGCTTCGGCGTCCGCAGCCAGAACCTGGCCTGCGCCCACGTCGACAACGGCTTCTTCGAGCGTGAGATCACCCCGCTGACCCTGGAGGACGGCACCGTTGTCTCCAAGGACGACGGCCCCCGCCCCGGTACCAACTACGAGGCTGTCAGCCAGCTCAAGCCCGTCTTCCGCCCCGATGGCACCGTCACCGCTGGCAACGCTTGCCCCCTCAACGACGGTGCCGCCGCCGTGCTGGTGATGAGCGATACCAAGGCCAAGCAGCTCGGCCTCACCCCGCTCGCGCGCATCGTGGCCTCCGGCGTCTCGGGTCTCAACCCCGAGATCATGGGCCTCGGCCCTATCGAGGCCATCCGCCAGACCCTCGGCCGGGCCAACATGACCATCGACGAAATCGACTTGGTAGAGATCAATGAAGCCTTCGCCTGCCAGGTCATCGGCTCGGCTCGGCACCTCGGCATCGACCTCGACAAGCAGATGAACATCCACGGTGGCGCCATCGCCCTTGGTCACCCCTTCGGTATGACCGGCGCCCGCATCATGACCACGCTGATCAACGGCCTGCAGTTCGAAGACAAGACCTTCGGCCTGGAGAGCATGTGCGTGGGTGGCGGTCAGGGCATGGCAATGATCGTCGAGCGCCTCGGCTAAACCGGTTGTCGTCGACGACCCATTTCTTGCGAACGACCTTGGGTCGCGGCGAGCAACGCAAACAGCATCACGCCAGCACCCGCAATGCCGAACATGATTTCCGAGCCGAAGTGCTCGTACATCGTGCCGGCGGAGTAGCCGGTGAACGCGCCCACCAGCAGGTTCATTGAGCCGGCCAAGCCCTGTGCTGCCGCGGCGCGCCCGTGCGGTGCGCCGTTGGCGACCACGGCCTGGCTGGCCGGTGAACCAATCGCTTGGATGATTCCTTCGAGCGCGCTCATCAGCACGATCACCAACGGCACGGTGACGAACCCATAGCCGACGGTGATCGGCACAACCAGGACCGCGGTGATCAGTCCGACGCGCAACGCACCACGCCGGTCCGACAACCGCCCACCAAAGGCGGCGACGATCGCGAAGGGAATACCGAAGGCGAGGAAGGCAAATCCAATCATCGTATTGGAGGCGCCGCGGTCGGTCATATAGCGGTCGAGGACGGCGTCGTAGAAGCCGACGGGTACGAACAGTGCAACGCTCAGCAACACGCCGGCACGGATGCGAGGGATGCGCAGCAGGTCGAAGGCCAGCCCGCGGCGCGGACCGATCGGTGGTTGTGGAAGAGCGCTCGGCAGCAGCATCAGCCCACCGGCAAGTGCGAAGGCACCTGCCGCAAGAAATGGAACGCGCAGTCCAAAGGGGCCGACCAGCCAGCCGCCCAGCACCGGACCGGTCACGAAGCCCGCGAGTTCGACGCCGCCCAGGATGCTCAGCCGGTGCGCAACATTGTTGGGCTCTATCGTCACCGCGATCGCGCGCGAGGCCGGAAGGAAGAGGCTGTTGGACAACCCGACGACCGCGCGCGCGAACACGAAGGCCACCAACGACGAGGAGAGCGCGAAGAACACACTGCCCAGGACGGCGAGCGCGAGCCCACCCAGCAGCAGTGCCTTGGAGTGACCGCGATCGGCCAGCGGCGCCAGCAGGATTTGGCCGATGAAGCCGACCAGAAAGCCGGTGCCCGCGATCAGTCCCAACCCGTAGTTGGCGAAGTGATACTTGTCCTGCAGATCGCTGAGGAGCGAGAAGATCACGCTGTTGGCGACACCAATACTGGCTGTGGCCAGGAGCAGGGGATACCAGCCAGCAATCTGCTGGCGGGTCACGCCAGCCCTTGAGTTTGGGCCTCAGCCCGCACGCGCACCATCTCGGGCTCGTGCGGCAGTTGCACCGCCCGCAGTAGGTAGTGGTCACCGCCAGCTACCAGGTCGGCCAGGCACCAGCCGCCAGGTGCATCGCATTCGCCGTCGCCAATGGAGTGCAGCGAGTCGACGTCCAGGCCCGCCGTCTCGGCCTCCGCGTGCCACAGCGAGACGAGCCCGCGGCGTAGCTCGGGTTCATCAACCAGATCTGTGCCATGCAGCAACAGCTCAATAGTGGTGATGGTGACGTGCTGCACCTGGGTTGCGTTGACCACATCACCGCCCAACTCACCGTCGAGCATGACCACCACTGGGCCGCCGGCGCCGGCGACGCCGCCGATGAAGCCGTAGCGCACAAGCGGAAGACCGTCGTCGTCAATGCACTCGTAACGAACTCGGTCGCCGGGGGCGAAGATCACGCCGCCACCGTCACGATGCCACCGTCACGACGCCGCCTCGGCAAGTACGGCATCGGACAGCGCGGGCCACAACTGCAGCGCCTGCGCCGACCAGTCATTGAATGGTCGATCAGTCAGCGCGATACAAGCGACGTGTGCCCCCGGTTCCACCCAGAGGAGGGTACCGGTTCCGCCGAAGTGTCCGAACGTGTCGGGCGAATTGCGAGTGCCAGTCCAGTGCGGTTGTTTGGTGCCGCGAATTTCGGTGCCCAGCCCCCATGGGCAGTCGTCGTAGCGGCCGACTCCTGGCACCAGGCCGGGAAGGCCTGGAAACTGAACGGTGTGGTAGTGCGCCGCGCTCTCGGCGCTGATCAATCGCGGTTCTTGCAGTTCGCTGACGAACCGAACGAGATCGCTGACTGTGCTGTGTGCGCCATGAGCCGGCGAACCGCGCAGCACCGTGGCCGACATGCCCAATGGCGCGAGTATCGCCTCGTGTAGATAATCAGCGAACGGCATTTCAGCGGCAGTGGTGAGCGCGGCTGCGGCCAGCTCGATGCCGGTGTTGCTGTAGATCCGACGTACACCGGGGCGCGCAATCGGCTCGCTGCCATCGAATGCGTAGCCACCGGCGTGCGCCAGCAGGTGACGAAGTGTGCAGCCCTCCTGGCCGACGGGCTGGTCGAGGTGCAGTGTGCCCTCCTCGCAAGCAACGAGCATCGCCCAACCCACCAGCATCTTGGTGATCGACGCCAACCGAAAGCTGTGCTCGGTCGGGCCAGTGGTGGAGACGGCGCCGTCTGGTGCGACGAGCGCAGCGGCGACAGTGCGAACCGGCCACTCGGCCACCAGCTTGAGAGCCTTCATGGCGAGCCGGATGGTGCTCAGGCCAGGCCGGTGCTGCGCAAAACCTCGGCAACATGGAAGGCGAGGTCAAGGCTTTGGCGGCCATTGAGGCGGGGATCGCACACGGTCTGGTAGCGGTCGTCGAGTTGGCTGTCGAGAATCTTGTCGGCGCCACCGGTGCACTCGGTGACATTGTCGCCGGTGAGCTCGACGTGAATGCCGCCGGGCCAGGTGAACTCGGCTTTGTGTGCCCGCACGAACCCGTCGATCTCGTCGCAAATTGCGCCGAACTCGCGGGTCTTGCGCCCGCCGACACTGTTGATGGTGTTGCCATGCATCGGGTCGCACGCCCACACCACCGGGTGCCCGGCCTCGCGTACCGCACGCAAGAGTGGCCGCAGAGAATCTTCAACCTTGTCGGCGCCCATCCGGCTGATCAGCGTGAGGCGGCCGGGAATGCGGGCCGGGTTCAGTTTTTCGCACAGCTCGAGCACAAAGCTGGCGTCGGTGGAGGGGCCAACCTTGCAGCCGATGGGGTTGCCCACACCGCGCAGGAACTCAATGTGCGCGGATTCCAGCTGACGGGTGCGCTCGCCAATCCACAACATGTGCGCCGAACAGTCGTACCAGGCGCCGGTGAGCGAGTCTTCCCGCGTGAGCGCTTCCTCGTAGCCCAACAGCAGCGCCTCGTGGCTGGTGTAAACGTCGGTCTCGTGCAGTTGATGGTTGCCCTCGGTGTCCACGCCGCATGCACGCATGAAACGCAGCGCACGGTCGATCTCGGCAGCCAGCTGCTCGTAACGCTGGCCCTCGGGGCTGCTGGCGACGAATTCCTGTGTCCAGGCGTGCACCCGGCCCAGGTCGGCGAAGCCGCCCTTGGTGAAGGCTCGCAGCAGGTTCAGCGTCGCGGCCGACTGGTTGTACGCCTGGACCAGACGCTCCGGGTTGGGAATGCGGGCGGCTTCGGTGGGCGCATCGCCGTTGATGATGTGGCCGCGGAAGCTGGGCAACTGCACGTCGCCCACCTGCTCGAAATTGCTCGATCGTGGTTTGGCGAACTGGCCGGCGATGCGACCAACTTTGACCACCGGCACGCCCAGCGAATAGGTGAGCACCACCGACATCTGCAGAATGACGCGCAACTTCTCGCGAATGTTGACCGCGCTGAACTCTTCGAAGCTCTCTGCGCAATCGCCGGCCTGCAGCAGGAACGCATTGCCGGCGGCCACCTGCGCGAGCGAGTTCTGCAACGAGCGGGCCTCACCAGCGAAGACGAGCGGGGGATACGACGAGATCTGCTTCAGCGCACGGTCGAGGTCGCCTTGGTCGGGCCACTCGGGTTGCTGCTGGGCAGGCAGTGCCTGCCAGGAAGAGGGTGTCCACGCTTTCGCCACGGAGCAAGCCTAACGGCGAGGTCGCGCGCCGCCCCGTGCCAATTCCACCGGGCCACCGCCGCCCCGGCGCCGGGATTGAGTGGGTGCGGCTCTGCTGCAGTTCTGGGGGTCCCCCCGTTTCGGATTCCGGAACTCACGACACCCATTTGCGCGCGCAAATGGGCGGTCTTGGTTTCGGGTGGGGACTGGGGGTCCGCCGTTTCGGATTCCGGAACTCACGACACCCAGATTCTGTGCTGGAACCGATCGCACCCATTTGCGCGCGCAAATGGGCGGATCTGTTCCCTGGAAAATGCAAACGCCGCGGTCGTTGACCGCGGCGCTCACAGCAGTGCGTAGGAATCAGACGGCGAGGATGCGAACTGCGTCTTCACGAAGGCCGGCAACTGCCCGGCTGACCAGTCGACGAGCGGCCTCGGCAGTAACGCCCAGGTTCTCGCCGACTTCACGGAAGCTCTTACGCTCACCATCGAGCAGACCGAAGCGAGCCTCGACTGCGTAACGGGCGCGCTTGTCGAGGGTGCCCAGCAGCTCGTCGAGCAGCTCGTTGTCGACCATCGACATCACGGCATCTTCGGGGGTGCCGTCGCCGTTGGCCATCAGGTCGCCGAGGGTGGCGTCGCCATCGTCGCCGATCGTCTTGTCGAGCGAGACGGGGGTGGTGAGACGGTGCAGTTCGGCGTTGCCGACATCGAGGGTCTCGCCATCGCCGCTGGCCTGACGCAGGGCAGCACGCAGACTGGCCGAACGATCGCCGGGGATGCGGATGAGACTTGCCTTCTGGTCGAGTGCACGGCCGATGGCCTGGCGGATCCAGAAAGTGGCGTAGGTGGAGAACTTGAAGCCACGGCGCCAGTCGAACTTGTCGACTGCGTGCTCGAGGCCGAGGTTGCCCTCCTGGATGAGGTCCAGAAGATCCATACCCTGGGGGAGGGGATACCGGCGAGCGATGCTCACAACGAGGCGCAGGTTGGCGCGAATAAAGCGATCCTTGGCTTCAGCCGCCTTGGCCACGGAGGCCTTCAGCGCTGCGCCCTTCTCGCCAGTAGCGAGACGGTCGGCCGCTTCGCGCCCCGCCTCGATCACGCGGGAGAGCTCGCGCTCTTCTTCCGCATTGAGGAGCGACACCTTTCCGATGTCGTTCAGGTACAGTCCGATTGAGTCATTCATGGCAAGTTGTCTCAACTCTTTGGTTCGTGATCAGATTCCATCGCGAGGTGTGTCATTTGGCACATTGCCGCTGGCACACTTCACAGAGCAAGACGTACGGAAAATGCCGTTCATGACGGCGGCCGAACATCTCAATCCTTCAGGGTTCGTGGTGGGGGAACATGCAACAGTACTACATCGGTCGGCCGATGTCATGCCAGAAGTGAACTTGCCCGTATCCTGACGATTGTCGCGTCCCGGCTTGTGTGCGTGCAGCCCGCCCCGAGGTCTGAGCGACGCCACGAGCAGGTGCGATGCCTCTACACTCGCCGCTTGTGCCTGTGCGAATCGGTTTGTTTGGCGGCACGTTCGACCCCCCTCACGTTGGTCATCTCGTCACGGCGGTCAACGTGCGCCACGCCCTGCGATTGGATGTCGTCATTTTGATGGTGGCCAATGTGCCGTGGCAGAAGGCCGGGACCCGCCCGATCACTGACGCGCATGCTCGCCTGGCGATGGTGCAGGCGGCGGTGGCCGATGTGGGTGGGCTGGTTGCTGGCCGCGCCGAGATCGACCACGGCGGCCATAGCTATACGGCCGATACGCTGGAGCTCTTGTCTCAGCAGCACCCGGGAGCGTCACTCTTCACCATCGTCGGCGACGATGCCGCGTCGAAGATCGAGACGTGGGACCGCTACGAAGAGGTCGCGGCTCGGTCCACCCTCGTCGTGGTCGACCGGCCGGGCGAGCCCGTTGAGTTGCCGGCGGGCTTCGGGTGGGAGCGTGTAGAAGTTCCGCGGCTCGAGGTGTCCAGCACCGACCTGCGCGATCGCTGCCGCGATGGCCGGCCGTTGGACTACCTCGTCACGGAGCCCGTCCTCGAAGTGATTCGTTCGTTGGGTCTCTACGAGGTTGCCGTATGAGTGCCATTCCCAGCGTTCGTCGTCGCCGCACGGCCATCATGCTCGTGGCCAACCTGCTGGCCCTTGTCGCGCTCGGTGGCATCGGCTACGCCGGGGTTCGTGCGCTGCAGCGCTACGAAGGTGCCACCAAGGTCACCGTCGAGTCCATCAAGTTGCCGGTGGCCCCGGTGGGAATGCTGGCAACTGTCGACTCGGACGATCACCTCACCAGCGTCGCTGTCTTCGTGCTGACCGCTGGGTCGCACCTCGGTGGCAGCATCGTCACCGTTCCCGTGTCGTCAGATTCAAACCCGCTGCCCAACGGCGTTGACCGCGTCCCGCTGACACAGGCGTATGCCGACGGTGGCGAAGAGGCACTGGTTCAGGCAGTGGAGAGCGTGCTCTCGATCACCATCGACGTCAGCACCGTTGCGCCGCCCGCCGAGGCGGAAGCACTGCTGGCCCCCGTCTCGCCGGTGACGGTAACCCTGCCCACCGATGTACAGAGCACCACCACCGGCAGCAACACCGATGTGGTGTTCCCTGCCGGCGCGGCCACCCTCACCGCGGCGGAGGCGGTCGAAGTGCTGACAGCAACAGCTGCTACTCAGCTCAGCGTCGACCGTCGGGGCAACATCGACGCGTTGTGGGCCGGTGTAGCAGCCAGCGTTGGCGCCGGCCGAACCACGCCCGACGTGGCCGTACCCGTCGCCTCGCTGGCCGACCTGCTTGGTCACCTCTTTGCTGCTCCGGTGGAGTCACGTGGGCTCCCAGCTGACCCAATTGCTGGCGCCGACAACCCCGATGGGAAAGACGTCGAGACACTGGTGCGCTACGAAGCCATCTTCGTCTTGGCGTCGGTCGCGCCGGCATCGATGTCGGCACCGTCCACGGGGCTGGTCTTCCGTATCGAAGCACCGCCCGGCTACGACGACCGCGTCAAGTTCGCCGTCCGCGCCCTCCTGTTCCTGGGGGCCAACGTCGTGTCGGTGTATCTCGGCGCAGAGGTTCACGAAGCAACTCGCTACTACATCGACGACCCGCGTCTGGTGGACGAAGCAGAGAGCAACAATGCGTTGTTCGGCATCACCGAAACCCTCACCCCCGAAGTACCCATCGAAGGCATCGACGTAATCCTGCAACTGGGTACAGATTTCCTTCACGGTGCCGGCGACGAACTGCCCAGCACCACAACCTCGACAACGGAGCCAGCATGACTCAGACAGCCGGAGAGGCAGCGCTGCAGCTCGCCAAGGTGGCCGCACGCGCCGCAGACGCCAAGAAGGCCGAGCACACGCTGGTCCTCGAGGTGGGCGATGTGCTGCAGATCACTGACTACTTCGTCATTGCCAGCGCCGGCAACCGCCGCTTGGTGAAGGCAGTGGTCGACGCCGTGGAAGACGCGGTTCGTGACGAATTGGGCCGTACGCCCATCCGTTCCGAAGGGATGAGCGAGCAGCAGTGGGTGCTGGTCGACTACGGCGACGTCGTGGTGCATATCTTCGCGGAAGAGATTCGGATGTATTACGAAATCGAGCGCCTGTACCGCGACGTCCCCAAGATCGAGTGGGCCGACGCCGCGGCTACAGATGTGGCTGACGCTGATGCTGCTGATGGCTCCGCCGACGATGGGCCGATCACCGAGGAGTAAATTCGTCGTGCATATGTGATCGTCGTCACCGATGACGAGGCCCTGCCTATCGCTATAATAGATAACGCCATGGCAGTCACTCTTTCCGGTCCGTTCGACACAGCACAACTTCCTCGTATCGCACCCCACCCTGTCACCGTCACGGTGGCTCGCACAGTGGCACCCGGCTTTGAGGCTCAGTACGTGCAGTGGACCGACGATGTGGTGACCACGTTGCGGAAGTTTCACGGGTGCCTCGGCGCTGGCGTGCTGCACCCCGGCCCCGACGGTGGCGAGCACCAGATCATCTTCCGGTTCGTCGACGGCATCCACCTACGCGAGTGGGAGCGTTCGCCCCAGCGCGCTGCATTGATGGCGCGTGCCGCGGGCTTCGTGTCGCACGAGCGAATTCAGCGCACCGTCGGCGTTGACAACTGGTTCGAACTATCGGATCGTGCCGAGCCCAAGCGCACCAAGGTCGGTCGCATCGCCACCGACGTGGCGTGGGTGTACCCGGTCGCCATCCTGATTTCGCTGGTGGTGGCGCCGCGCATCGCGGAGTTGCCGGTTGCCGTGCGGGTCACCATCTCGACGCTGCTGATCACCGCCGTGATGCGTCTGGCCGTCGGCCCGATGCGCACCAAGCTGCGCTCGCGCAGAACTCTCTGAGTCGGCTTCGGTGATCGGTTTCCCTCGCACGTTTTGAGAGGCATCGGCGCGCTGGTATCGTCCTGCACTCGTTCGGGGCTGTAGCTCAGTTGGTAGAGCACTTCCATGGCATGGAAGGGGTCTGGGGTTCGATTCCCCACAGCTCCACGAACAAACCCCAGGTCACAAGGCCTGGGGTTGTTTCGTTTTCGAGACCGAGACATGGCAGTGAGTAGCGAGGTGAGCAACGCATGGGTGCAAGAAGCCGCTCTGTCAGCGCTGCCATGCTCCTCGCTCCAAGCGGTGGGCGCACTACCTCGATTCCTGGCGTGGTCAGAGTCGCGCTGTACGCGCTAACAAATCCGTGGTAACTTTTGGGGGCAGCTAGGTGCGGAGCGACTTTTACTCGCCCCTCGATCGCAAGATCGCCTAGCTGCCTCTTCTTTGTTGCGGTCGGTTGGGGATCATGTTTCTCCTTTACTTGGATGAAAGTGGGCCAATCGCGGACCCTGAGTCGAGTCACGTGGTGGTCGCCGGGGTTGGGGTTCACGAGTCACTCGCTCGCAAACTTGTCCGCGAAGTTGACAGCGTGTTCACTCGTCACCTTGACGAGCATCTACGCGGCTTCGAGCTCCACGCACAGCAGATACGGCAAGGCTCGGGTCGTTGGCACGGAATCCCGCGACAGGTCAGGCAGGACCTGCTAACTGACCTCTGTACGACTGTGTCGGACCTCCACCTTGCCAACGCTTCCTTGTTCGCCGCGTTCGCCATCTGCCGCGAGCCGGGGGCAATACCTGGCGCAGAACCCCTCGATAGAATTTTCGAGGAAGTACTAATGAAGTTCCAGCAAATGGTCAAAAAGTCGCCCACACGCCACGAGATGGGCATCGTGATCTGCGACAAGGCCAAGCATGAGGCCATCATTCAGCCGAGAGTTGGCCTATGGATCGCAGACGGAACACGACTTGGCAAACTGACAAGAATTGTCGAGGTACCGCTGTTCGTAGACAGCGCGGCGTCCAGGTTGATCCAGTTGGCTGATCTCATCGCTCACGCAGTCTGGCGGGCCTACGAAAAGAACGACGCTGACATGCTGGACTTGTTGCTTCCAGCTTTCATTAGAGGGCAAGGAGACCGGCTCGACTCCTTTTCGCATCTGTCTGGACGCCACTCGCAATGCGACTGCCACCCATGCATCAGCCGAAGGCCGCGACCCCTCCCCGACCTGCCGGTTCAGCCTGAAACCCAAGCCGGCTATTTGCAGAGCACACTCTTCTCAACCAACGATCTGTGACCAATCCATCCGGCGAGCACGTGACATCGGATTGCGCTGGAGGGCTGTTCAGCGGTAGCGCAGGCCGATGTCGGCCAGGACCGCGGGAGTTGGATGTCCAGCCTTCTCGAGCTTGAGAAGCAGCACGGTGCACAAATTGATCAGACCAAAGACCAGGGATACGTCGTCGAGTTCGTTGTTTCGAATGATTGCGCCAAGCTCGGTTTCGGCGAAGTCAGGCGGGCTCTCGCGGTGGATCAAATCGGTGACCACAGCGAGGGCAGCCAGCAGGTTGCGCCGAGCTTCGGGATGCAGATCATCGCTCTTCACTCCCGGCACCGTAGCTCCGGCTGAGTTACCCGGCCAGCGCGGTGGGTTCTAGGTCGAGCGAGGTCCCCGCGCGTGGCCGCGTCGGTAGCCGAGGGCAAGGACGGTCGGGATTAGAAAGGGTTCATTGGAGTAACGACCACGCCTCCGCAATCGAGAGTGCGTTGTCGCGGAGCCGAGCTGTGTCCCGGGCGTCGTTGGGGTGACATGCGATTTCATCTTGTGCTGCGTGCCAAGCAACAGAGTTGAAGGCGTGCACAAGGCGGCGGTTGCGAAACGTTGCGGCAGGCAGCGGTTGCCTAGTGACCATCACTGCGGTCCGGCGTCCTATGGGCGCGGCCAGGAAGTCAGCGTCGCCGATCGCAAGGCGGTCGCGAAAGCCGAGCCTCCCCGTCGCCCGTTCCCCGTGCATCACCGGATTGTCGGTGATGACGAAGCCCGCCCGGGTCTGATCCCCGATCGTGAGGATCTGCAACCCGCTCTTGGCGATGATCTCCACGGCTCGGTTATACGCACGGACCATGGAGAAGATCAGGAACTCACGGCGCTCTTGATGTCGATCTGCGACATCTCGAGTCAGTTCGCTCAGCTCGCC
>JAYUCY010000088.1:0-3578 GCA_043740085.1 Ilumatobacteraceae bacterium
GAAATCTGCGTGGTCACAGCGGCACGTTGCCATGTTTGCGTCGCGGCAGCTCTTCACGCTTGGTGCGCAACATGCGCAGACCAGCGACGATCTTCTGACGGGTTTCGGCCGGGTCGATGACGTCGTCGATGTAGCCACGTTCGGCCGCGTTGTACGGGTTGGCGTACTTCTCGGTGTACTCGGCCACCAGCTCGGCGCGGCGGGCCACCGGATCGGCCGCCTGCTGCAGCTCGCGTCGGTAAACAATTTCGACTGCGCCCTGCGGGCCCATCACGGCAAGCTCGGCGGTGGGCCATGCGTACGCGAGGTCGGCGCCGATGGACTTGCTGTTCATCACGACGTAGGCGCCGCCGTACGCCTTGCGAGTGATGATCTGGATGCGTGGCACGGTGGCCTCGCAATACGCATAGAGCAGTTTGGCGCCGTGGCGAATGATGCCGCCGTACTCCTGATCGACACCGGGCAGGAAGCCGGGCACGTCGACGAAGGTGAGCAGCGGAATGTTGAACGCATCGCAGGTGCGCACGAACCGAGCGGCCTTCTCCGATGACTCGATGTCGAGCACACCGGCCAACATCAAGGGCTGGTTGCCGACGATGCCAACGGGGTGGCCATCGACGCGACTGAAGCCGCACACGATGCTGCGCGCCCAGTGCGGGAAGTACTCGAAGAACTCGCCGTCATCGACGACTTCCTTAATGACCTTCTTCATGTCGTAGGGCTGGTTCGGTGAAGGAGGAAGAATCGTGCGGAGCATTTCGCACAGCCGATCCGGGTCGTCGCCGGTGTCGATCGACGGCGGCTCTTCCAGGTTGTTGCTTGGCAGGAAGCTCATCAGGAAGCGCACGTCTTCCAGGCAGGCCCGCTCGTCGGGGCTCACGAACGTGGCAACGCCACTCTTGCTGGCGTGGCTCATCGCGCCACCCAGTTCCTCCAGCGTGACTTCCTCACCAGTAACGGTCTTCACCACGTCGGGGCCGGTGATGAACATGTGGCTGGTCTCGCGCACCATGAAGATGAAGTCGGTCATCGCCGGGCTGTAGACCGCACCGCCGGCGCACGGGCCGAGGATGACGGAGATCTGCGGGATGACGCCGCTGGCTTGCACGTTGCGGTGGAAGATGCCGCCGTAGCTGGCCAGGCTGACCACACCCTCTTGGATGCGGGCGCCGGCGCCATCGTTGAGGCCGATGACCGGTGCGCCAACCTTCAGTGCGAGGTCCATCATCTTGTGGATCTTCTCGGCGAAGACCTCACCAAGGGCGCCGCCGAAGACGGTGAAGTCTTGGCTGAAGATGAACACCTTGCGGCCGTCGATGGTGCCCCAGCCGGTGATCACGCCGTCGGTGTAAGGCCGTTCGTCGAGACCGCTGGATTGCGCACGGTGGCGGGCCAGGAGGTCGAGCTCTTGGAAGCTGCCCGGATCCAGGAGGACGTCGATGCGTTCGCGAGCGAGCAGCTTGCCCTTCTCGTGCTGGCGCTCGATCGATCGTGGCGAGCCGGCGTTGAAGGCCTGCTGTCGTCGTTCGTGGAGGTCGCGGAGCTTGTCGGCCATCGGGTCGGCAGCATTTTGATCAAGGGTCACGTCGGGAAACCCTAATGGGCCGGGCTCGGCTGGGTCACACGCGACTGCCAGGGCGCGTGTACTCATCGGCCCCGGCGCCGCTTGGTCCGTGGAAATGAGTAGGCGGGTGCTCATTCGCTTGGACGCGCGAAGGCGGATGCTGCACCCATGAGATCAACACGTATCACCCCCGTTCGCTTCGGCTTCACGGCCGCCGGTCTGGCACTGCTCGCCACCCTCGCAGTGAGCGCACCCGCGTTCGCGGTCAATGAGTTACCCCAAACGCAGTGGTATCGGCCACGTCAGGCTGAGAGGGCGACACGTTCTATCTGCACACCACCATGTCGAACGCGGGCGGACTCTGCTCGGCCCACTTCGTGCTGACTGCCGCTGGCGGAACCGCCACTTACAACGGCATCGGAATCGATATCGCCCCCAACGACTCGCGCGTCGACAACTGGATCTTTGGCGAAGGCGTGCCAGGTTTCGTGCACGACTGGCGTACTGGCCTTCGGCCTACTCGGTGTCGGCATCTTGCTGCTGCGTTTCACTCGCCGGGCCAGCTGACATCTTGCCATTCAGCTCGCTGTGTCCGGTCGCACCCGACTTGGCACAGCGGGCATCATGGGGAGATGGCACTCCCGATCTCCCCTCCTCTCGCGCCCATGCTGGCCAAGTTGGCCGACGGCATTCCCGAGGGTGAGGACTGGCTCTACGAGCCGAAGTGGGACGGCTTTCGCTGCATCGTGTTTCGTGATGGCGACAGCCTCGAGCTGGCCAGTCGCAACGAGCGACCGTTCACGCGTTACTTCCCCGAACTGCTCGCTCCGCTGCTGTCCGAGCTACCGCAGCAGTGCGTGGTCGACGGCGAAATCGTGCTGCCGGGCGCCGACGATGGCGGTCTGGACTTCGATGCGCTGTTGCAACGGATCCACCCGGCCGAGTCGCGAGTGCGTCGCTTGGCAGCCGAGACGCCGGCTTCGTTCGTCGCGTTCGATCTACTCGCCCTCGGCGACCGCGACCTGATGAACGAGCCGCTTTCCGTTCGGCACGCGTTGCTCGTTGCAGCGGTCGCAGGGGCGCGCGCGCCGATCTACCTGTGCCCTTCCACGAAC
This sequence comes from Ilumatobacteraceae bacterium, assembly GCA_043740085.1. GTDB lineage: Bacteria > Actinomycetota > Acidimicrobiia > Acidimicrobiales > Ilumatobacteraceae > UBA668. The sequence continues at coordinate 2,680 of JAYUCY010000088.1, forward strand.
GATGCGCGGGTAGCGCAGCGGTGGTTCAGCGAGTTCGAGGGTGCGGGTTTGGATGGAGTGATCGCGAAGCGCATCACCGACCCGTACACGCCCGACAAGCGCACGCTGGTGAAGGTGAAGCATCGCCGCACTGCCGACTGTGTGGTCGCCGGCTACCGCCTGCACAAGGATGGCAAGGGCGTCGGCTCGCTGCTGCTCGGCCTCTTCGATGGCGAAGGCATGCTGCACCATGTCGGGGTGGCGGCATCATTCACGGCGAAGCGCAGAACAGAGTTGCTGGCCGAGCTAGAGCCGTTGACGCACGATTCCACGGCCGCGCACCCGTGGCGCGAGTGGGCGCAGTGGCAACACGCCGCCTCCGACACGGGCCAGCGGTTGCCCGGTGCTGGCAGCAGATGGAACGTGGGCAAGGACCTGACGTGGGTACCGCTACGCATCGAGTTGGTTGCGGAGGTCACGTTCGGTCAGTTGCAAGAAGGCCGCTTCCGCCATGGCTCGCAATTTCTCCGCTGGCGCACCGACCGCGACACCACCTCATGCACCTACGACCAGTTGGAAGTAGCCACCCCCGTCCCCTTCGCAAGGGTCGTGAGCGGAGGTCGGCCGAGCGGTCGAGACACTCGTTCGTCGCCGTCGCCGTCGCCGTCGGCGTAGCTCGGCTCTTCAATCCGGAATCCCGGCATTGTTCTCCGCCCATGGGCGGGTAAACCCTAGGCGGGCTCAAGTGGTGGCCGCGACAAGCTCGGCGAATCTTTCGGCTGCAGTATCCCATTGGTGGATCTCGCGCGGGCGACCGTTGAAGATCGCGGCGATTGCGTCGAGGTCGTCTTGGGTGTAGCTCGAGAGGTCGATTCCTTTGGGGAGGAACCAGCGAACCTTGCCGTTCCAGTTCTCGTTGC
>JAYUCY010000089.1:0-8453 GCA_043740085.1 Ilumatobacteraceae bacterium
GTCGCGGGATTGCCGGCCGTGGCCTACGACTACGACATGGGTGCGCTGAAACCGTTGGGCGACGTGAAGACCCTCGCCCGCGTGCAGGTGCTGGCTGCGTACCTGGCCGGCGAACCGGTGCTCAGCAAGTTCACCCCCACGATGCTGACCTACGCGGTCGGCGGTACTCCCGTCACTGTCGCGTCGATCGGCACCGACATGGACGGCCTGGCCATGGCCCGCTTCTACCTCGGCCAGGGTCGCGACGTGACCGTGCACGACGCGCCTGGCGCAGTCATCGAGACCCGTCGCATCGGCAAGGTTGTGGTGTGGCACGAAGGCGATCGCTTGATCGTGGTCGCGGCCAACGGCACCGATGAGGAACTGGTCTCGTGGGCGCAACTGGTCCGCCCGGCAACCGCCGAAGAGTGGAATGGCGTCATCACCGCCACCGATACCGCCGTCACCGACCTCGGCGACGACAGCGCGACGGCACGGTTCGATACGACCCGGCCAGCGGAGACCATCACTTCGGGCACGATGCTCGATGGCAGTGCGTTTCGGGTGTCGATCACCCTCGGAAACCCGACCGTTATCTGCGCGCATGTTGGGCCCGACGACTCCAGCCGCGGATCGTGCGTCTACGCCACACCGCTGTCGCCCGCGACTCACGCAATCCACGACGACGAGAGCGGCGCAGAATTCGTCGTGGCCGTGGTGCCGCACGACAGCGCTCAGGTCCTGCGCATCACGTCAGCAACGGGCGAAGTATCCGTCATCGAACCGACCGCCATGCTCAGCGACTCGTCGTTCGCAATCGCCGCTCTGCTGCCGTCCGGAGCCACCTACGAATTGGTAGAACCCGCCGTCCTCGACTGACGCTCACAATCGCGTGTGTCACAGCCTGACGCTCCGCAGAGCTGCTCGTCAGCGGCGAAATCGTCGCTTCCCCTCTAGCAGTTTCTGGGAACGATCAGTTTCGGCTTGCGGGACTGTGGACACCCAGAACGCGACGCGGTCGGCGGTTGACGGAATCAGCCGAGGAGTTGGACGTCGAGGTCAGTGGCTAGGCGGAGCAGGGCGTGCAGCGGGAGGCCGACGATGTTGCTGACGCTGCCCCGTACGCGCTCTACGAACACGCCGCCTGCACCCTGCACGGCATAGGCACCGGCCTTGCCAAACGGCTCATCCAGGCCGATGTACCACTCGATCATCGCGGGGGTGAGCATCGAGAATGTGACCAGCGAACTGATCGTCTCGGCAACCGTGCGATCACCCAGACGCAACGCGAGACCGGTGTGAACTCGATGTGTGCGACCGGACAAGCGACGCAGCATCGAGCGTGCCTCGTCGACATCAACTGGCTTGCCCAAAATGTCGCCGCCCAGGTCGACGGTCGTATCGGCCGCAATCACCAGCGAGCCGAGCGCCGCCTCTACGGCATGCGCCTTCTCGACCGCCAGTCGGCGCACGTACGGCACCGCCGCTTCGCCGGGCAGCGGCGTCTCGTCGATGTCGGGGTGGGCGACGGTGAACTGCACACCCAGCTGACTCAGCAACGCCCGCCGACGCGGCGAGGCCGAAGCAAGAACGATGGGCGGAGGACTCATCCGCCGCTGAGCGCCATCACGTCGGAGTCGTCGGGCACGACCACGTCATCGAGATGGTCGAGGTAGCCTGCGGGCAACACCACCCGGATAGGCCCGTTGGTGTGGCCGCGGCGAATGCGCTGGCCGCCCTCGACGATGGTCATCGTCGGGTCGAGTGTCGCAATGAGGTCTTCCAGCTCGCTGTAGGTGGAGACACTGCTGAACTGCCGGCGCACTTCCCCGCCGACGGGGTAGCCGGTGAAGTACCACGAGGTGTGCTTGCGGAAGTCGCGCATTGCGATCGGCTCGGTCATGTGCGGCACCAGAAGGCGGGCGTGCTGCGCCATTACGTCACACACCTCGCCAAGTGTGGGTGCCCCCGGCACCGGCCGACCGTTCAGCGCCTCCACGAGATCGCGAAATAGCCACGGGCGACCCAGGCAACCGCGGCCAACGACCACACCATCGCAGCCGGTCTCGCGCATCATGCGAACCGCGTCGTCGGCTTCCCAAATGTCGCCGTTGCCGAGCACCGGAATCTCCGGCACCGCAGCCTTGAGCTCGCCAATGGCGTTCCAGTCGGCCAGCCCCGCGTAGTGCTGCTCGGCAGTGCGCGCGTGCAACGCAATCGCAGCCACGCCTTCCTCCGCGGCAATGCGACCGGTGGTGACATGAGTGAGCAACGAGTCGAACAGACCCTTGCGGAACTTGATGGTGACAGGCACGTCGTACGGCGTGGCCGCAGCCACTGCGCTGCGCAAAATGGCACGCAGCAGGTTCGGCTTGGCCGGCACCGCCGCGCCGCCCCCCTTGCGGGTGACCTTCGCCGCCGGGCAACCGAAGTTGATGTCGATGTGGTCGACGCGACCCTCGGCGCACACCTTGCGAATTGCCTCGCCCAACATCGCCGGGTCACTGCCGTAGACCTGCAAGCTGCGCGGCTGCTCGTCGGTCGTGAAGGTCATCATCCGCTCGGTTTTGATGTTGCCGTGAACGACCGCTGTGGCCATCACCATCTCGTTGACGTAGATCAGACCAGGAGCGAACTGACGGCACATCGTGCGGAACGGCGCGTTGGTGACACCTGCCATGGGCGCCAGCACAACTGGCGCGGCGGGGGTGAAGGAACCAATCTGCACAAGCCGAAACGGTACCGCCACGACAACCGGACACGGTGTGCAGCGGACCGGCTAACAAGTGGCCGGGGTGACGTGACCCGCGACACCATGTCTCGTAGTCTTGCACGGTGCGGATTCAATCAATCCTGACCACCATCGGACTCCTCGGCGCTGCCTTCGGCGCTACGGCGCTCACATCGGCAGTACTGCCTGTGTCCCTTGCTGGCGCGGCGGGTGCCACCAGCAGCTACGTCGCATTGCCCACCGCCCAGCGACTCGTTGACACACGCGCCACCGCTGCGCTCGCCGCCGGCGGGACCCTGTCGTTCAGCGTCACCGGCGACGCACCATTGCCGGCGGCCGGCACGGTGGTTGCCGCCGTCCTCAACCTCACCGTCGTCGGCCCGGCAGCCCCCGGTTACTGGACGGTGTGGCCACACGCGAGCGGCCGACCAGAGGTATCGAACATCAACATCGACGAGTTGCAGTCACTCGTCGGGCCGTTCCTTGCACTGCCCAACCTGGTCACCGTGCCCGTTGGCACCGACGGCATGGTGGATGTCTACGGCAGCGGCGGCGGGCAGGCAATCGTTGACCTGCTCGGCTACTACACCCCTGCCGCTTCCGCCACCACCGGCCGTTTCCAGCCGCTTGCCGCGCCGGCTCGAGTACTCGACACTCGCCGCGTCTCCACGTTCAACGCGGGCGAGACGCGCACCTTCGCCGTACCCGGTGGCGAAGGTGCAAGCGCCGTCGCCATCAACCTGACCGCACTCACCTCCAGCCCCGGCTACTGGCAGGTGTACCCGCAAGGCGGTGCCGTCCCGATCACCTCAAACCTCAACTCGCCATCGGGCGCCAACGCAATTGTCGCCAACCAGGCCATCGTCCCGGTCGACGCCAACGGCGGCATCACCATCTACTCCGAGTCCGGCGGCGACCTCCTCATCGACCTCGTCGGTGCGTTCACCAGCGCAACTGCAGCATCGGCAACCGACGGGCTGTTCGTACCGCTCACCTCACCCACCCGTGTTGTCGACACGCGAGTGGCGGCGCTCAATCCGCTCGGTGGCACCACTCGCCCACAGCCAGGCTGGCGCTTCGAGGTACCCGTAGCAAGCAACCCGGCAATTGGTCGCCCCGATGTTTCGGCCGTCGTACTGAACGCCACCAACGCCGCCGCCATCACCGTTGGCTACGTCAGCGTTGGTACCGCTGGCGACACCAGCCCGACAGCGAAGCCGACGACATCCACCATGAACGTCGTGCGGCCGGCTCAGACGCTCGCCAACCATGCCATCGTGCCCGTCTCCAGCCGCGGCTTCTCGATGTTCACCGAGGCGGGCGGCATCCTGATCGCAGATCTCGCCGGTTATTACCTGGGCACTCCCTCACCTGCTCCGTTCGGCCCGCCGACGAACGCCCAGTCACCCTCATGCGCAACGCCGACTCTCGGCTTCCCCACCTCGCCCGTCGGGCCGATCATCTATGGCTCGTCTCGGTCGGCCGTCGCCGACCTGCAGAGCCGCCTCAACGCACTCGGATTCTGGAATGCCGGCGGAGGGGGCTACGGACTGAGCACGGTCCAAGCCGTCATGGCATTCCAAAAGTGGAGGGGCCTGCCGGCGAACACCATCGTTGACAATGCCACCGCCATCGCTCTCAATCTCCAGTTGTGCCGTCCCGCTGCTGGCCGAAGCAGCGGGAGCCTGCTGGAGGTCGACAAGGCCAAGCAGATCGCTTACGTCATCCAGAATGGCCAACTGACGTACATCTTCAATGTGTCCACCGGCAACGGCCGCAGCTACGACGAGGTCGACAAGAATGCCGCTGGTGGGCGCGTCATCGGTATCGCCATCACGCCTACCGGCACGTTCAACACCTACCGCGAGTACGACGTGTCTCGATACGAAGGCGACCTCGGCTCGCTGTATCGCCCCAAGTTCATCATCGGTGGCGTCGCCATTCACGGCTCCCCGAGTATTCCGAACTACCCCGCGTCACACGGCTGCGTCCGCGTGGCCAACCCGGTGATGGACCTCATCTGGAACGAGAATCTGCTGCCCCTGCGCTCCACCGTATGGATCCACGACTAGCTGGATCCACGACTCGGGATCCACTACCGAGGGTTTCAGTGACCTGGGGTGCTTTTGGAACCCTCGGACGTGTCGATCTTGCCGGTTTGGACAGCGACTTCGATGCCACCATTCGTCGTTGCCAACGTGGGCCGTAACGGCAGGTGCATGCGGGCGACCGGGGTGTCGTGTGCAGCCAGCAGTGCCACATGCCAACCCACGGCGCGCTCGCGCAGCACGGCGCCGAAGCGGTCGTAGAGGTTGCGCAGATCGCGGTCGCCGCCGGTGCCTCCGACACGGTGGCCATACGGCGGGTTGCTGACGATCCAGCCGGCTCGGGCCGGCAACGCCAGCTCACTGACGGTGCGCAGCACCACTTCCACGTTGCTGCTGACACCCGCACTGGCGGCGTTCTCCAGCGAAGCCGCCACCGCACCCGCATCGCGATCAGAGGCGAAAATGGGTGGGCACTTCTCGACAACATCGCCGTCCGCGCCACGGAGTAGTCGCTCCCACGAGTCGCGTTCGAACTGCGGCCAGTGCTCAAACGCAAACGAGCGGTAACGGCCGGGGGCCATGCGACGAGCGATGTGCGCAGCCTCGATGGCGATTGTGCCCGAGCCGCAGAACGGATCAACCAGCGGTGTCTTCATGTTCCACTCGCTGGCCAACACCAACGCGGCGGCCAACGACTCGCGCAGTGGCGCTTTGCCCGCTGGGCCGCGCCACCCGCGATGGTGGAGCGGGGCACCCGACGCATCCACGCTGATGGTCACCAGGTCGCGCTGCACACGCACCTGCACCACCTGGTCGCCCAGCGGGCGACCCAGCACTTCGTTGACCCGTTCCTCCACCGCACCCGAGTGGTACAGCTTCGACTCCTTGTCGCATGTGGCCGCAACGGTGATGCCCGCGGCCGGACCGTTCGCATCCGGAAGCCACGCCGCCCAATCGATGGAGCGGAGGCCCACCTGCAGCGAATGAAACCCGTCGGCATGGAACTTGGCGACGCGCACGACCACCCGCGTGGCCACGCGGGAACGCAGGTTGATAGCCATCAGCTGCGGCCAGGTGATGTTGCACTCGACACCGCCGCGCACCGCCCGCGCCGGGCGCAACCCGAGGCGCTGCACCTCCTCCAGTAGCAAGGGTTCGAGGCCGGGGACGGCAACGACAAAGGCATCAATTCGGGCGCTCATCGCAGCTCTCTCATGGCAACAGGGGAAGTCGCAAATTAGGGTATGCGCCAGCGTCGAGCGCGGTGGGCCCGTCACTGCGCAAGCGGTGCCAGCCGGCCGCAGCAATCATCGCCGCGTTGTCGGTGCACATCGCCCGGCTGGGCAGGAAGCCGTGAATGCCCACGTCGGTGCACACGGTGAGGAAACGCTCGCGTAGCAGCGAGTTGGCTGCCACGCCACCGCCAAGCACCAGACCGCGTGCGCCCACCTGCTCGGCAGCGCGCCGCGCCTTGGTCACCAGCACATCAACGACCGCCGCCTGGAACGACGCCGACACGTCGCTGGCCGACACGTCAGGGTTCTTGCGCACGTAATTCATCACCGAGGTCTTCAAGCCGCTGAAGCTGAAGTCAAGGCCGTCGTTCAACATTGCGCGCGGGAAGTTGATGGCCTCCGGGTCGCCGAACTGCGCCTCGCGATCAATGGCTGGCCCGCCCGGGTAGCCGAGGCCAAGGAAGCGAGCAACCTTGTCGAAGGCCTCGCCGGCGGCATCGTCGATGCTCTGGCCGAGCAGCCGGTACTGACCATGATCCTGCATCTCGATCAGCATCGTGTGGCCACCCGAGACCAGCATCACGACCATCGGAAACTCCAATGTCGGGTCCTCCAGGAACGCCGCGTACAGATGCGCTTCCATGTGGTTGACACCGACGAAAGGCACGCCCCACGTGAGTGCGAGAGCCTTCGCAGCCGACACGCCGACCAGCAGCGCGCCGATGAGGCCGGGCCCGACGGTGCAGGCGACGGCATCGATGCGTTCCTCGCTGACACCGGCCTCCACGATTGCGCGGGCGATCATCGGGTTCAACAAATCGAGGTGCGCGCGGCTGGCGATTTCGGGGACCACGCCGCCATACTGCGCGTGTAGATCCACCTGTGTACTGACCGCGCTGGACACCACGTCGTAGCCGCCCATCACCAACGCGGCGGCGGTTTCGTCGCAACTGGTCTCGATGCCAAGCACCAGCGTTGCATCGTTGACGGGGCCCCTCATGTTGTCGCTCATCGACTGGCCTCCAGGCTGAGGGTGCGCAGGCGGTCGCGATACTCGGGCAACCCCAGGTCGTTGCACCACATGACCATCGCGTCGTCCACGTTCTCGTAGTATTTCGTGCGGACGCCGGCGGGAATGAAGCCGAACTCGCGATACAGGGCTTGCGCGCCGACATTGCTGACACGCACTTCCAAGGTCAGTGCACCACAGCCATGGTCGATGGCCGCCCACGCCAATTCGGCCAACAAGCGAGTGGCGATACCCTGCCGTTGGCGGCTGGCGGCTACTGCGATGTTGGTGACGTGCGCGTCGCCGACGGCGAACATCAGGCCTCCGTAACCCACAACGTCGTTGCCGTCGCGCGCAACGAGGTAGTGCCGCTCATCGCGGCGCATCATCTCGATCTCGCTCTGAAATACACCGATGGTCCACGGCAGCGGGTACGACGCCTGCTCGATGGGCATGACATCGGCAAGATGTCTCCGACGCAGCGGCTCGATGGCCAAGCCATCGCCACCGGTGCGGCCGAGGAAGCGCGCGAGCACGCTCACTTCGAACCCTCCCGGGTGGACCAGTTGATCTGCGCATCGGGCGCCCGCAGATACATCGGCTGAATCTCCCACGGGTTCACCCACTCCTCGCGGAGTGCACGAGCGTGGGCCAACTGCACCAGCGGTGCAGCCGACGGATGCGACAGGAACTGCTCGGCAAACTCGCAGCGGACTCCAGCCGCGATCTCGTCTTGATAGCGCAGCGCACCGTCGCCCACACACACCACGTTCTGCCCGCGAGCCATCAGGTCGGCCACCAAGTCGTCGACCGAGCCGACGCGCGGTTCGGTGACCCGCTGCACTCCGCCCGGCACCGGCCGGTAGAACGCGTAGAACATTTCGCCCTTACGAGCATCGATGACGGCGGCGATGGTGCGGTCCGAGTAGCGCAGCGGAAAGGCCAGCAGATCGAGCGAGGTGATGCCGATCATGGGCACACGCAGCGCTTGGGCGATGGCCTTGCCAGCCGCGAGGCCGACGCGCATTCCCGTAAAGAGCCCAGGGCCGACGTCGACGGCGATGGCGCCGAACTCGACAATCTCGATGTCCGCCTGGCGGCACAGGAACTGGATTGCCGGCGCCAACGTTTCCGCATGCCGACGTCCACGAGAGACCTCGAACATGCCGAGCACACCCTCATGCCCACCGATGGCAACGCTGACCTGCTGCGTCGCCGTTTCAATACCAAGGATCAGCATGTGAACGCCACCGTCGCCGCCTCGACTCGTTCCCAGCGAGCGGCCCAGGCACGCCCAATGCCCCCGAGTGTGACCATGCGCGCGTCCTCGTCATCCTCGACCGCATCGAGCTGCACCAGCAGATGTTCGCCCAGCGAGCGGGCGACGACATCGCCCCACTCCACCAGCACGATGCCGTCGTATTCCAGCAGCTCGGCCAGCGCGAGGTCGG
>JAYUCY010000090.1:0-3503 GCA_043740085.1 Ilumatobacteraceae bacterium
GACGGCGATGACGGCGAGAGTGATCTGTTGCGGTCGATGTTGCAGTCTTTCGCGGAGACGTTGATGTCGGCGGAGGCGTCGATGCAGTGCCAGGCCGGCTACGGCGAACGAACAGACGACCGGGTGAACTCGCGTAACGGGTATCGGGAACGGCGTTGGGACACCCGCGCCGGCACGATCGAGCTGGCGGTGCCGAAGCTGCGTGAGGGCTCGTATTATCCGGCGTGGTTGTTGACGCACCGGCGCAGGGCCGAGCAGGCGTTGGCGTCGGTGATCGCGCAGGCCTACATCGAGGGGGTCTCGACGCGTCGGGTCGATGATCTCGTCAAGGCAATGGGGATCGAGGGGATCTCCCGCTCGGAGGTGTCGAGGCTGGCGGGCGAGCTCGACGCCAAGGTGGCCGAGTTCCGTGAGCGCCCGTTGGACGCCGGCCCTTACAGGTATCTGTGGATAGACGCGTTGACGCAAAAGGTGCGTGAGGGCGGGCGGGTCGTGAACGTGTCCGCGGTCGTCGCGACCGCGGTCACGATCGAGGGCCACCGCGAGATCGTCGGGTTCGACATCATCACCTCCGAGACCACAGCGGGCTGGACGGCGTTTCTGCGGTCGTTGGTGGCCCGCGGGCTGTCAGGTGTCGAGCTGGTCATCTCCGACGCTCACGGCGGCATCAAAGCCGCGATCGCGGCCGTGCTCGGTGACGCGTCGTGGCAGCGGTGCCGAACCCATTTCATGGCCAACCTTGCCGGGAAGGTTCCGAAAGCGTCGTGGCCGATGATCGCGACGATGGTCCGCTCGATCTTCGAGCAGGCCGACCGCGACGCGACCTGGTCCCAGCTCGGCGACGTCGTTGACAAACTGACCCAGGCCGGCTTCGCCGACCTCGCGACCACACTGCTGGACGCCTCCGATGACATTCTGGCGTTCGCGGTGTTCCCGGTCGAGCATTGGCCCAAGATTCGTTCGAACAACCCGCAAGAACGATTGAACAAAGAGATCCGTCGCCGCACCGACGTCGTGGGGATCTTCCCCAACCGGGCATCAGTGATCCGCCTCGTCGGCGCTCTGCTCGCCGAGCAGACCGACGAATGGGCGATCACCAAGCGCTACATGACCGCCGAAACATTGAACAAGCCACGCCACAGCACAGCCAGCACAACCGATCCGAGACCCGCGATCGCCGCTGCCGCCGGCAACTGACACGACCCGACCTCAAGCGTTCAAAACCGGCGCCGCCGACTGGTGGCATCGGGTAAACGCGCACGCCCCAACCCATCAACAAACGAATCAAGAAACGTCTTGACAACCCGAGCATCGGCCCTCAAGATGTGCAACCACTGAACGGCAACGCCGATCAGAACACGGCTGACGAGAAGACCGTCGCAACCGACACCTCGTTACACCACGCGTTGGGACTTAACCGCTGGCGGTCGTCCGCGACGCGACGCGAAACGAGACGAGACGTTCTGGTCCGAGGACCTCACCGTGTTCAAATGCTCCTTCCGCCCGACGGATGCCTCGCGCAGACGTTTAGGCGACCCCCGATGAGCGCAGATAGGCGCGTCGGTCGCGAGCAGTCGACGGTAGTGCTGTGATACGTGGATCTACTCGGCTGCTCCAGTGCCGGGCGCATCCGAACTGCTGCAGGAGGTCCGTACCCTTGATCGGTGCCACTGCATGTCGGCTTGGGGAGACGGGAGGCTCGCCGAGCGCTGGGTCCATGACGGCATTGTCAAGGGCCAATTGTTTCTGCCCGGCAGCATCGACACCGCCGCGTGGCGAGTAGTCCTCAAAAAACGTGCCTGACCACGCGTTGAACTAGATCAGACTGTCGCCGTGGACGCGCACAAGTCAGCTGATTCAACCAATCGACACGGCGCACGCGTGCAGCGGGGCCAGATCGTTCGTGACGTACCGCTCGAGGGCCACTACCGCGAGCGGCGAACGTATCGACCGGCAATCGCCGCCATTGATCCCAATTCGCCCTGTCGGACTGGCTGCGCGACGATTTTCCGACCTCCTTTGGCCAGCGCTCCTCGTCGCTGAACATGGAGACGAGGCTGCAGGGATCCTGGGAGGGTTTCAGCTGGCTGCCTTCGCCGCAGTCGAACGTGCTGGCGAGGTCGTTGTCGACGGCAGACTGACATCGCTGGAGAGGCACCCAGAGAGCTTCCGTTCGGAGATCTTGCGGTTTAGCCCTTGGACTAACACCTGTATACATCGTTGATGGCGGGCGACACACCGATGTGGTGCGGAACGATCGCAAACGTCTCCGCGGCGATTGATCGGATCGATCGAAATGGTCGATTCCCGTGGGTCGGCCCGGTCAACAGATCGAGGTGCGCTCGGCCGTCGCCGCTCTGCTCGACGGGTAACACGGCGATACGTCCATTCCGTCCGACGAGATTCGTTGGATGGTTGGCGAGCCTGCCCGAGGATGAGCCGGGCGGGATCCGATGGAGTCTTCGTCGTCGCAGCTCGTGGTCACGGATTGGTCACGGATTGGTCACAGAAAATTCAGCACAGACCGATATCAGGCAACATCAGCCGGACACTAAGTGACGAGACAATAGCCTTGACCTGCATGTATCGACATTGGCCGATACAGGATGACACAGGACGACACCCCCCATTCAGGTTCGATTCCCGGCGTCGCCTCCACCCTTTGACGTGCTTGCATGTCAAAGGCTCCTTTCGTCGCAGCCTCGACTGACCGTCATCGAGATTCAGAGTGCGACGAGTGTGAGCGGAGGCTTCGTACTTGGCCGATGAGCTCGTCTGGTCGGCGAGTCGTTGAAGGTAGGCGCGGCGGGCTTCGAGGCGGTGGGACGGGATCGAGGTCGGTTTGATGCCGATCGAGTTCAGCGCGGCTGCGTTCTTGGTGCCGGTCGCGATCTCAGTGGTTCCCCCGAGCACTCCCTGCGAATCATCTCGGTGAATCTGCTCGGCCGCGTGAAACCCGCGCGAACGAGTCGACCCGCCATACGTTGCCAAGGCGCGGAGATGACGTTGGCCAACCGGGACGACGCCATCTGTCTCGTTGAGGCACACGGCGACCGCTTTCGCCATCCTGGACGACGGCGTGAAGTCGACTCGACGAAGCTCGGAACCATGTTGGGATTCAGGTCTCGGCGATCAGCTGCGCCTCGCGCCGGTCGATCGACTCGTGCCCGGCCAGCTCGGACTGGCCGCTGGCCCGCAGTTCCTGATGACGCTTCGAGCCGATCACCGAACTCGTGGTCGGCGTTGCGGAAGTGGCTGATCGAGCGGAATCGAATACGCTCGTCGTCCACCGTCGTCAGGGCTGCCGGCGATCATCTCGGCGACGAGCTGCTGCTCCGCTTCGGGGAACAACCGTGGAGGTCGCCGGCCTGCATGAAGTCGTCGCCTCCCGGCGAACGACCGGGCAATGGCCGGTGATCCCGCTGGTGGCGAGCGCGGTGTACAGCTCGTGGCTGGTCTCACGGGGCCGTCGAAGCTGTTCGGCTCGTCGTTCTTCTGCCAGC
>JAYUCY010000091.1:0-44641 GCA_043740085.1 Ilumatobacteraceae bacterium
TCAGGCATGCGACCGGCGGCAACCTCGGCCTCCGCGAGAACCACCTCGGCAAACGAACCCACCACGTGCACGGTGCCGGCGCGACGGCACGACTCGTTCTGCCACGGAACCGGACCGTCGAGCGCATAGTCGATCTTGAAAGCACCAGAACCGTGGCGGAACCGCAGCAGGCGGGCCCGGTAGCGAGCAGGCAGGGCATCGCCGGCGATCGCGGCGAGCTGCGCGGGGTTGGTGTCGAACAGCACCGCCCGATGCGGTGGCAGCTCGGCCAACGATCGCACCATCACTCCGGTGCGGATCTCGCCGCCAAGGCCGGTCAGCCGCTCGGCGAGTGCATCGGCCACCGACTGCGAGCCGCCGACCGCTACCGGCCAACCGCCGGCGTGAGCCGACGCGGCCAGGGTCATCCCGAACGCCGTGGTCAGCGGGCGGTGAAGCGGCAACATCGCGTGCGCCGCGCAACCACCGAAGAGAGCCGCTCCCTCCTCGGTGTGGAAGCGGCGAGCGGTCCACGTCGCCGGGCGCAGCGCCTGGATGCCGAAACGGGCCATGGCGATGGGATGCCGAGGAATCGTGAGCACCGGACCGAGCAGCTGTGGCAGCATCACCGACCAGTGGCGAACCAACGGAGCCATCAGACGGCTCCATGCGCGGCCGTCGACGCCCAGCCCGGCAGCGGTGTCGTCGATGCTGCGGTGCAGGACCGCAGCGCGGCCACCGTCGAGCGGGTGGGCCAAGGGAATCTCGGGGAGCGCCCACTGCAGGCCGTGCCCGCCGAGGTGCTCCAGCGACAACGGTGCAGCATCGACACCTAGTGAGTGCACCGCCGCGCACACGTCGTGAACGAAACCGGGCAGGGTCAGCTCGGCCGAGCGCGTGCCACCACCAATCGTGGCGGCGGCCTCCAGCACCAACACCGACCTGCCCGCCTCGGCGAGGCGCACGGCTGCGGCGAGGCCGTTGGGGCCGGCGCCGACAACGACAGCGTCGTACTGATCAAGGGTCACCGGAAGATCGTGCCACCTCTGCGACCCGCGCCCACAGTCTTGCGGGGCCAGAGCGTGTGCATCAGCGGCCCTCTTCCTCGCGGCGATGCCCTTCGGCCAGCTTTGCCAGCTTGTCCAGGTCGATGCGGTCGGCGGGTACCGCTGCAACCTTGCATTCCGTGACCGCTCGAACCGTCGCGGTGCGCACGCCGCCCGCCATCACCGCTCGCTCGCCCAATACGGCGCCCGGCCCGAGCTCGGCGAGCTGCTCGCCATCCACCTCGACCACGAGCACACCGTTCAACAGCAGGAACAGTTCGTCACTCACTGAACCCTGCTCGACGAGCGTCTTGCCCTCCTTGATCCGGCGGATGTCGGGCTTCTTGCCACCACGCATGATGGCCCCCTGCAACTCACGTTCGAGCAACGTCTCCACCTGGCTGACGAGAGCCGGCGAGTCCTCGTCACCCCATGGTGTGTGGCGGCCGAACGATTCGTTCATCCACTTCTTGTACTCGGCGACGCTGCTCTTGGCCGTGAGCGCACCGTCGTGATCGAACACCCAGTGGCGTGGGAAACCGGATGCCCCCACCATGGCTGCCTCGTGAGTGCCATCGGCGTGGATGGTCAGCTCGAGTGTGGTCCACACGATCGGCGCGTGGTACTGGACGAACGGAGGACGCTTCACGGCACGCGGCATCGGCGCCCCGGTGCGACCACCAACCGTCTGTGTGAAGCGCACCGCGCTTGCTGTCACCTCTGGCACGCTCTGCTGGTCGTCGAGCTGCACGGCCGGGATGGTGATCGACCCCACACCGAGACCAACGGTGGTGGCACCGATCACGCCGGAACCGCAGTAGCCGTGGCCGACGATGTTGCCATCGTCGACATCGATGTAGGCACGCAGCTGATTGGCGAACCGGAAGCGGTCGTTTATGCGCATGTCGTCGATGGCAGCCGGAACATCGGCGCCGAGCACGTCGGGTGGCGGCGGGTCGTGATGCGCCATCTTCATCCTGGTGGCGATCTTCCCCATGCCCTCCAGCAGGTCGCTCGGTATCCACGACACGGTGGTGATGCTGCGCTCGATCCTCATGATGGTCTCCCTCGACTCAAACGGCTTGTGCTCGAAAGGTCCGCTCGAACGGCCTGCGCTCGAACGGCCTCCCATCGAATCGTGCGCCGCCGAGCGGCGTACTGCCAGGGCGCAGACCGGCGTTCCAGGGGTGGTGCTGGCACCCCTGCGCACACACAGGCTCAGGCCCTCGCCCTCGCCCTCGGAATGGTGTTGAATCGTTCCCATGGGGGCAATCACGGTGTTCATCGCGGACGACAGTGTGTTCATCCGCGAAGGCGTGAGGGCGATGCTCTCGCGCCAACCGGACCTGGAGATCGTGGGCGAGGCCGAGGACCACGACAGCCTGGTTGCGGGCGCGGAGGCCGCGGCCCCCAATGTGGTGGTCAGCGACATCCGAATGCCGCCCAACTTCCACCGCGAGGGCATCGAGGCCTGCAAGCTCATTCGTAAGCGCCACCCGGGCACCGGCATCGTGATCCTCAGCCAGTACGACGATCCCGACTATGCAATCGCACTTCTCTCCGAAGGCGCTGCCGGTTACGCATACCTGTTGAAAGACCGCATCGCCGAAGGCGACCAACTCGCCCGAGCCATCCGCGAGGTGGCCTCCGGCGGTTCGATGCTCGATCCCAGCGTCGTGAGTGCGCTGATGAACCCGGTTCGGCGAACTGGCGGACTGGACGCCGAGGACGATGCACTGCTGGAGATGGTTGCCGAAGGCAAGCCGATCAAGGCGATCGCGCTCGCGACGCAGTCCACACCGGCCGCGGTCGAGACGCGGGTTGAGGGATTGTTCCTGCGGTTGGCGGAGGGTGTCTCCGCCGGCACGGCCGGAGCACTCGACCGGCTCAAGCGGATGCACACTGCCATCACCACGCGCGAAGAGCAGGGCGAGTCGCTCTCGCGAATGCTGCCCGGTGGTGTCGCCGAGCGCATCCGAGCCCGGGGCGCTCACGCCGGCGACTCCGAGCAACTGAACCTCACCGTGCTGATGAGCGACATCCGCGGCTACACGACCATCAGCGAGCACACCGATCTGTCGGTGCTCGCGCAGCAACTCAACCGTCACCGGGCCGAGATGAACGGCGCCATCCTCGCGGCTGGCGGCACGGTGATGCAGTACGTCGGCGACGCTGTCATGGCGGTGTTCGGCGCTCCCGACCCGACGACCGATCACGCCGACCGAGCGCTCGTGGCCGCCTACGCGATGCATGCCGCTCAAGCCGCCGTCAACGCACAGTGGGCGCGAGAGGGGCTGGAACCGTTCCCCCTGGGAATCGGTCTGTCCACTGGAGTCGTGGCCGCAGCACTGCTCGGCTCTGAGGAACGCCTGGAGTACACCGTGGTGGGCGACGCGGTGAACCTGTGCCAGCGGCTCCAGCAGTTCGCAGCCGACGGCGAAATCGTGGTCAGCGACGTCACGTGGGACCAACTCACCACCAAGCCCGCGGCAGAAGACCTCGGACCGAATCTCGTAAAGGGCCGAACGACTCCCGTGCGGCCGTACAAGATCGCATCCATCAACCCGATTCCGGCCGCGCCGGCCCAATGAAGGAGACAACGTCATGACCATCAGTGAGCCGATGCTCGAAACCACCGTTACAGCGAGCGACTTAGTTGTCGACGTCCGACAGGTTTTCCGCACCTTCGAACAAGAGACGGCCCCGGTACGTGCCCTGCGCGGTGCCGATCTCGACATCACGCGCGGTGAGTTCGTGGCGGTGATGGGCCCATCGGGTTGTGGCAAGTCGACGCTGCTCAACATCGTCGCCGGGCTCGACGTACCCGACGAGGGTGAAGTGTCGGTGGCCGGCCAGCTGCTCGTCGGCAAGTCGGAGAGCGGGTTGGCAATCATGCGCCGCCACCACGTCGGCATCGTCTTCCAGTTCTTCAACCTGCTCGAAGGGATGACTGCGCTGGAGAACGTACTGATGCCCGCACTGATCGCCGGCCGCAAGCGCAAGGCGGCGGAGACCAGGGCTCGCGACCTGCTCGACCTGCTCGGCATCGGCGACAAGGCCAAGCAATCACCCACCGCCCTGTCGGGCGGCCAGCGTCAGCGCCTAGCGATCGCGAGGGCGCTGGCCAACGAGCCGACGCTGCTGCTCGCCGACGAGCCCACGGGAGCGCTGGACTCGGAAGGTGGCGAGGAGGTGTTGGAGCTGTTCACACGGTTGCATTCCGGGGGTCAGACAATCCTGCTCGTCACGCACGACCAGCCCGTTGCCGACGCCGCCCAGCGCATCGTCCACATGAAGGACGGTCGCGTCGCCGACGACGGCCGCGGCAACACGGTCGGCTGAGCAGGATGAGGTCCGAATGAACACCGATGTGCTCTCGGTACGCAGCGCCAAAGCCGCCGTCACCGCACCGCGCCCTCGAGGGGCCGCAGTGGGCCTGGGGGCCTGCGGTGCGAGCGCGGCGGCAACCATCGTCGCGCTGGTGGTAGCGGGCAGACACGCCACCACAGGGTTGGTGGTGTTGTCGTGTCTGGTGTTCGTGTGGGCCCTTGCGGGTGTCATCATCTCGGTCAGGGGCCATTGCCCTGCCGCGTCGATCGTGCAGGCGTTCGCCTTCGCCACCGCGAGCGGCGCCCTCGCCTGGAGCCTCGACTCGCACCGCCAGTTGAGCGGTGTCGGCTCGCTGCTCGCCGATCTCGGCCAGCGTCTAGCCCTGACAGTTACTGCAGCACTTCTCTTCCACCTCCTGATGACCATGCCGAACGGCCACTTCGCCCGCGTTGGCCACAGCCGGTTCGTGTGGGTCGGCTACGCGATCGGTGTGGGATCGGGATTCAGCCTCATGGGAAACCGCAGCCAGGTGCTCGCCTGGCCGGTCGCGTTGTTGTGGATCCTGGCTTTCGCGGCGGCGCCCACGGCCCACACCAACTATCGGGCGGCCGGGGTGATCGACCAGCGACGGATGCAGTGGATCGGTTGGGCGGCGGTGGTGGCGTCGGAGGTGACGCTTGTGTCGATAGCACTGTCGCTCGTTGCCGACTGGCCGCACCACATCGACCAGATCGCGCTCGCCTCCACCGGCCTGGTGCCCCTGGCCCTCGCTGCCGGCACGGTGCCGCGCATGCTGGCAAGGGTCGACCGGCTGCTGACCCAGACCGTGTCACTCACCGGCCTCACCGCTCTCATCGTGGTTGCCTACCTGCTGGCGTTGGCCGCGTTCGGCCGCAAGCCCGACGGCAGCGAGCGGTCGCTGCTGCTGTTGTCGATGCTGGCTGCCGCCGGCGCCGCACTCGCATATCAACCGGCGCGCGATTGGCTCACGGTAAGGGTGAACCGAGTCGTCTACGGCGAGAGGGTGTCGCCCGATGAGGCGCTGCGCACGTGGGGTTCGCGCCTCACTCGTGCCATCCCGCTCGATGAGTTGTTGCTGCAGTTGGCGGAGACGCTGCGCAAGTCGATGCAGCTCCGCTCCGCTCAGATCTGGACCGGCGCACAGGGCCGCTACGAGGTCGCTGCGATGGTGCCGCACCGGCAGATGCAGATGTACACGATCGGCGACAAGGAGCGCGCGGTGGTCAGCCGCAGCGGCGTTTCGGGCGGGACCTGGCTCGACATATGGCTCCCCGGCCTCGTCGAGCCGACCACAACCACCGTCACCCGAGTCGCTCCCATCGCTCATAGTGGCGAGCTGCTCGGCCTCGTCGTGTGCGAACGACCTGCGGATCGAGCAGTGTTCACCGAGGAGGACGATCGGGTGCTCACCGAACTGGCCCGCCAGGTGGGCCTGGCGCTGCACAACGTGCAACTCGATACGGCGCTACAGGCGTCGCTCGACGAGTTGCGCGACACGAACGAGGAGCTGCGCGCATCGCGCGTACGCATCGTCGCCGCCGGCGATGCCGAGCGCCGCAAGCTGGAGCGCAACCTGCACGACGGCGCGCAGCAGCACCTGGTCGCGCTCGCCGTCAAGTTGCGAATCGCCAAGGACGCCGTCGTCGACGATCCGGCGGATGCCGAAGCGATGATCGACGAGATCCGCGGCGACCTGCAGTTGGCGATCACCGAACTGCGCGCGCTGGCCCACGGCATCTTCCCGCCGCTCTTGATGTCGGGCGGGCTCGCTGAAGCGTTGCCGGCGGCGGCTTCCCGGGCGGCGTTGCCCACCGACACCCAGCTCGTCGTTGGGCGCCACGCCCAGGATGTGGAGGCCGCCGTCTACTTCTGCTGCATGGAAGCGTTGCAGAACGCAGGCAAACACGCCGGCGAGAAGGCAGCCGCGCTGTTGAAGGTGTGGGAGGACGAGGCAACTCTGCACTGGGAAGTATCGGACAACGGCCCCGGTTTCGACTTCGCCGGCGCCACCGACGTCGGCCACGGTTTCGTCAACATGCGAGACCGCATGGGTTCCCTGGCGGGCACTCTGGAAGTGATCAGCTCCCCCGGCGCGGGCACCACAGTCCGCGGCCACATCCCCCTCCTCACCTGACAGTCAGAATGGGTTGGGGCCTGCGGCTGGTAGCGGAATCGGTCGGCGCCCGCCATCGCTGACGCGACGCGACCAAGGAGTCGAGTCACTGAGTTGCCGGAAGCCACGAAGGTCTACTCAGTGCGCAGTTGAGCCGCCGGCGAACGGCGTGTGACCCAGCGGGCTGCCGCCGCAGCGACGGTCGCTGTCACGATGACGGCTACCAGCGGTACCAGCAGCGTGGACGTCAACGGCATGACGACGCCGGAGGGGATGAAGACGCGACTGGCGACCACCCGCCACACCCAGCGACCGAGCACAAGTCCTGCCGGCACGCCGACCACGATGCTGGCGGCGATGATGACCAAGCCCGCGCCTGGGCCGACGCGGCGTCGCTGCCGTGTGGTCATGCCCAACGCGGCCAGTACGGCGAGATCGCCGGCGTGGCGCTGCAGGAGGGTGACGAGCGCGTGGATCAGTGATGCCAGCGCCAACACCCCGATGAGTGCAGCCACCATCCAGGGCACGAACCTTACGCGTTGAAGGTTCCTGAGGTCCGCCGGTGGGCCCACCAGGCGGGTGGAGCCTCCGAAGTCGTGCACGACCGAATCGATCGCCGCCTGTCGGTTGGCCGACGGATCGAACCGGATCACCAGCGACTGTGCGACAACACCGCTCACGCCACCGCCCGTGACCGCGACCGCCAGCTCGGGCTGCATCAGCACCCCCGTACCGGCGTTCGACAAGCCGCTGACCGGGTTGTTCAACACTGCGATGCCCACCACCTCGACCGTGTGGCGGAAGGTGTCGTCGCCGGTCGAGGTGAGCGTGAGGGTGTCGCCGATGCCCTTGTGCAGTGCCTCAGCCGTGGCGGCGCCCAGGGCAACTTCGTCTTTGGCCACCGGGGCTCGGCCGCTGGCGACCGGAATTGTCGGCTCGCCGACTTCGGGCTCGATGGCGATGTACGGCACCTGCAGCCCATCGAGGACCGCGTTGGTCGAGCCCGCCAAGAACCCGCCGACATCGGTGACGGCGGCATTGCCAGCCAACTGGTCGACACCGGCCTGCACCTTTGCACGGTCGCTGTAATCCCCGACCACGACGTCCCACCACGCGCCATACCGCACCGGCTCGTCGATCACTCGGTCGAAGCTGGCCGCCACCACGCCCGCGGCGACGGCCACAGCCACGGCCACCGCGCCCACCACCACGGCGAGCCGTGGTGAGCCACCACGGGCGAAGTTCACCGCCGTCCTCGATACCGGGCCGAGCGGAGGTGCAACCAGCGCCCGCTGGCTCGAGCGCTGCCGCGTGCTGCTCACGAACACCACCGCGCCCGCCGCCACCGCGCCCAGGAACAACGGGATCCCGAGCCCGACGAGCAGCAGCACGGGCCAGTCGAGGCGAATCGGGTGCTCGTACTCGAGCCGGCCTGCCACGCCCAGTGGACCATATGGCGACAGCACCACGATGGTGACCGCTGCAACAACGGTCGCCAACACACCGATCACCAGCGAGCGCAGGACGCCAGCGAGTATCAGCCGCGAGCGGGTGAAACCGAGGGCCGTGAGCGCAGATGCGTCGTCCAGTTCACGACGCAACTGACGCGCCAGCGTGAGACCGACCATGGTCATACCAGCAGTGATGCCGATGAGCGCGAAGATGAGTACGGCCTGGCGTTCGGCCTGTACAGAGCGTTCGAGCACCGAGACGTCGTTGAAGCCGAACGGTCCCGGCGGCGCGACCTGCCAACCCTGCGGGTTGCGTTGGAGCGAGTCGGCGAACGTCGTCGCATCGACACCGGCGGCCAGCCGGATCGCAGCCGCCGATCCGTAGCCGGCGAAGTTGTCGCCGTGCGCAGCAACCCAGCCCGAGTCGGCGTAGAAAGCAGCGGGGAAGGTGGCACCGGTGAGGTCGTCACCTCCCGAGCTCTGCAGGTCGACGTCGGCCCGGATGATGCCGACCACCGTCGAGTCGAACGGGGTGGTCTGGGGAGCTGCTCCCGTGGACGACGCGGAGTCGATGCTGTCCTGGTGCCACGAGCCGAGGCTGATGACATCGCCGACGGTCACGCCCAGCACGTGTGCTGCCCGCTCACCGATCACCAGCTCGCCCGCAGCCGCCGGGTCGGCGTAACGACCACTCACGAGCACCACGTGCCGGAAGATGCCCACCGGGTCATCACCCGCAAAGGCGTACACGACCCCACCCCTGCCCCAGCCGTTGCGGGCGGATGGATCGAACACCGCTGCGACGAGCGTGCGCACGGTCATCGCAGCCTCCACCTCAGGGCGTGGGGCGATCACCTCGCGTACGAATCGGGCGGTGACCTCGGGTGAGATGCACTGCGCCAGGAGGGCGGCGAACGACAATGATCTCGGTGACTGCACCCCAGGTGGGCACGCCTGCGTGACCAGGTCGTAGCTGCGGCTGAGTCGCCCCCACCGCGCGACTGCATCGTCGGCCCGGCCGGCGGCTTGCAGCGAGGCCCCGACGATGCCAGCCGTCAGCCCGGCGAGCAGGGCCAGCACGATCGTGGCTGCCCAACGCCGGCGCAGCGTCGAACGCACCCACAGAGCGACGGCACTCATGGCCGTCAGGCCCAGCCGCACCAGTTCGGGTCGCCGCCGGCTTCCCACAGGCGACGAAGCGCTCGCGGCGAGAGCTCGTCCTTGTTCACGTAGGCGGCGGCGCCGCACGTCCGTGCGGCGGCCGGCATCTCGGCCTCGGTGTAGGTGGACACCAGGATGACCATCGTGTCGGGGTAGTCGGTGGTGATGATGCGGGTCGCTTCCAAGCCGTCCATCACGCCCATGTTGATGTCCATCAACACCACGTCCGGTCGCAGCACGCTCACCGTTTCCACCGCTTCCTCACCGGAGGTGGCTTCCGCCGTCAGCTCGAACCCCGGCACGCGCGCGATGACCGCCCGCGCGGCGGCGCGGAAGGGTGCTTGATCGTCCACGATCATCACCTTCACCACATCTGGCACCACATCCGGCTCGGCGCCGTGCGGGTCGCCCGCCTTGTCCATCAGAAGAACCTCCATGACCCTGTCATGGTCGCGCTTCAGGTTCGATCCGGGAAGCGTGCTGCTACGTCGGCGGGGGTGGTGCCAGCATCACCATCGGTCAGATACAGCAGCACCGCCGCCACACGACGGTTCACGTCGGGCTCCTCGGAGAGGTGCAGCTTGGAGAAGATGGAGTTGATGTGCTTCTCGACTGCACGCTCGGACAGGAACAGGGCGACGGCGATGGCTGCGTTCGACTTGCCCTGCGCCATCTCGCCCAACACCTCACGCTCGCGAGGAGTCAGGAAGTCGAGAGGTGTCTTCACCGTCCGACTCGACGACGCGACCAGCTGCTCAACCACCTGCGGGTCGATCACGGCTCCACCACCGGCGACGACGCGGATGGCGTCGACGAGATCGTCGACGTGAGCTACACGGTCCTTCAACAGGTAGCCGCGGCGAGCAGACCCTTCCGCCAGCAACGCCAACGCGTAGCCGGACGACACGTACTGGCTGAGCACGATGACACCGATCTGGGGGTGAGTGCTGCGGAGAACCGAGGCAGCCCTGATGCCCTCGTCGGTGCCCGTGGGCGGCATGCGGATGTCGGTGACCACGACATCGGGCACGGTGGCGTTCACGAGCTCCAACAACTCGCCGTAACTACCGGCGGTGCCGGCGAGCTCGAACCCTGCGATCGACGTGATGAGCCGGGCCAGGCCGTCGCGTAGCAGCGCGTTGTCCTCGGCGACAGCGATTCGGATCGGCACGACCCGGATCATAAACGCAAGCCGGCTCCGGCGCAGACCCCGCGGCAGCACCTCACCCGCTAGCGTGCCGCGGGTGCAGGTGTACCTCTGTGGGGTTCGTGGCTCTACTCCCGCTCCCGGCGAGCAGTTCGCCAAGATCGGTGGCAACACCTCGTGCGTGGCCATCGGCCACGATGCCGACCAGCGCCCGTCGCTGGTGCTCGACGCCGGCACCGGCTTGCGACCACTCGCGCGCCTTCTGGGCGGCGAAGCGTTCAGGGGCACGCTACTGATCGGCCACCTGCACTGGGACCACATCATGGGCATCCCGTTCTTCTCCGCCGGCGATCGCAGCGATTCCAAGGTGCGTGTGCTGCTGCCAGAACAGGGCGTACCTGCCGAAGAGTTGCTCACCCGAGTGATGTCGCCACCGTTCTTCCCCATCGCTCCTGGCCTCTTACGCGGCGAGTGGTCGTTCGAGACCTACGACGAAGGCACCTTCGAAGCGGAGCAATTCACTGTCACCGCTCGCGAGATCCCCCACAAGGGTGGCCGCACCATGGGTCTGCGCATCTCCGACGGCCGCTCGAGCGTCGCGTACCTCTCCGACCACGCGCCGCAACAGCTCGGCCCCGGAGCCGACGGTCTGGGCGAGTTGCACTCGGCGGCCGTCGAACTGGCCGACGGGGTCGACCTGCTGATCCACGACGCGCAGTACACCGCCCACGAACTACCCGGCCGCGCCGACTGGGGGCACGCCGCCGCTGACTACGCCGTCACCTTGGGCAGCCACTGCAAGGTGCGCCGCGTGCTCCTGTTCCACCACGACCCCTCGAGAACCGACGCCCAGGTGCTGGCGATGCGCGACACACTGACCGTTCCCGACGGCCTGGCCGTCGACGTGGCCGTGGAGAACACACTCATCAGTCTGTGAACCAGGACGGGCCACGAACACACCCGTGGCGCTCGCGCTCACTCAGCTCATGGAGTGACCGTGAAGGCGACTCGCATGCCCTGTTCGTAGTGCAGCGCGATGTCGCAGACCAGCACGTAGTTACCGGCCGCGAGGTCGAAGGACGACACCACGGTCTTGCCGGCGTCGGTTTCACTGATCTCGCCGACCGATGTATCTTCACCGACTTTGTGGTCGGCCCCAACCACCAATGCGTCGAACGCTTCGTCGGTCTTCAGGATGATCATCTCGTGCTGGCGGTTGCCGTTGTTGACGAACGTGAACGTGACCGGACCGGCCTTGACCGAGGTGCGGTCGAGGGTGAACTCTGCTGTCGCCGACTTATCCAATGCGGTGACGTTGACCGGCGTGCCTCCTCCGGCGGTCGTGGAACTGCTCTTACCGTCGTCGGAGCATGCTGCCACCAGCAGAACACCGGCCACCACTGCCACACACATCATTCGATTTCTCATGATTCGTCTCCCCATATCTGTCATCTACTGGCGATGGTACGACAGTCGGACATGAGGCAGTAGGGCCGAAAGGCCCGTCGGACGGGGCCATCGGTCCGCCGATTCACTCCATTGGGAACCAATGGAGGGTTTCGGTGACGTGGGGAGGGGTTGGAACCCTCCATTTGGGACCTGGGCTGGCGCTGCGACTGCCAAGGCGGAGACGTGCGATGCGTGGGTCATCGCCCAACAGGCTCTGCAACCTGTCCGCGGCGACATTCAGATCGATGGCATTCGACTCCACCATCGTCGCGATGTCCACCCAATCCTTGCCCCGATCAAACATGGATTTGAAGACGGCCAGATCCTCCGCGGAGAGCACCCGGATCAATCGGCCAGCAAAAGGCACCACTTGGCAGCGTTGCTGTACCTCAAAGTGAAATGGCTCGGCGGCGAAGAACACGTCAATTGGGGTGTCGTCCCACATCAGTCGCACCTGCTCGTCGCGCTGAGCGCTCTTCACATCTGCTGCTGAGTGCAGCACTCCATCTGGGAGTGCGGCAAAGACCGCGGGCGCCTCGCTCGCGGCTACGAAGACGTTGATGTCAATGTCTCGCGTACCCCTGGGCTCCTCAGTGGCGTACGCCAAGGCGAGCGCGCCTCCAAGTGCCCACGGCAACCCGTGCTCATCGAGTGCTGAACACACCGCAAGCACCCGGTTCACCAACGAGATCATCGACGGGCCTTCGCCAGCGGACGCGGGCGATACGGCAACGCGCTGGCCAGCGACAGCACTTCCTCAAGCCGCTGCGCCCGCACGGCTGGCGTCGTCGCGGGTACAAACTCGACTCGAAAGCCCAGCGCGGCAATGATCCGCGCCGCCGCGTCTACTCCCGGCTGGCGACGACCGCGCTCGTACGCGCTCAACACCGTGGCCGGGATACCCGTGACGGCAGCCACCTGCGCCTGCGTCTGCCCAGAACGACGACGAAGTGTGCGCAATGTGGCTCCGGAAATCACGAGCAAATAGTAGCGTATTCGCTAACACTTGATCAATGGTCTTACTTTTCGTTCGCGACCGAAGGACCTCTCGCTGAGCATCCCGTAGGTTGGTCGCGGTGACAACCGGAATGCGTCTCACCATTCGCACGAAGGGCACCGACCCACGATCTGCAGCACTGCTGGCCGATGCCCACGCACTTGGGCTCGGCGAGATCACGGGCATCGAGGTCGCCGACGTCGTCTATTTCGCAGCCCAGCTCGGCGCTGCCGACAAGAAGTCGATGGAAGCGGTGCTGGTCGACCCGCTGCTGCAGACGGCCACCTGGACCGCACCAAACACCGGCGTGGAAACCACCCTCCTCGCCGGTGTCACCGACCCAGCTGCGACCGCGGTGGCACTGGCAGCCAGCATCATCGGCGTGCCCGACATGAAGGTCGCCACCGGCACGCACTTCAACATCCTCGGCGAACTGCAGGACGACACGGTTCCCACGCTCGCCCGACGGCTGCTGGCAAACCAGGTCATCGAGCGCTGGGCACCGGCGCCGCTGGAACCGACGTTCATCGATTCAACTGCGGCTGCCGAGCACACCGTCGAGTCCGTCGCCATTCGCGACCTTGATGACGACGCACTCCAGGCACTCAACAAAGAGCGTGGGCTCTCGCTGGACTTGGCCGAGCTCCATGTCATCGCCGACCACTACCGCGGCGTGGGGCGCGAGCCCACCGACGTGGAACTGGAGACGCTGGCACAGACCTGGAGTGAGCACTGCGCGCACAAGACCTTCCGTGCCCGCATCACCTTGGACACCGGCGCCGAGGTGATGCCGCTGATGAAGCAACTGCGCGGGTGCACCGACGCCATCAATGCACCATTCGTACGCAGTTCGTTCGTCGGTAACGCGGGCATCCTCTGTTACACGCCGGGCGTGACGGTTGCCGTGAAGGCCGAGACACACAATCACCCATCCGCGATCGAGCCCTTCGGCGGCTCGAACACCGGGGTCGGTGGCGTGATTCGTGATGTGATGGGCGCTGCCCACCACCCCATCGCCATCACCGACATCCTGTGCTTCGGCCCCACCGACTTTCCCGCGAATCAGCTGCCCGACGGGGTGCTGCACCCACGGCTGATCGAGAGCGGCGTGATCGCCGGCATTGCCGACTACGGCAACAAAATCGGTCTGCCCACGGTTGCCGGCGCAGTGCTCTACGACGCTGGTTACCTGGCTAACCCGCTCGTGTATGCCGGTTGCATCGGCGTCGCTGCCGAGGGCGAGTGGGAGCTGTCCGGCCCGCACCCTGGCGACCTCGTGGTGGTGATGGGCGGCCGCACCGGGCGCGATGGACTGCGCGGCGCAACATTCAGCAGCGCAACGATGGATGCCACTACCGGAGATGTCGCCGGCGCCAGCGTGCAGATCGGCGACCCGATCACCGAGAAGCTGCTCATCGATGTGATGCACGACTGCATCGGTCTCTATACCGCCGTCACCGACTGCGGCGCCGGTGGACTCTCCAGCGCCGTTGGTGAGATGGCTGAAGGTGTTGGCGCCGATGTTGACGTGTCGCTGGCACCGTTGAAGTATCCGGGCCTGCAGCCGTGGGAAATCTGGCTCAGTGAGGCACAGGAACGCATGGTGTTCGCTGTCGATCCTGCGCAATGGGCCGCGCTGCTGACCGTGTGCGCGCGGCACGGTGTGGAAGCCGTCTCCCTGGGCGCGTTTACCGGCGACGGCGTCCTGCGCGTGCGCTCGGGCGACCTCACCGTGCTGGAGATGGATACCCGCTTCCTGCACGACGGCCGTCCGCAGCGAACGATGACGGCAGTGCTGCCGACACCGCAGCGAGCACCAGTTGCGGCACCGACCTGCGCCGATCCGGCGAGCGTGCTGCTGAAGCTGCTTGCGCACCCGAACATCGCGTCGAAGGAACACATCATCCGTCGCTATGACCACGAGATTCGCGGCGCCACCGTTGTGCGGCCGCTAGTCGGCGAACGGCACGACGGTCACGCCGACGGTGTGGTGCTGGCCGAGCCGGCCGACACTCACGGCCTCGCCATCGGTATCGGCGTCAACCCGTGGTACGGCATCACCGATCCGCAGCACATGGCCCACGCCGTCGTCGATGAAGCCATTCGCAACATCGTCGCGGTCGGCGCCGACCCAAGCTCGGTGGCGTTGCTCGACAACTTCAGTTGGGGCGACCCGCGCCGGCCTTCGACCCTTGGCGAGCTCGTCGCCGCCGTCGACGGCTGCTGTGCTGCGGCCACCGCCTATCGCGCGCCGTTCGTCAGCGGTAAGGACTCGTTGAACAACGAATATCTGGGCAGCGACGGCGCCCGCCACGCAGTGCCGCCGACACTGGTGATCACCGCCATCGCACATCACCCCAGCCCAGACCGCGCGGTCACACCCGACCTGAAACAAGCCGGCAACGTTCTGGTACTGGTGGGCAACACGGCAAGTGAGTTCGGTGGCAGCCACTTCACGATGGTGACCGGCGACGGTGGCGACAGCCCCGTGCCCGCCCCTGACGCGGCCTCACCCCACCGCTACCGCGCGCTGCATCGGCTGCTCCGCACAGGCCGCGTTCGCAGCTGCCACGATCTCAGTGAGGGCGGCCTGGCTGTGGCTGTCGCGGAGATGTGCATCGGCGGCCGTCTCGGCGCCTCGATCGACACGCTGCCGCACGACGACCTCGTCACGTCATTGCTGAGCGAGTCCACCGGTCGCTTCATCTGCGAGGTCAACCCTGCTGACATCGCGTGGTTTCTCAATGGTCTCGCTGAGCCCGCGGTCGTCCTTGGCGAGGTCATCCGCGACGCTGAACTTCGCATCGCCGGCGTGGCCACGATCCCCCTCGACGCATTGCAGACTGCGTTCCGAGGGAGCCCGCGATGAGCCGCCCACGCGCCATGGTGGTGGCTGCCCCAGGCACCAACCGCGACCGCGACGTGTCGTACGCGTTGCAACTGGCGGGCGCCGACCCGCAGATCACGTTGCTGGACGAACTGGTCGAGAACCCTGCCTCGCTGCTGCGAGATGTACAGATGTTGGTCCTCGCCGGTGGGTTCAGCTACGCCGATGCGTTGGGTGCCGGCCGCATGTGGTCGCTGGCGGTCACCGGCCGGCTCGGCGATGTACTCCCCCGGTTCGTGGAACTCGGCCGACCGGTCATAGGTATCTGCAACGGATTCCAGGTGCTCACCGGTGCCGGCCTGCTGCCAGGGGCACTTGGTCACAATGCCAGCGGCCACTTCCAGTGCGAGTGGATTCGCATGGAGGCACCGGTCAGTAAGAGCATCTGGACCCGCGATCTCGAACCGATCGAGTGCCCCATCGCCCACGGTGAAGGTCGCTATGTGCACCCAGATGTCGCCGCGTTGGAGGCCAACGGCCAGGTTGCACTGAGGTACTCGGCCAGCAACGACACCGGCAACGGCAATCCCAACGGGTCGGCCGGTGACATTGCGGGCGTGTGCGACGAGACCGGTTTGGTGCTCGGACTGATGCCGCATCCGGAGAATCACGTCACGGGTCGCCAGCATCCGCGGCACGCCCGTGGCACCGCGGCGGGCAGCGGCCTCGGTCTGTTCCAACAGGGCGTTCGCTATGCGGAGGGCATGTGATGCAACCGTTCCTTGACGTAGATCTAGCGCTTCCCGATCGTCGCGACGGCAAGGTCCGCGTCAGCTATCAGCTGAACAACGGCAACCGCCTGTTCGTCACCACCGACCGTCTCAGCGCGTTCGACCGTGTCATCGCCGGCGTGCCCTACAAGGGACAGGTGCTCAACGAGCTGGCCGCATGGTGGTTCGCGCAGACCGCCGACATCGTGCCCAACCATGTTGTGTCAGTGCCCGACCCGAACGTGTTGATCGCGCGCAATGCCAATCCGCTGCCGGTGGAGGTCGTGGTCCGCGGCTACATCACCGGCGTCACATCCACTTCGCTGTGGAAGCAGTACGCCGACGGGGCTCGCACGATCTACGGCCATCAGTTCCCGGACGGCCTCCGCAAGAACACGGTGCTGCCGAGTGCGCTCGTCACCCCCACCACGAAGGCCGAACACGGCGGCCACGACGAGCCGCTCACCGTCGCCGACGTGATCTCCCGCCACCTGGTGCCGCCGCAGCTGTGGGGCGAGACGGTGGAAGCCGCGTTGCGGCTCTTCCAGCGCGGTCAGCAGGTCGCCGCTGGCGCTGGCTTGATCCTCGCCGACACCAAGTACGAGTTCGGTCTGGATGACGACGGCCGTCTGATGTTGATCGACGAGATGCACACTCCCGACTCGTCGCGCTACTGGGTTGCCGACACCTACGCGGCCCGACTTGCCGCCAACGAAGAGCCCGAGAGCCTGGACAAGGAAGTGGTGCGACGTGCACTGCTCGCCACCGGCTACCGCGGCGAAGGCCCGCCACCCGCGCTGCCTGACGAGGTCTGGCAAGAGACCAGCGCTCGCTACATCGACGCCTATGAACGACTGACCGGTACCACCTTCCAGCCTGGCGCCTACCCCGTCGGCCCTCGCATTCTGGAGCACCTGCATGTTTCCTGAGACTCCCGTTCACATTCGCTCGAAAGCCATCGATCTTGGCGCCGACGACGGCCCGAAGGAGGAGTGCGGCGTCTTCGGCGTCTCCACTCCACACGGTGAAGGCATCGCCCAGCTCGCGTTCTTCGGTCTCTTCGCACTGCAGCACCGCGGTCAGGAGGCCGCTGGCATTGCGGTCAGCGACGGCAGCCGTGTGCGCTGTCACAAGGACAGCGGGCTGGTGGCCAATGTGTTCACACCGGCCACGATGGCCACCCTCACCGGCTATCACGCCATCGGCCACACGCGATATAGCACCACCGGCGCCAACGCCCATCGCAACCACCAGCCGTTCCTCGTGGAGACCATGCACGGCCCGCTCGCCGTTGCCCACAACGGCAACCTGGTCAACGCCGGTGCGCTGCGCGAAGAGCTGTTGGCGAAGGGCTTTGGCCTCACTGCCACCAGCGACACCGAGGTGCTGACCCTGATGCTCGCTGCTGCTGGCGGGCGGACATGGGAAGACCGCGTCGAGCGGACGTTGCCCGCATGGAAGGGCGCCTACTCACTGGTCATCTTGGTCAACGATCGGGTGATCGCCGCTCGCGACCCGTGGGGTTTCCGTCCGCTCAGCGTTGGCCGCCTGCCGCACGGCGGCTACGCGGTCGCCTCCGAGACCTGCGCGCTCAACACACTCGGCTGTGTGGAGATCGACGAGGTCAAGCCCGGCGAGATCGTCACGCTGCACGGGGCAGAGATGACCCGGCGTCAGGCTCTCACCCCCAGCGCCACGCCTGCGCGATGCACCTTCGAGTTTGTCTACTTCAGCCGCCCCGACAGCGTGTGGAGCGGTCGCAACGTGCACCACGTTCGCCAACGGTTGGGCGAGCAGCTTGCGCTTGAATCTCCTGTGGATGCCGATGTGGTCATCCCGGTACCCGACAGCTCAATCCCCGCGGCAATTGGCTACAGCCGCAAGGCGGGCATCGAGCACAACGATGGTCTGATCAAGAACCGTTACATCGGCCGCACGTTCATCGAGCCCACGCAGGACCTACGCGAGCGCGGCGTGGCGCTGAAGTTCAATGCGCTCACCGAGAATCTGGCAGGCAAGCGAGTCATCATGATCGACGATTCATTGGTGCGCGGCACTACCGCTGGCCCGTTGGTCAAGATGCTGCGCGACGCCGGCGCCACCGAAGTGCACGTACGCATCACCTGCCCTCCCATCACGCACGCCTGTCATTTCGGCGTCGACATGGGGCACGACGGCGACCTGATGGCGGCGCGACTTTCCGTGGAGGAGATCCGCGAACTGATCGGTGCCGACTCGCTCGCGTTTCTCTCCCTGGAGGGAATGATGCGAGCCATCGAGCCGGAGAACGAGGGCAGCGAGGCCGGTTTCTGCAACGCCTGCTACACGGGCCGCTACCCCATCGCAGTCGATGAGGCACAACCCAAGCTCAGCTTCGAAGGCGCGTTGTCGTGAGCGTGACACGGTGAGGGTGCTCGTCATCGGCTCCGGGGGTCGCGAGGCTGCTATTGCAGCGGCCTGTCGCGCTCACGGTCACGACGTACAGGTTGCTGCCGATCTGCCCGAGCAACCCCGGACCGATCTCGTCATCGTCGGCCCCGAGTCGGCTCTGGTGGCCGGCGTTGCCGACCGCTGCGCAGCGCTCCATATCCCGTGCTTCGGCCCGACAGCGAGCCTGGCGAAACTGGAGAGTTCGAAGGGCTTCACACGAATGTTGGCCGGCCGTCTCGGCCTACCCTCCCCTGCGTATCACCTGTCCTCCAGCGCCGCAGAAGCCATCGGCTGGTGGCGCGAGTTCGGCAAGCCGGTCGTCGTCAAGCTGGACGGTCTCGCAGCCGGAAAGGGCGTCATCGTTCCCGACGGCGACGAGGAAACGGAGGCGGCGATTCACGAGCTGATTGCGCAGGGCCCAATCGTTCTCGAGGAGCGTCTCAGCGGCCCCGAGTGCAGCCTGATGGCGCTCTGCGACGGCACAGTCGCCCGACCGTTACCGATCGCACAGGACCACAAGCGAATCGGCGAGGGCGACATCGGCGCCAACACCGGTGGCATGGGCGCGTACGCGCCGGCCCCCGTTCCCTACGACGCCGACCAGCTGACCACCGAGTTCATCCAACCCGTCGTCGACTTCCTGCTGGCAGAGGGTGCCCCGTACATCGGGGTGCTGTACGCCGGCCTGATGCTGACCGCTGACGGCCCGCGGCTGCTGGAGTACAACTGTCGCTTCGGCGACCCCGAGGCGCAGGCCGTGCTGCCGCTGCTCACCGACGATCTCGCCGAGCTTGCGCTGGCCTGCTGCGCTGGCCAGCTCGGCGAGCGCCGAATTCAGTTCAGCGGCGCCGCCTGCACGGTGGTAGCCGCCGCCGCCGGCTACCCGGCCGCCCCTGCGACGGGCGCCACAATTGACTTCGGGACAGACACGACTGACGCCGTGCTGTTCCACGCGGGCACCGACGGCGCGAAGGTCACCGGTGGGCGCGTGCTCGCCGTCACTGGGTTGGGTGGCGACCTGGCGACGGCCCGCGCCAATGCCTACGACCGGATGGCGTCCATTGCGTTCGATGGCATGCAGGTGCGCAGGGATATTGGCTGGCGTGCTCTTGGTGCCTCGATCAGTTCCTACGCATCAATGGGTGTCGATATTGAAGAGGGGGCCCGCGCCGTCGAGCAGATGAAGGCGGCTGTCGAGCGCACCCATGGCGCCGCGGTGTTGAAAGGCGTCGGCAGTTTCGGCGGCGTGTTCAGCGCTGCCGTGCTGAAGGCCATGGACGAACCCCTCTTGGTCGCCAGCACCGACGGCGTCGGCACCAAGGTCGAGCTCGCCGCGCGGCTGGGTAAGTACTATGGCGTCGGCGCGGACATCGTCAACCACTGCATCGGCGACGTGCTCGTACAAGGCGCGAAGCCGCTGTTCTTTCTCGATTACATCGCCAGTAGCAAATTGAACGCCGACCATGTGGCACAGGTCGTCACCGGCATGGCCGAGGCCTGTGAGGTGAGCGGCTGTGCATTGCTCGGCGGCGAGACCGCCGAAATGCCAGGCGTGTACGCCCCTGGCGCATTCGACATTGCTGGCACGCTGGTGGGGGTCGTCGACCGCGCCAAGCTGCTACCCAACGGCCAGCTACTGGCAGGCGACGTACTGCTGGGCGTGGCATCAAACGGGCCGCACACCAACGGTTACTCGCTGCTGCGGAAGCTGTTCGACTGGCTGCCGATGGACAGCGTGCCGCCTGGCCTCGACTGCACACTCGGCGAGGCCTTGCTGAAGTCGCATCGCAACTACCTGCCGGTACTCGAAGCAGCGGTCGATAGTGGCCGCGTGAAGGCCATGGCACACATCACTGGCGGCGGGCTTCCCGAGAACCTGCCGCGCGTGCTGCCCGACGGTATCGACGCCCACATCCAACTTGGCTCGTGGCCCGTCCCGCCGCTGTTCCGCCTGGTGCGCGAAGTCGCGTTCGGCATGGACACGCGCGAGCTCTATCGCACCCTCAACATGGGCGTCGGCATGGTGTTGGTGTGCTCCCCCGACGAGGTTTCAGCCGTGCAAGCATTGATCAACGAGCCGACGTGGGTGATCGGTCAGCTGGTCGCCGCGGACGACGCCGGCCGCACGGTGGTGCTCTCATGAAGCGCCTTGTCATCCTCGCCAGCGGCAATGGTTCGAATGCGCAGGTCATCATCGATGCCTGCGCGAGCGGGGCACTGCCCGCTGAGGTGATGGCCGTCGTGAGCGATCACGGCGATGCGAAGGCCCTCGTGCGAGCTGTTGTCGCCGGCCTGCCCGCGGTGCACGTCGGCCGCCGTACCGACGAGACGCGCGCCGATTACGACGCTCGACTCGCCGACATCGTCACCGGCTTCGACCCGGACTGGGTGGTGCTGGCGGGATGGATGCGAGTGCTCACGCTGAACTTCCTCGGCTGGTTTCCGGGCATGGTGGTCAACCTGCACCCTGCGCTCCCCGGCGAGCTCCCGGGCCTGCACGCCATCGAACGGGCCCACATCGAGGCCATGGCTGGCACCCGCACCAGCACCGGCGTGATGGTGCACTTGGTCCCCGACGAGGGCGTCGATGTCGGCCCCGTGTTGGCCACCGCCGAGGTACCGATCCTGGCGGACGACACCCTTGATGAATTGGAACAGCGGGTACACGCCGTCGAGCACGTGCTGCTCGTCGACACGCTGCGCGCCCTGTGCAACTCGACCCTTACCACTGGAGTGAAAACATGATCAACGACGATCTGTTCGACCGTTTCCAAGCCCTCACCTTTGACGATGTGGTGATCGTGCCCGGGTATAGCGATGTGTTGCCCGACTCGGTCGACACCGCTGCCGTGTTTGCCGCCGACATCACGCTCGCCGTGCCGATCGTCAGTGCGGCAATGGACAAGGTGACCGAGGGCCGGATGGCTATCGCACTGGCCCGCGAAGGCGGCATCGGTGTGATTCACCGCAATATGACCATTGCCGATCAGGCCGCCGAGGTGCAGAAGGTCAAGCGCAGCCAAAGCGGAATGATCAGTGACCCCATCACGCTGCCGCCAAGCGCCACATTGGCCGACGCGGAGGCGCTGATGCACCAATTCAAAATCAGCGGCGTGCCGATCACCGACCCGCAGGGCCGCTTGGTGGGCATTCTCACCAACCGCGACACACGCTTCTGTGAGCCCGCCGACTACCGCCGCTCGGTAACCGACTTCATGACCAGTGAGGGTTTGGTCACCGCCAAGGTCGGCACCACGCTCGATGAGGCACGCAGCATCCTGCAGCGCCATCGCATCGAGAAGCTGCCTCTGGTCGACGCCGACAGAACGCTGGTTGGTCTGATCACGGTGAAAGACATCCTGAAGAATCAGGAGTTCCCGAACGCCACCAGCGACTCGTCGGGTCGGCTGCGTTGCGCAGCCGCTGTCGGCGTCGGTGACGACCTTGAGGACCGGGTTGCCGCCCTGGTCGCGCAGTACGTGGACGCCGTTGCGCTCGACACCGCCCACGGCCACTCGGCCGGCGTGATCAAGGCCATCGAGCGGATCAAGTCGAACTGGCCCGACCTGCCTGTGGTCGCCGGCAACGTCGTCACCGAGGAGGGTGTGGAGGCGCTCTCCAACGCAGGCGCCGATGCGGTCAAGGTCGGCGTTGGCGCTGGCTCCATCTGTACCACTCGCGTGGTCAGCGGCGCAGGCATGCCCCAGCTCTCGGCCATCTACTTCACCACTCAGTACGCCCGCCGCCACGGTATCCCGGTGATCGCAGACGGCGGCATCACCTATTCCGGCGACATTGTGAAGGCCATCGCAGCCGGCGCCGATTGCGTCATGCTTGGCTCCATCCTGGCCGGCACCGACGAGGCTCCTGGCGAGTTGGAACTGTTCGAAGGTCGCCGTTACAAGAGCTACCGCGGCATGGGCTCGATGGGTGCTATGCAGGGCTTAGGCGCCGACCGCTACGCCAGCGGACAGAGCGACAAAAGCCAGGTGGCGGGCCAGTCTCGCAAGCTCGTTCCAGAAGGCATCGAGGGTCGGGTGCCGTACGCCGGCACGCTGGGCGACGTGGTCTACCAACTGGCAGGCGGCCTGCGCAGCGGCATGGGCTATGCAGGTGCGGGCACGCTCGACTCGCTGCGCAGTACTGCTCGCTTCATGAGAGTGACCACCGCCGGTCGCAACGAGAGCCACCCGCATGATGTGACCATCACCAAAGAAGCCCCCAACTACCAGCGCAGCTAGCCCAACACCGTCCGGTCGAGGTTGCGAATGCGCCCGGCCATGGCGGCCAGGAGTTTGTGCGACAAGGCGGGAATGTCGTCGAGTACTGCTCGGAATTGACCGCGGCTGATCGCCAGCACACTCCCGTCGCTGGTGCACTGCACCGTTGCCGAGCGCGGCCCATCATCCATCAGCGCCAGCTCACCAAAGATGTCGCCAGCCGACAGCTCTGCCAGTTTGCGTCCGTTGCGACGCACCACGAGCGTGCCCTTCAAGACCACGAACGCATCGGCACCGCTGTGGCCCTGCTCCATGATGACCTTCCCGGCGGCAACGTCGACTTCCGAGCCAGCAGCGGCAACGCGTTCAAGCTCCTTCTTCGACAGCCCTGCGAACAAGGCCACTCTGCGCAAATGTTCGACATACACACCCCGGCTGGTCATGGGCGCAGAGCGTAGCTCGCTCAACCACCAGGCCTGGGCGGCGTCAGGCCAGCTTTTCGACGAAGGTTTCCAATTGACGCAGGTTGCGGCACTCGTAGACCCCGTCTGTGTGGGTGCCGTAGTCGCCCACGATGGAATCGCCCGTGTTCCAATAGCTTCGCGGCTCGGGGTTCAGCCAGAACACCTTGCGCGCCTTCTGGCGAATCTCCTTCACCACCCACGCTTGGCTGGCGTGATAGTTGTTGCGCGCGTCGCCCAGCAACAGAACGGTGGTCTTGGAGTTGATGTCCTTGCCGTAGCGCTCCCAGAACACCTCGAACGCGTGGCCGTAATCGCTGTGCCCGTCCACCCAGACAACGTCGGCTTCGGTGTTGACGCGATGGATGGCATTGGCGATGTCTTCCTCGCCCTTGAAGTACTCGGTGACTTCGTCGATGCCGTCGATGAACACGAACGAGCGCACTTTGGAGAACTGGCCCTGCATCGCGTACACCAGCATGAGAGTGAAGCGAGCGAACGCGGCGACGGAACCGGAGATGTCGGCGACCACCATCAACTCCGGCTTGGCCGGACGTGGATACTTGAACTTCGGTTCCGCTGGCACACCGCCGTAGCTGAGTGAGTGCCGAACAGTGCTGCGGAAGTCGAGCGGGCCCTTGCGACCGTGGCGACGCTTGCGGGCCAAACGGGCAGCCAGCTTGCGCGTGAGTGGCTGCAGCGCCTTCTTCAGGTTCTGCATCTCATCGCGTGAGGCATGCATGAACTCGACGTCTTCCGGCAACGGCTTGCGCAGCGTCTTGGCCATGGCCTCGGCGCCACGATCGGCAACCAGGCGACGACGAATCTCCGCCTCAATTTCCTTCTTGAACTGCTCGATGCGGTCGTTGTACTCGTCGTGCTCGAGCCGCTCTTCCAGTGGTGTCAGCTCGCCGCCGACTTGCTCGCGGCTGGCCTCCATCAGCTTCTCGAGCATGCCCTCGAGGTCGAGGTTGCGCAGCGTGCGGTAGAGGTAATAGGTGCCACCAACGGGACGCCCCGGCTCCATGCCCGCAAAGCGCTGCACTGACTGCTTCGCCAGCGCTCGCATCATGGCCTGGTCGCCGTTCATCAGCGCCTGCATGAGCATCTGGGCAATTTCCTCAGGCGTCAGGCTGTCCATACCGCCCTGGCTGCCCTTGCCGTCACCCTGGCGCATCTGCTCTTGCATCTCGCGCCACATCTCGTCGAGATCGGTGTCGCCTTCGGCAATCTTGTACTCCGGGCCGCGCATCGAGAAGTAAACCTCGAAGACAGTCTCGAACGCACGCCAGTGCGCATTGTTCTTCACCATCGTGGCAGCGAGCGCGTACTTGAACGCGTCGCGGTCTTCGATAGGAATGTGCTGCAACGCCTCCATCGCATCGAGGTTCTCGGTGAGGCTGACAGGCAGCCCCGCGTTTCGAAGCTCGACAACGAAGCCGGCCAGCAGATCAAGCATGATGTAGGGCGCCGACTACTTGTCGATCGACAGCTCTTTGGCTGCCTTGGCGATGTCGGTCTGGTACTTCAGCAGGATGTGGAGCGTGTCCTTCGCCTGCTGTGCTTCGATGTTCTCGATGCCCAGCAGCACCAGGGTGCGTGCCCAGTCGATGGTCTCGCTGACCGACGGCGACTTCTTCAGGTCGAGCTGGCGGATACTGCGCACGATGCGAGCGATCTGGTCGGCAAGATTTTCGGACACGCCCGGAACCTTGGTGAGCACGATCTCCTTCTCGCGGGCCATGTCGGGGTAGTCGACGTGGAGGAACAGGCAGCGGCGCTTCAGCGCCTCGCTGAGCTCACGAGTGTTGTTGGAGGTGAGAAACACCAGCGGGATCTGCTTGGCGGTAATGGTGCCCAACTCGGGAATGGAAACCTGATACTCAGAGAGAATCTCCAGCAGGAGCGCCTCCGTCTCCACCTCCACGCGGTCGACTTCGTCGATCAACAGCACCACCGGGTCCTCGGCGGTAATGGCCTCCAGCAACGGGCGGGTGAGCAAAAAATCGGGCCCGAAGATGTCGTCGTGGATGTCGCTCCACGAATCGCTGTTGCTGTCGGCCTGAATGCGCAGCAACTGCTTCTTGTAGTTCCACTCGTAGAGCGCTTTACTCTCGTCAAGGCCCTCGTAGCACTGCAGGCGGATGAGTCGCGAGCCGGTCATGTCGGCGATGCTCTTTGCCAGCTGGGTCTTGCCGGTACCGGCAGGGCCCTCCACCAACACGGGCTTGCCAAGGCGGTCGGCTAGGAATGCGACGCCGGCAATGCCGTCGTCGGCCAGGTAGTTGACGCTCTTGAGACCATCTCGGACCTCTTGAACGCTCTCGAAACGATGAGCCATATCAGCAGCCTACTTTCGACCTTGACCGCCCGGTCAATCAGAGAACGAAGTCATGGTGTGACGCTTCGCGCCCACGCCGCGCTTGGTCGAGTCTGCGACTCCAAAATGAATGACTCGATGCTCGCCGACGCAACCGGTTCCTTCCTCTCGGCCGTCAGCGAACAGCGGCGGCACTCAGCGGCAAGCCCGCCGACGGGTTCATGGCCGACGCGGCCGACGAGCTTCGTGTCGAACGCGGAATGCCCGTCGGCGAGACCAGCCATCACCTCGTGTTCACCGGCAACCCTGGCACCGAGCTCACCACGCTCACCACCGACGACATCGCCCCCGTCGACGCGTAGCCCTGAGGTACCCTCTCGCCCATGGTTCCCGTCATCGTCGGCCTCGTCGTGCTTGCCGTGGGCGCAGCGGCATTCCTGGCTCGCGGCCGTCGACGCAGCCCGCCGCGCAAGGTCGCGATTGACCCGTTCACACTCAGCGAGCCATGGCGTCGCCACATTGCCGCGGCGCAGGCCACGCAGCGGCGCTACCGCGAGATCACCCGAACTACCCCCGACGGCCCATTGCGCGACCGCCTTCGCGACATCGACACGCAGGTCGACCACGCTGTGGAGGAATGCTTCGGCATCGCCCGCCGCGGCGACGACCTCGACGATGCACTCTCCCGCTTCGACACAGGGGCCCTGGGTCGCCAACTGGAGCATGCAGCCGACGAGCCCACACGGGCGTCGGTGCAATCGCAGCTGGCATCCGCAGCCCGCATTCGCAGCACTCGCAACGACACCGACTCGCGGCTGCGACTGCTCACTACTCGCATGGGCGAGCTGGTTGCGCAGGCGGCCGAAGTCAGCGTGGGCACCGACACCACCGACGAACTGGGCACCGGCGTTGGCGATGTTGTGACCCAACTGGAGGCGCTGCGACTCGCCCTCAGTGACGTCAATAGCCGCGACCTTGACGACCGCGACCTTGACGACCGCGACCTTGACGATCCGGGCCGGCCCGCAACTTCGCCGTGAGCAGCCTGCTGAAGTCAAATCTGGCGGTGGCATCCGGCACCGCGATGTCGCGGGCCAGTGGACTGCTGCGGGTGATGGCATTCGGGTACGTGCTTGGCCGCTCATCCCTCACCGACGCCTACAACCAGGCCAACTCCAGCCCGAACCTCGTCTACGAACTGGTCATTGGTGGCGTGCTCTCCTCCACCCTCGTGCCGCTGTTCACCCGCTTGCATCACGACAAGGACGCCGACGGCGAGAAGGCCGTCCGTTCGGTGACCCTGGTGGTGCTCGCCATCCTCACCGCCCTCGCCGTGGTCGCGGCCCCGCTGATCTTTCGCCTCTACACCGCCACCACTTCTCCAGACGTCGACCAGGCCACCTATCAGAAGGTCGGCTCGGTCCTGGCGGCGTTCTTCCTGCTGCAGATCTTCTTCTACGGTGTCAACGCCCTTGCCGGTGCGCAACTGCAGGCGCGCGGCCGCTTCTTTGCTGCCGCATGGGCGCCGGCACTCTCCAACCTGGTGATCATTGCGACGCTGCTGTACGTGCCACATACCGTCAGCGACAGCACGGCAATGCTGGCCGAGGTGCTGGAGAACACGGCGCTGCGATGGACGCTTGGGCTGGGTGCCACCCTTGGTATCGCAATGATGGCGATCGCGCTCATCCCCTCGCTCGCCCGGGCGAATGTGCCCTTTGGTTTCAACGCCGATTTCCGCCATCCAGCCATTCGTCAGCTACGGCGGGTTGGCGGCTGGGCACTCGGCTACGTGATCGCCAACCAGGTTGCCATTCTGGTGGTGCAGAACCTGCTCTTTCGCTCCGGCGCTGGCAACCAGACTTCATACGTCAACGGCTTCACCTTCTTCGTGCTTCCCCACGGTCTGCTCGGCGTCTCCATCGCCACCACGTTCCTGCCGGAGATGACCCGCGCTATTGCTGGTCGCGACCGGCAGCGTCTGGTCGAACGCACCAGCCTTGGTATTCGATTGGTGGCGCTGCTTACCATTCCCGCCGGTTTCGGGCTGTTCGTTCTGCGCCGCGCCATCACCGGCGTGGCGTTGGAACACGGCGAGTGCGATGCCGCGTGCGCGCTCACCGCCAGCCGCGCCCTGGGCGGCTTCGCACTCGGTCTCGGTGCGTTCTCGATCTATCTGTTCGCACTGAAGCCCTTCTACGCGCACCGCGATACGCGTACACCGTTCATGCTCAACCTTGGAGAGAACCTGGTCAACATCGTGCTTGCCATCGTGCTGTACCGGCAGTTCGGAATGATCGGCATTGCTGCCGCGTTCGCAATCGCCTACGTGCTGGCGGCACTGTGGTCGCTGCAGGTGCTGTCGTACAAAATCCGCGGCTTCGAATTGCAACCGGTACTCACCGCCATCTACCGCGTGGTGCTCGCGTCGGTGATCATGGCCGAGGCGGTGTGGGCGGTTGCTCGCCTGGTGGGCGGCAACACCGGTTTGCCATCGGTGCTGCGGATTGTGGTAGCCGGAACGGTCGGCGTCGGGGTCTACGTGGCCATGTTGCTGCTGCTGCGGGCACCGGAGCTGGACGCACTGATGGCCAAGTTGGGCCGACCACGGCGCGACACGGCCGCGCAGTAAGCTGCCGACATGATCAAGCTGTTCAAGAAGTGGTGGAAGTATCTGGGCGCGAAGTTCAACAGTGACTTCGACAAGAACGCAGACCCGGCGGTCCAGCTCGAGCAAGCTCTGCGCGAGGCGCACGACCAGCACCGGCGACTCAAGGAGCAGGCGGCTAATGTCATCGCCGGCCAGAAGCAGGCAGAGCTGCGCCTCAACGCCAAGATGACCGAACTGGAGAAGCTGAACGCGACTGCACGCCAGGCGCTGATCATGGCCTCCGATGCCCAGAAGGGCGGCGACATTGTGAAGGCAACGCAATACAACAGCGCCGCGGAAGGCATCGCCAACCAGCTGATCCAGGTGGAAAAGGACGTCGAGGGTCTCAAGGCGATGGTCATCGACTCCACACAGGCCTCCGACCAGGCAAAGGCTGCCGTTCAGCAAAACGGTCGCATACTGCGACAAAAGTTGGCCGAGAAGCAGAAGCTGCTCTCCCAGCTCGACCAGGCCAAGATGCAAGAGCAGATGAACTCGGCCATGGCCCAGCTGCAAGAGACTGTTGGCGACGACGTTCCCACGCTCAGCGAAGTCCAGGAGAAGATCGAAGCTCGCTACGCCAAGGCCAAGGCGCATAGCGAGCTCGCCGAGACCACCGTGGAGAGCAGCATCCTCGAGATTGAGCACGCCACTGCCAACCTGGAAGCACAGAGCCGGCTCAGCCAGCTACGTGCAGAACTCGGACTCGACTCGGCGACACCGGCGCCCGCTGTTGAGCAGCCCAAGCCCGCCGAGGGCTGAGCCGCTAGACCAGTACCAGCAGGTCGTCGCGGTGGATGGCTTCGTGCGCCACGTGCGCGGGTAGATCAGTGGTGCGCTTGCCGCGCACCGAGCGCAAGACATCGGCGTCGCACAGCGCAATGCCGCGAGCCACCGTCACGCCGGCGGAGTCGCGCACGTCGACGACATCGCCTTCGCCAAACTCACCGACAACTTCCACGATGCCCGCCGGCAGCAATGACGTGCCACGTTCCAGCAACGCGCGGCGAGCGCCGTCGTCGATCACCAGCGTGCCCTCGACGTTGGTGGCGAAACCAATCCACAGCTTGCGGGCAGGAAGGTTGCGGCTGCTGGCCAGGAAGGTGGTGCCCACGGCAACGCCGTTGGCGGCATCGATGAGCACATTGGGGTGGTCGGCCTTGGCGATCACGGTACGCACGCCCGACCAGGAGGCCATCCGTGCAGCCGACAACTTCGATGCCATTCCACCACTGCCGCGGTTGCTGCCCGACGCGGTGGCCGCCACCGACAGCAGCGGATCGTCGGCCGCGACGATCTCCACCAGCCGAGCCGTGGGGTCGGTGCGCGGGTCGGCGGTATACAGGCCGGGGGTATCGGTGAGCAGGACCAGGACGTCCGCGTTGACATTGTGCGCGACCAGCGCCGCGATGCGATCGTTGTCGCCGTAGCGAATCTCATCGCTGGCCAGCGCATCGTTTTCGTTGATGATCGGTATGCAACCCAGCTCCAGCAGGCGGCCCAACGTCTGGCGGGCGTGCAGGTACTGGCGACGGTCGACAAAGTCGTGCGGCACCAGCAGCACCTGCGCAGCCACCAGCGAGTGGCGGCCCAGCGAACGGTTGTAGTGCTCCATCAGCCGGCTCTGGCCGACGGCAGAGATGGCCTGCAGGGTGATCACGTCAGTGGGGCGCGCGAGCAGCCCGAGTGCGGCGACGCCTGCCGACACCGCCCCCGAACTGACCAGGATGACCTGGTGGCCGGCGGCGCGCAGCACTGCCAGCTGGTCGCAGACCGTGTCGATGATGGTGGCGTCGATCACCCCGAGGTGGTCAGTGAGCGAGGAGGTACCAATCTTGGCAACGACCCGCACGATCAGACTTCCTCTTGGTACTCGAAGCTGAACTTGGCGATCCAGATGATGTCGCCGTCGGAGGCGCCTGCGCGGGTGAGCAGGCGGGGCACGCCGATGCGCTTCAGCTGATGGTCGATGTACGACAACGCTTCGGGCGTGGTGACATCGTTGAGTGCGACCAGACGCTCGACCTGACGGCCGATGAGGCGGAACTCGTTATCGCCGAGGCGCTCGACGCGAGCACCGTCGGCGTTGGGCCGGATGATCACGATGCCTTCGGTCTCGGGATGCTCGGCGCGAGCGCCGTGCACCAGTGCGGCCAACCTGCCGACCAGCTCACGAACACCCTGATTGGTGATGGCTGAGATTTCCTCGCCATCCCAGTCGTAGACGGCGGAATCGCTCTTCGTACCGACGACCAACCGCGGGCGCTCCAGCAGCTCTGGGCGATACGCCTTCAGCTCGTTGAGCAG
Source organism: Ilumatobacteraceae bacterium (assembly GCA_043740085.1). Taxonomy (GTDB): domain Bacteria; phylum Actinomycetota; class Acidimicrobiia; order Acidimicrobiales; family Ilumatobacteraceae; genus UBA668. The sequence continues at coordinate 30,680 of JAYUCY010000091.1, forward strand.
CACGCGCTCTTGCTCATGGGGGTCGACACCATCGATGGCTGACAGGTCGACCATGACACACAGCACCCGCGCGCGCTCGATGTGCTTGAGGAAACGATGGCCAAGGCCCTTGCCTTCGCTGGCACCCTCGATGAGGCCAGGAATATCGGCGACGATGTACTCGGTGTCGTTGTAGCGAACGACGCCAAGGTTTGGTTCCAGCGTGGTGAACGGGTAGTCGGCGATCTTTGGCTTGGCGGCGCTGATCACGCTGATCAGCGTGCTCTTGCCCACATTGGGGAAGCCGACCAGTGCCACATCGGCCATTAGCTTGAGCTCCAGCTTCAACCACTGCTCGTCACCCTCTTCGCCCTGCTCGGCGAACGTTGGGGCGCGGCGACGGTTGGAGGCGAACTTGGCGTTGCCACGCCCGCCACGGCCGCCGGCACCGGCCAGCCAGCGATCACCGTGATTGGCCAGGTCGGCCAATAGCTCGCCGGTGTGCAGATCGTTGATGACCGTGCCTTCCGGCACCATCACCTCCAGGTCCTTGCCCTTTTTGCCGTGCTGGTCCTTACCCATACCGTGCACGCCATCGCCCGCGCGACGGTGCGGGTGGTCGCGAAACGCCAGCAGTGAGGCCGAGTTGCGGCTGGCGACCAACCACACGTCGCCACCCTTGCCACCATCGCCACCGTTGGGGCCGCCGAACGCGACCGGCCCCTCACGACGGAAGGAGACGCACCCTGCGCCACCATCGCCACCGCGCACATTCAGTTGGGCTTCGTCGACAAAGGAGCTCATAGGACCCCTTGAGGCTACCGGGCAGGCTGACACGCGGGTTGTCCGGCCCGGCGGGCGTCGTCGCGGGTACCCTTCGAACTGTGACCGGTATGGACGAGCGAGCGCAGCGGTGGGCCTCCACCATGGCTGGCCACCACACAGCGGGCCTCCGAACGACCGGCGTCCGACTCGCCCATGCCGACTCGTGGGCGAGCAGCGGCAGCGCACTCCTACTCCCCCGCCACGCACGTGAGGAGAGCGAGGAGAACGCTCTGGCCACGTTGGCCACCAGAGCCTTCGGCGCCGGCAACCGCGCCATCGAAGAAGAGCCCGACGAGTGGCGCACCTGTTTCGAACGCGACCGCGACCGCATCTTGCACGCCAACGCCTTTCGCCGCCTCGCCGGCAAGACCCAGGTGTTCGTCTTCCCCGACGATCATCAGCGCACCCGCCTCACGCACGCGCTAGAAGTCGCACAGGTTGCAGCGTCGGTTGCCCGCGCGTTAGGTCTCAATGTGGCGCTGGCGGAGGCAATCGCTCTCGGCCACGACTGCGGGCACGGCCCTGGCGGCCATGCCAGCGAAGACGCGCTCAGCCCCTACGTTCCCGGCGGCTTCGACCATGCCACCTGGGGCGCCGACGTCACCCTTGTTTCGCTCAACCTGTGCGCGGAGACGCTCGATGGCGTGCGTAACCACAGCTGGAGCCGACCCGCCCCAGCCACGCCCGAGGGTGAGGTTGTCAGCTGGGCCGACCGCATTGCGTACGTGTGCCACGATTTCGAGGACGCGGCAGCCACCGGCGTGGTCGCCCCCGAGATGCTGCCCGCGCTGGTGCGCGACCGCTGCGGGGTGCTGCGCCGCGAGCAGTTGGGGGCCTTCGTCTACGGCATGATCGATGCTGCCCGCTCGGCCGGCCACATTGGCATGGTGGCGCCGCTGGCAGAAGCACTCGCCGCGTTCCGGCGCTTCAACTACGACAACATCTACCTTCGTCCGGCCTCCACTGCCCAGGCCACCGCCGTCATCAGCCTGCTGCAGGCGCTGGTCGAGCTCTACGCACGACGGCCCCAACTGCTGCCCGATGCGAACAACTTTGATGCTGGTGGCGCCGAAGCGCTGCACGCCGCGGTCACCTATGTCGGCGGGATGACCGACCGCTTCGCCTGCCGCCAAGGCGTGGCGCTGCTGGGCTGGCCCCTTGACCAACTGCCTCGAGGCATTGACACCACCCCGTGACTGCGCCACCAACGAAGTGACGCGCATTTATGGCTGTGAGCCAGGTCTGGGCTTCAAGAGCGCGTCACTTCCCGGCGCGGGCCACCGAACCGCGAGCAGTGCTGAGAAGTGACGCGCATTTATGGCTGTGAGCCAGGTCTGGGCTTCAAGAGCGCGTCACTTCCCGGCGCGGGCCACCGCATCCCCCAGGCGGACCCACCTGAAAACGATGACTGCCCGGCCTTTCGGCCGGGCAGTCACTCAGAACTTGTCGTTCAGAATTCGGGTTGCTCAGGCGACCGAAGTGGCTTCGACCGGGACGACGTCGACAACGCGACGGCCCTTGCGGTGACCGAACTGCACGGTTCCCTGCGTGAGAGCGAACAGCGTGTCGTCGCCACCGATTCCGACGTTGTTCCCGGGGTGAAACTTCGTGCCGCGCTGGCGAAGGATGATGGTGCCAGAGTTGATTGCGCTGCCGCCGAACACCTTCACGCCGAGGCGCTGAGCGTTGCTATCGCGACCGTTGCGGGTTGACCCGCCGCCTTTTGTCTTTGACATGAGGCTCAGCCCTTCTTGATCGAGGTGATTTCGATGACGTGGTACTTCTGACGGTGCCCATAGCGACGACGCTGGTTAGTGCGGCGCTTGTAGGTAAAGCCGTCAATCTTGGGCCCCATGGCCCAACCGACCACCTTGGCGGTGACGGAGGCACCCTTGAGCTGGTCGGGGGTGGCGAGAACAGTCTCGCCATCCACCACCAACACGGGCGTGAGGGACACTTCAGAACCCTGCTCGGCGTCGAGCAGTTCGACGTGGACCTGCTGGCCCTCGGCGACGCGGGATTGCTTCCCGCCAGATGCGATTACTGCGTACATAGCTCTGCGATCCTAGCGGGAAACGAGGCCCGACCAACCGGGAGAAGGCGAACTTGCTGGCTCATTCCAACGACGCCGCGTCGATAACCACGCCGCGACCCTCGCAATTGGGGCACTGATCGGCAAAGTTGACGAGTAGACCCTCGCCGATGCGCTTGCGCGTCATCTCCACCAAGCCCAGCTCAGTGATGTCGAACACCTGTGTGCGGGTCTTGTCGCGAGCGAGGGCTGACCGGAACGAGTCGACCACCTTGCGGCGGTTGTCGCGAATCTCCATGTCGATGAAGTCGATCACGACAATGCCGCCGATATCGCGCAACCGCAGCTGCTTGGCGACCTCTTCGGCCGCCTCCAGGTTGTTGCGGAAGACCGTTTCCTCAAGGTTGGAGGTACCGACGTTCTTGCCGGTGTTGACATCAATGACGGTCAACGCTTCGGTGTGCTCGATGATCAGCGAGCCGCCACTGGGCAACCACACCTTTCGATCCAGCGCCTTGTGGAGCTGCTCGTGAATGTGGAAGCGCTCGAAGATCGGCAACCCCTCCTCCTCGGCGTCGTAACGCTCGACGCGGTCAGCCAGCTCGGGATTGAAGGCGTCGACGTAGTCGTGCACGTCGTCAAACAGACGCTGATCGTCGATCACGATGCCGCGGTACTCAGAGTTGAACTCCTCCCGAATGACGCGCACCGCCAGCTCTGGCTCGCGGTACAACAACGCCGGGCCGCCAGCCTTCTTCGCTTTGGCCTCAATGATGTTCCACTGGTCCAGCAGGCGAGTCATGTCGGCACGAAGCTCGTGCTCGGTGGCGTGCTCCGCAGCCGTACGAACGATGAGACCGTGCTCGGCGGGCTTGACGCGGTCCAGGATGTTGCGCAGGCGTTTGCGGACGTCGTCGGGCAGGCGCTTGGAGATGCCGTAGGTCCTCGAGTTCGGGATCAGCACCACGAAGCGACCCGGCAGCGACACCTCTTGTGTGAGACGAGCGCCCTTGGCACCGATCGGATTCTTGGTGACCTGGCACACAATCAACTGCTTGGACTTCAGCATTTGTTCGATGCGCGGCTGGTCGTGCTTTTGCACGATGTCTTCCTGGTCGTACTGCACGTCGCCGCGGTAGAGCACGGCGTTCTTCGGCGTGCTGATGTCAACGAACGCCGCTTCCATGCCGGGCAGCACGTTTTGTACCTTGCCGACATAGATGTTGCCGTGGATCTGGCTGACATCGTCGGCGGGACGGCTGACATAGTGCTCAATCAGCGTGCGGCCTTCCAGCACGGCCACCTGGGTAAGGGTGGGGCGCACCTGCACGCACATCAGATAGCGGCCGACGGGACGACCGTTGCGCTCGCGACCACGGCGGCGCTCGAGCACATCAGCATCCAGCTCGGGTAGCGGCTCGTTGCGGCCACCTTGGCCACCTTGGCCACCGCCACCTTGGCCACCGCCACCGCCACCGCGACTTTTGCCGCCACGGCGACGCTTCTTCTTTGCGGCCTCGCTCTCTCCAGCCTGGTCGTCGCCGTCGGCATCGTCCAATCGCTGGTCAGCCGGAGCGTTACCGGTCGACCTTTTCGCGCCACCACCCGCCTTGGGAGTCTTGGCGCGCTGAGTGTTCTTCGCTGTCGGCTGGCCGTTGGCCGGCCCGGGCGTCGCGATCGCCGGCCCGACCGATGACGGACGGGTATCGCCAATCTGCGGCCGGCGAACCAGCGCCTTCTCCGCAGCCTCCGGCGACGGCCGGCCCTCGCTCAATCGGTCTGGCAACTCGACGTCGTTCTCGACGACTGCAGGCGGCCGACGACGAGGAGCCGCCTTCTTCACGGGTGCCACCTCCTGGGGACCGTCACCCGCGTCTACACCGTCGTGGGCCACTCCAGCTTCGTCATCGAAGCCGGCATCCTCGTCGAAGTCCGCATCTTCGTCCTCGAACTCGTCGTCGGTGTCGGCTCCTGCCTCGCCAGCCGGGCGCGGCTTCTTGCGGTTCCGGCCGCCACGCGAACCGCGTCGGCGCTTGCGCGCAGCGGTGGTCACCGTCGGATCGTCCAGCGATTCCGTTCCATCCAGGCCATCAGCCGTGGAATCCGCCCGCTCAGCCTCGAAAATCTCCGTCGGCTGCGGTGCAGCCTGCTCGGCGCTTTCGGCAGCCTGTGTCAGATCGAGTTCGTTGTTGTCCATTGGTGCAGTCCCTTCTCATGCGCACCCGATCAGGGCGCGCGTCGCGACTCGGCGTGCGTGGGAAGAACCCACCTGCACGCCGCCGCGTTGGATCGTGTGGTGTATTCGGGTGCGCGTCGGTGCGCGAGGCGACCTGAGCGTCGCACTCGGTCTTGAGTTCGTGGTGGACCTGCAACCCCTGGTTGGACACGCCGAGCTCGTACGTTTCGGGCGACGCGAGCAGCCAACGAACCGTCACCAGCGCCTGCCGGTGGGTTCCCACGCCTATCTCGCACCCGATGTCACGGGCTGGCTTTGTGACCCGAGCCAGGAGCGGTTTGATCCGCGCCCAGAGGGAATTCATGTAGTGGTCAGCCTACCGCCACCGCCTGCGGGCCACAGTGATGGCTATCGGTACCGGCGCATGTGCACGTTTTGGACCAAACCCATCAGCGCGAAGAACGTCACGATGCCTGAACCGCCGTATGAGATGAATGGCAGCGGTAAACCGGTGATGGGCATGATGCCCACGGTCATGGCGATGTTCTGGAAGATCTGCCACAGCAGCATCGTGAAGACGCCGACGCAGATGTAGGTGCCGAGCAGGTCGCGAGACAGGTGGGCGATGCGCCAGATGCGCAGCAGCAGCAGGGCGTACAGCCCGATCACGACCGCACACCCAATCAGCCCGAACTGCTCGCCCACCGCGGAGAACGGGAAGTCGGCCCACTGCACGGGAATGTCGTTCTTCGCGTTCGTGATTGGCCCCTGCAACCAACCCTTACCATCGATACCACCTGTGGCGAGGGCCCGAATCGCGTTACGGCCCTGGTAGATGACGTCTTGCAGGTCCTTGTCGCGCGAGTCCTGGTGCAGGAACGCACGGAATCGGAGCAGTTGATAATCGTTGACGAAACCGGCGACCACTGCTGCGCCCACTGTTGCCAGCGAGACCGCCGTGATCATGAACATGTACCGAGCCTTGGCGCCCGCAACCAGCATGATGCCCATGGCCATCGTGATCAGCACCGACGCGGACCCGAGGTCGGGCTGAATGATGATCAGTGCCGCTGGAACCCCTACAAGTATCAGCCCGATGATGAAGCGGTGATATGGCAGCTCATCGCTGCGGTCATCACCAAGGTACGCGGCAACGGTGAGCAGCACCGTGAACTTGGCGAACTCGGCTGGCTGCAATCTGAGCGGGCCGAGATCGAAGCTGAGCGCGGCCCCACCACTGACAGCGCCGACCAGGATGACCAACACGAGCAGCATGATGGTGACGCCATAGAGGAACCGAGACCGATCCTTCCACCAGTCGTAGTCGAAGCTCATCACGATGATCATCGTGATGAAGGCTCCGATCAGGAACACCTCCTGGCGAGTAACAAACAGGAACGGGTCCGTGAACTTCGTGTGCGACGCGGAGTAAATCACCACCAACCCGATGATGGAAAGCGCACTTTGGGCGAGCAGCAGCACCCAGTCGATGTTGCGCGACGGCGCGCTGGGGCTGGAGCGAATGTTGCCAAGGCCCGAGTCGGGCTTGCGCTGGAGGAAGGTCATCGCCATGTGGCCGCTACCCCTTCTGCCCGTCGGAGATCCGCGACAGGCATGCCGCGTTCACCAGCGGGTTGGATTGCGCGGGCAGCGTCGAGCTGAGATCCAACGTGTCGCTGACCATCACCGGGGCCATCACGGATGGGTCGGTGAGCGCGGTGAACATGCACTTGGTGACGGGGCCAGCAGCTTTCGCGCCATACCCGCTCTTCTCCAGGTACGCCACCACGGTGTAGGGCAGCGCATCGGTGGTGCCATACGCGCCGAACGCCGACGAGTCATTCCAGGGTAGGTTGCCAGCGCCCTGCGCAGTCCCCGTCTTACCGGACACCTCTACGTCGGAGTCTTTGAACAAGGAGAAGCCGGTGGGCTTATGGGCGCCGTCCTTGTAGACGGTGCCCGGGCCGCGGATGACACGGTGCAGGCCGCGACCGATGGCCTCCAGCGAGCCGTTGTCCTCCAACTGATCGACGATGGTTGGCTTGTCATACGACTTGACGATGGTTCCGCTTTCCAGGTCCGCGACCCCCGGCGACAGATCGGGCGTCAGCGGCGCATAGATCGCCTTCACCACTGTCGGCTGCTGGCGGAAACCGCCGGTCGCCAGCGTGGAGTACGCCACTGCGATCTGCAGTGGTGTGGCGGCCATCAGCCCCTGCCCAATGGCGACCTGCACTTCGTCGCCCACAAGCAGCCGCGGCTCCTCGCCAGGCGCCAAGACGCCCGCATCAACGAGGGCCTTCTTGGTGGCGTCATCGGGAATGCGCCCTCCCCACTCGTAGGGCAATTGCACACCGGTCTTGTTGCCGAATCCGAAGCGTTGCAGGTTGACCTTCAACAGGTTGGGGTCACCATCGGGCAGCTTCTTACTGGCGTAGTAGAACAGCTCCCCGAGCCTGTAGAAGAACGAGTCGCTGGACACGGCGAGCGCGCTCTCCACGTTGACGGGTCCGTATTGGCATGGCCTGCCGTTACCGCACGTAGCGTTCTTGAACACGCACTTGAAGTTGCCGCCGTTGTTCTGACAGTCCTTCGGCGGAATCTGGCTCAGCGTGTACGTGCCCTCATCGAGGTATACATCGTTGGGCGTGATCAGCCCGGAGTGCATGGCCGACCAGGCCACAAATGGTTTGATCGTGGAGCCGAGGTTGTAGTTGCCCTGCACCGCCCGGTTGACGAGGATCGATTGGTCGGGGTCGATCTTGGTGCCATTGGCGTTTTTGCTGGGGAACAGCTCCTTGTACTTTGTGCCCGTGATCCCGGCTTCCATCCACCGGTTGTCGAACGTCGGGTAGCTGGCCATCGCCACCACCTGACCGTTGCGATTGTCCAACATGACGACCGAACCAGCGGGCGCCTTGTGGGGAACCCATTCGGGATAGTCCTGCGTCGTACCGTCGGGCAGCGTCTTGAAGAACACCCGCGTCGTGAAGTTGGTGAGCGGGTCCATTGGGTTACGCGGCGCGCGGTCACCCGCCTTTTCATCGAACGGCAGATCGCGGCGTGAGCGCAGTTCGGTCTCCAATGCCTGCTCGGCGAACTGCTGATAGTCGAGGTCGATCGATAACTGCACGTCGAACCCGGCCACCGGTTCGACGCGTTGTTCGGTGAGCTCGCGCACGATGCTGCCTGAGGCATCCACCTCGTACACCCGCTTACCCCAGCGACCGTGTAGCTCGCGCTCGAGACTCAGCTCAACGCCGAACTGACCGACGCGTTCGTTGCGCTTGTAGCCCTGCGCGAGGTACGTGTCGAGGTTCTCCTTGGTGATTGAGCCCATGTAGCCGATGACGTGCGATGCCAGTGGCGCAAAGAGATACACCCGCTTGTACTGCACCACCACATCAACGCCGGGGTAGTCCTCGCTCCGTTCCTTGATGAACGCCACCGTGTCTTCGTCGACATCTTCCTTCAGCGGCAGCGGCAGCAGCCGGTCGTACAGCTGACCTTCCTTGCACGGCTTGGGCATGAGGTGACACGGGTCGTACCGACGCATCAGGTCCTCGACAGGGGTGTCGAGCGGACCCGAGAGTCGCTCGAACAGCTCCTTGCGATTCTTCAGCTTCTTGACAACCGCCCAGTCCACCGTCACGGTGAGGATTCGCTTGTTGTCTGCCAAAACGCGGCCCTTGGCGTCGAAGATGCGGCCGCGCTCGGGCGGCGTGTAGACCACGGCGGTCTTCGAGGCCGTCACCTTTGCCTGGTACACCTCGCTTTGGACACCCTGCAGGAACCACAACCGGGCACCCAGCAGACCAATGAGAATGAGCGACACAGTGGCAAGGACGCCAAGTCGGGCGGAGCGCTTGTCAACAGCCATCGTGACAGTCTTGTCTGAGTGACGCTGAAAGCGACCGCGCTCGGAGGTTTCGGGACGTTGCGTTGGACATGTTCATTCCATCATCGCCTTCCACTTCTTGCGTTTCACGCCCATCATCCAACGCCCGGCTGGCATCAGTAGCGGGCACAGGAGGCCGGCCGACACAGCCACGATCGGGACGGTGACCAACAGGTCGGTGGTGATCCAGCCGCGTTCACCAGTGAGGGTCTTGACGACCGGGATTGCGGTCTCGCCCATCGCCGCACCCATCGTCGCAAAGAGCGCCGCCAGCCACCACTGCGGGTCGGTGGTGAATCGATGGAGATAGCCGGCGGTCATACCGCCCATGCCGTACGCCAACGCCAGTACCCCCAGCGGGGTATCGCCACTGGCGTCGGACAGCATGCCCAACACGAAGCCAGCAACGGCGCCCCGATCCATTCCGCCGCCGGCACCGGCCGCGACCACCACGGCAAGAACCAGCTGGATCTGCACGTCGTGAATCGGATGATTGGCGAAAATGACCCGCTGCAACGAGAGCGCCAGCAGGCCGACGGGCAGGAGGCGAATCAGCGGTGCAAAAACGAAACCGCGCACCGCTCAGGGACCGACAGTCTCGGAGACGTAGAGGACGACGGCAACGAAGTTGAGCTGCCGCAGGCTGGCGTTGGGAGTGACCTCAACCAGATTGCCGCTATCGCCCGACTGCGACACGATGCGCGTGATGACGCCGATAGGAATGCCCTGCGGAGCGAGGCCCTTGGTACCGCCGGCGGTGTCGACGATGGCGCCAACCCTCACGTTGGCGAGCGAAGAACTGCTGTCCACGAAGCGCAACAGCATCGGCTTGTTGCCGCCCTGGCCCTCCAGCAAACCGGTCTCGCGAATTACTTCGAGGGCGGTGGTTGTGGTTGCGGCCGGCGTTGAAGTGGTCGGCCCAGCGGTACCACCGGGCTGAGTGGTGGGGGTGACCGCAACCGTCGTGGTGGTAGTGGTCGACGATGTGCTGCTGGAGGTCGCGCCGCCAATCGGGATCTCCGGCAGCGGCCCAGCGATTCCCTTGTCGTCCTCCGAGGAGAGGACCTGCGCTGGCACCGAGTATGCGGGATCCGTGATCAGCTTGACGAGGCTGTGGGTTGGGTACACGCGAGTAATTCGGCCCACCAGCCCGGCACCGTTGGTCACCGGCATTCCGACGCGAATTCCATCGGTGGAGCCAACGTTGATTTCGACGGTGTTCTGGAAGTTGCCCGGCGAGTCGCCGATGACCTGGGCAGCAACCGTCGGGTAGTTGAACTTCGACGCGAGCTGCTGCACCTTCAGCAGCAGGCGGTACTCGAGGATCGCCGAGCGAGCCTCGACATCGTTGCCCTTTTGATGTTCGATCTGGTCGCGCAGCGCTTGGTTCTGGCGCTCGAGATCGTCGTAGTTGGAAATGCCGTACCAGGCACGCGCGAGCGGCAACGTAATGGCACGCGTGGCGGTGTCGATTGGCTGCAGCACGGTTGCCAGCACGCCACGGAATCTGTCGATGACGGGGTTGCCGTTCCTGTCGAGTGTGATGAACAGCAGGCAGGTGAGCACGACCAGCGCGACCACACGACGACGACTCAAAGCGGAAAACATGTGATGACCTCCGAGCGACTAGTCGTCGCCACCGAGCGACATCAGCCCCCGCATCGCATCAATGTTTTCGAGCGCCCGACCAGAGCCGATGACGACACTGAACAGCGGATTGTGTGCGATGTTGATCGGCATGCCGGTCTCATGAGAGAGGCGACGACCAAGGCCCGCGAGAAGGGCACCGCCACCGGTGATCATGATGCCTTGCTCCATGATGTCGGCGGCGAGTTCGGGTGGAGTGCGGTCGAGCGTGGTCTTCACGGCGTCGATGATGGCAGAAACTGGCTCTGCAAGGGCTTCGCGCACCTGTTCGGTGGTCATCGGGATCGTACGCGGCAGTCCGCTGATGAGGTCACGGCCGCGAATGTCGGCAGTCAGTTCCTCGTCGAGCGGCCAGGCGGAACCCATATGGATCTTGATTTCCTCGGCCGTGCGGTCGCCGATGGCGAGAGAGAATTCCTTCTTCACCCACTGCATGACCGCATCGTCGAGCTCGTCGCCCGCAACGCGAACGGACTGCGCGGTGACGATGCCGCCCAACGAGATGACGGCGACTTCGGTGGTGCCGCCGCCGATGTCGACGATCATGTTGCCGCTGGGCTCGTGCACTGGCATGTCGGCACCGATGGCCGCGGCCATGGGCTCTTCGATGATGTGCACCGGCTTGCGCGCACCAGCATACTCGGCCGCGTCTTGCACAGCCCGCTGCTCCACACCGGTGATACCGGAGGGCACGCAGATGATCATGCGCGGCTTGCTCCACCGACTGGCATGCACCTTCTGAATGAAGAAGCGCAGCATCTTTTCGCACACTTCGAAGTCGGCGATGACACCGTCTTTCAGCGGACGAATTGTCTTGATGCGGCCGGGGGTGCGGCCCATCATGCGCTTGGCTTCGATGCCGACGGCGACCGGCCGCCCGTCGGTGATGTCGATGGCGACGACGGACGGTTCGTTGAGCACCACACCCTGCCCACGGGCATAGATGAGCGTGTTTGCCGTGCCCAAATCGATGGCGAGATCACGACCAAGCGCGAGCGGGTTGCTTCTCGCCATCACCATTCTCCTTCGTGCCGTCGACGACCGAACTGTCGAACTACTCGTCGAGATTCGACAAGTTTCCCCGCAGCCTAGCGGGTGCGCAGTTTGTTACAGATTCGGGAAGAAAATGCCGATTTCACGCTCGGCCGCGGCCAGCGAATCGCTGCCGTGGACGAGGTTCTCGGTAAACGAGGCACTGAGATCGCCGCGGATAGTGCCGCCAGCGGCCTTTCGCGAGTTGGTAGCGCCCATGAGGGTGCGCATGACTTCCCAGGTGTCTTCCGGGCCTTCAACCACCAGCGCAACAACGGGGCCGCTGCTCATGAACTCGACGAGGTCGGCGTAGAAACCCTTGCCGACGTGATCTTCGTAGTGACGGGCGAGCGTGTCGGCGTCGAGCTGACGGAGATCCATGGCGACGATGGTCAGATCCTTCGACTCGATACGAGAGATGATCTGCCCGGCGAGCTTGCGGCGAACGGCATCGGGCTTGAGGAGAACGAGGGTGCGATCAGACATGGCCCACAACGCTACCGACGCTTTGCCCGCCCCCAACTCCACCATTCGAGTGGGTACTCGCACCCCGGGGTGCGAGTACCCACTCGGATGTCATCATCGCACTCGCACTGACGGCGTGGCACCCGGTTGGGGCGTGTTAGAGGACCTTGCGGAGGTAGGGGCGGGCGCCGCCGACGATGTACAGCGAGCCAGTGATGAGGATTGCATCGTCGCTCTCGGCCAACGACAGTGCACGGTCGATTGCCTGCTCAACCGTCGCGTGCTCCAACACTTGGTCGCATCCCATCGCACGCGCAGCGAAGGTGAGTTCGCTGGCAGGCATACCGCGCGACGATGGTGCGGTGCAGGTCAGCACCACGTCGAACTCGTCGGCGCGGAGAGCCGAGAGCATCTCGCGCGGGTCGCGCCCCTGCAGGCAGCCGACCACCAGAATACGACTGCCGGCGGGGTCGAAATCGTCGAAGAAGACAGACGCGCAGGTGTCGCCTCCCGCGGGGTTGTGCGCGCCATCGACAATCACCAGCGGTTGATGGCCGAGCACTTCGAAGCGGCCGGGCATCACGACCGCGGCGAAGGCCTCCGTGACCAGTTCACCTGGCACTGGTGACGCGAAGAACGCCTCGACAGCGGTCAGGGCCACGATTGCATTGTCGCCCTGGTGGCGACCGTGCAGCGGCAGGAAGATGTCGGGGTAGACCATGGTGGGCGTGCGCAGATCCAGCATGCGGCCGCCCAGTGCCAACTGATTTTCGAGCACGTCGAAGTCAGTGCCGCGCAGGAAGTTCGTCGCTCCCCCGGCCCTCACGAACGCCTGTGCCAAATCGTGATCCGTCTCGCCGATCACCACTGCGCTGCCCGGCTTGACGATGCCGGCCTTCTCAGTGGCGATGTGCAGCTTGGTCGGCCCTGCATACTCGGTGTGATCGACGCCGATGTTGGTGACGACTGCCACCTGTGACTCGCACACGTTGGTCGCGTCCCAGCGGCCGAGAAGCCCGACTTCGACAACGGCCACATCGATGGCGACGTCGGCGAACCAGCGGAAGGCCGCGGCGGTGACGGCTTCGAAGTAGCTGGGGTGAATTCCGGTGATGCCTTCCAGGTCGGCAACTGCCGCCACCTGCTCGGCAAACTCGTCGTCACTGATCGGCTCGCAGTTGCGGCTGATGCGCTCGTTGATGCGCTCAAGATGTGGGCTGCTGTAGGTGCCCACCGAGAGGCCATGCGCCATCAGCAGACAGGTGATCATCTGCGTGGTCGAGCCCTTGCCGTTGGTGCCCGTAACGTGAATGACCGGGTAGGTCAGCTGCGGGTCGCCCATCGCAGCCATCAACGTCACCATGCGGTCAAGCGTCGGCGACGTGATGCGACCGGTGGTGTCGTAGTTGGAGTGTGTGTCGAGGTACGCGAGAGCGTCGGAGTAGCTCATGATGTCGTTGGCGCCGGGCTACCCAGCTCAGCTGGCTTGGCGACGCGGACGCTTGCTGACCGGCTCGCGCGGCACCAGCGTGGGGATGACCTTGGTCTTCACCGTGTCGGCATCGATGACCACACTGCCGACATCGCTACGGCCGGGCAGCTCGTACATCGTGTTGAGCAGCACCTCTTCGAGGATTGCGCGCAGGCCACGAGCGCCGGTGCCGCGCAGCAGCGCTTGGTCGGCTATGGCTTCCATTGCCTCGTGAGTGAAGTCCAGCTCGACCTCTTCGAACTCGAACATCTTCTGGAACTGCTTGACCAGCGAGTTCTTCGGCTCGACGAGGATCTTGATGAGCGCATTGCGGTCGAGACTGCGAACGGCGCCGATCATGGGCAGGCGGCCGATGAACTCGGGGATCATGCCGAACTTGAGCAGGTCTTCGGGCTGCACGGCTGCGAAGAGGGCGC
>JAYUCY010000092.1:0-3475 GCA_043740085.1 Ilumatobacteraceae bacterium
ACCACCAGCCGACAGACACTCCGCTAGCCTCACCCAACCAGCCCAAGGTGGGGCCAGAACGAATCGGCAACCCGGGGCCAAGTCAAGCCGGCGTTCTCATTGCTAATTCAAGTAAAGGACCGGCCTGCGGCCGGTCAGCCCCACGCAGGCACGTCCGTGCAACGCCACTGACCATCGTCGACCATGAAGAACGCCAGAACACCGGGAACCTCCCAAGAACCTCGGGAGGCTGCTACCGGTTTCCTTTCTCTACGAATGCGGCCTGCTGGCGTCCGGGTGACACCCACTGCAGTCTGTGTACAAACGGATTCACCGCAGCCATGAGGCGCACCCGTCGCCACGCAACTTACAGCGGTGTACTTCGGAACGCCAGAGGAATTCTGCCGCGCCTGCGCTGCGCTCCCGCTTGCCCTCGGTGTGGGCGTCGACCGGCGCTTCCGCCAACAGACCCGAGCCCGCGGCTACAAGGACGGAGGACGGAGCGGCGCGGCCAACTCGGCTGGATTGACCTGTCCGTTGAGCGCGGCCCACTCGGCGTGTGAGGCGGTGTAGTCCCCCAGGTAACCCTCCACGACGGCGGCGTGCTCCTCGGGCGAGGTAAACGCCGCGATGGCTGCGGACACCACTGCGTCAACCATCAGGTCATGCTCAGGGCTGTACGCAAAGCCCGACGCCTTTTGCCGATTAGTGACATTGAAGATGGCCATGGAGTCCAGCTCCAGGGAGAAGCCGAGGAGCTTCGAGTAGGCCCACTCGGTGCTGCGCTTGCCACCCACGAAGATCATTCGTTGATTGGTCACCACACCCGTGCCAACGTCGATGATCGTCGGCTTCTCTTCGCCCTGGACCACATGACCGCGAGTCTGACCCACCCGGTAGCGCATGTTCTTGCTGATCTTGAACGACACACCCTGCGAGCCACCCACCCACTTGGTTGGTCCACGACGCGGTTCCACCAGACCCACTCCATGCATCACCAGATAGGCCACCTCGCCCGCCTTCAGCTGTACCCCCGGCACCTTGCCCTCGTCGGACTCCAGCTTGGCAAGGGTGTAGGCCTGGTAGGCCTGGTTCGCTTGCCAGGCGAGGTAGTTGAGCCGTTGTTCGGTCGCGGCATGAGCTCTCTGTGCTTCGGCCGCTTCCCGTGCGTCTTTGAACTTCTTGAGCACTGTTCGTCCCCTTCGCCTCGATCGGACTGTAACCACCCCGCCCGCGCTCCGGTGACGCCGCGGAGTTAGCAGGTGCTGTGTTACAGGAGACGCACCCCTGTTCAAGTAGCTATGGCTGGGCTGAGACAATGCCCAGTCTGCTTCGCCATCCGCCCGGCGTGACGACGAACGGCTGGAGCAGCGCCAGCAGTCGCGCGCTCGGCTGAGTCGTCGAGTAGGCGTTGCCCTCGGTCCACGATTTCGTTGCGGTCCACCCCATCGAATCTGCGACGGCGGTCGCCTCGGCTTGGGTGACACAGATCGTTGTCGCGTGCGTAGGCTCGGTGACGTTCCAGACATGAGCGAGCAGGAGCTGAGGAAACTTGTCGTACTTGCGGTCGACGCCGAACGAGCGTACCTTCGCTGCTTTCATCTGAATGGGCAGGGCGATGAATCGGCCGCCCTCGTCGAGATCGGCGTATACGATCAGGTCGATTCCTCGATCGCGTTGTGGCACTGCGACTTCGAGTCCGTCGGCGAGCAGTTGAGCGATGAGCACGTTGCGGCCTATGAGTTCAATCTGCTGGGAGTCGTGTGGCATTCGCAGACCCTACGCACTCCCCTGTGGGTGGTCTACATCCCGACAGCGCCAAGGGATCTGGATGGTATGTGGGGAATTAGGAGTGGTGGCGCTGCCGTTTGCCGTGACCTACTTCGCGTTCGTCGCATGGCTCGGGGGTCGGCTCAATCGCGTTCGTCGAGAGGGTGAGCGAGCCTATGCGACGTCGCTCGTCGGCTAGGGCAGGCGACTGAACGGGTGTGCGCCGAGGATTTGCCAGACTCAGAAGGCCCGGCTCCGCAACCGCCAGTGGCCGGTGTTAAATTCGGCGACTCGGTCCGGCGACGCGGCTAGTAGCAGTCGGCCGCTCGCAGCTTCCCGTCGATGTACTTCATCAGTTCAGCGTTGTTGTGCCCAGTACGACTCATCGTTGCGTCGTTGTTAGCGTCAGCGGCGTCGAACTGGCTCTGGAGGCCGGAGCAGTCCCCTGCGTCAGCCAGTGAGTCAATTGTGCTCTTAAGCGACGACGCGTAGTCGTTCCAGGGCACCCCTCCGTCTGCGCCTGAGCAGGCGAGCGCGCTGACAACGAGGCAGATGGGTAGGGCGCGGCGAAGGGAACGAATCGTGAACACGTCCAGATGGTAGCCCTCCCTCGCAACGCCCTGTCACAAAGAGTTCTGGGCGGCTCGCCAGCGGTGTTATTAGGAGTTGATCAGGTTGCCAATGTCGGTGAAGCCGCCGAGCGAGTACCAGCTGACGTGGTGGATGTGGCAGAGGTCGAATGCTGTTTCGCAGAGCGCGCATGATCGGTAGAGCACGCGTAGCGCGCGTCGTTGGACGGTGTTCGCGAGTCGTGTTTCGCGGCCCAGTAAGAGTCGTGTGCCATCGGCGGAGACGATGACGGGGGTGATGGTTCCAATGCAGGCCCAGCGTCGGATTGTTTCGATCGGTAACCCGAATTTGCCGAGACCGATGTCGCACACGGTGCCCTCGCGGGTGTGGCCTTCACGAAGGGTGCGTTCATCAATGATGACCGTCACGTCCGGCACACCCCCGCCGCTACTGGAACCGGTGGAGCTGGTCGGCCCGCCGCTACTGGAACCGGTGGAGCTGGTCGGCCCGCCGCCGCCGGGGCTGTCGTGACCAGCGCCCGCGGCGACACCGCTGTTGCTGTTGCTGTTGTCGGTGTCGCGTACACCGAGCAGTTCGGTGAGGGCGAGCGCGGCGAGGTGTTGTTGCATGTCGACGGGGTCGGTGGGACAGGTGTCGGGTATGCCGCCGGCGCGGATGCGGTTGATCCGGTTGCGTAGGCGGCCTTCCATGCGCGCCCCGGTGGCAGGGTCGAACCGGCCGGCAAGGTTCCACATCCCGTCGGCATCCAACCACCACTTCACCCGGGCCTGGCGCCGTTGACGTTCCAGGCGTGCCAACCCATCGTCCGCGCGTGCCTGGGCGACCACATGCTCGACGGTTTTACGGAACCCGGACGCGGTTTGCTCACCCGCCGCTGCTGCCAACCGTGGCCCGTGCGCCGCCACCGCTACACGTTCCGAGGCGGACAACCCGGCAGTTGCGCGCACCACAATGTCGACACGGTCACCACTGGTCGACCCGTCAGACAGCGCGGCACCCAGCTCAGGGATCGACGAACACGCACCCGCGCGTTCACGTAACCGTTCCGCATGCAACAACGACGACTTCGAAGCCTTCGCGACCACATCCTGCGCGAACAACGAAGTATCAACCGCCGCCAACTCATCCAGGCGGC
>JAYUCY010000093.1:0-8195 GCA_043740085.1 Ilumatobacteraceae bacterium
GGGGTGCGGCTCACCGAGCCTGGAGCCGATCTACCGCTGTGCCTGGCATTGGTGAGCGCCTGGCTGAACTATCCAATTCCACCCGACCTCGTGGTATTCGGTGAGGTGGGGCTAGCCGGCGAGCTGCGCCAGGTCGCGCATGCACCGCGCCGTCTGGCAGAGGCCGCTCGCATGGGCTTTACGCGCGCGATCGTTCCCGCCAACTCGCCCAACGGCGTAGAGGGCATCACGCTGACGCGTGTCTCCACCATCGACGAGGCCCTGTACGTCGCCGGCCTCTCCGAACGCACGCAATGACCCACACGATGACAACAGTTGCAGCGTTGGCTCACCGGAGGCGCTCGTAGACTGGCGGCAATGTCGGGCCACACCTCTCCCAATGATGCGCTGCACAAGGCGCTGGCACAAGTGGCCCCGGGCACTGCCTTACGCGACGGGATTGACCGGGTGGTGAGGGCGAAGATGGGTGCGCTCATCGTTGTGTGCGATGAGCCGGCGGTGTTGGCCATCTGTAGCGGTGGGTTTCTGCTCGACGCCGAGTACACCCCACAGCGGCTCAGCGAACTGGCCAAAATGGACGGTGCCATCATCCTCACCACCGATGGCAGCCGCATTGCGCGGGCCAACGTGCACCTGGTACCCGACACCAACGTGCCCACCGCCGAGACCGGTACGCGCCATCGCACCGCCGAGCGCGTGGCCGTGTCGTTGGGCGTTCCGGTGATCAGTGTCAGTGAAGAGATGAGCGTCATCAATGTGTATGCCGGCGGCATGCGTCGGCAGCTCAACGACATCGGCCGACTGCTGGATCGCGCCAACCAGGCATTGCAGACGCTCGAGCGGTACAAGACCAAGCTCGACGATGCCACCAGTGCGCTCACTTCGCTGGAAGTGGAAGACGTGGTGACGGTGCGCGACGTCGCCGCCGTCGTGCAGCGTGGCGAGATGGTGCGCCAAATCGCGGCCGAGATCGAAACCATGATTGTCGAGCTCGGTGTCGATGCCCGCCTGTTGCGTCTGCAGTTGGAGGAAGTGTTCACCTCGCTCGACGACGAGTTGGAGCTGGTCGTTGCCGACTATCCCATCTCCGCGCAGAGCTTCGCCACCCCCGCCGCCGGTGAGGCGCCGGCGTCGCCCAAGGGCTTGCGCATGCTGGCGCGCGTGCCACGGCTGTCCGATGAACAAGCATCATCCATCGCCGAACACTTCGGCGAGCTGGCCAAGCTGCTGCGCGCGACCTCCGACGAGATCGCCGACGTCGATGGTGTCAGTCTCAAGGAGGCCCGTGCCGTGAAGGAAACGCTCGACCGTCTCACCGAGACGACGATCCTCGATCAGTACTACTGACCGGTACGACTAGCCGGCTGGGTGGTAGGGCGTCGTGACGCCTGGCTGCGTTCCCTCGAAGGTCACCGCTCCGTCTTCCACCAGCTTGATCAGGTGGGCCAGCACACTGCGCCCGGCCGCCTTGTAGAGCTTCGGGTCGACACTGACATAGAGCTGCTTGACGATGTTGGGGATCATCGTGGTGCCCGCGCGAACCGCGGAGAGCACGCCCGCTTCACGGTCAAGGCGGTGCTGCACGAAGGCGTCGACGAATGCCTTGCTCTCCGTCACCGGTGCGCCGTGTGTTGGCCACAACACGGCAGGGTCGAGGTCCTTCACCCGCTGCAGCGACGTGAGGTAGTCGCGCATGTTGCCGTCGGGGGGCGTGATCACAGTGGTGCTCCAGCCCATCATGTGGTCGCCGGTGAACAGCGCCCGCTGCTCTTCCAGCCAGAAACACATGTGGTTGGAGGTGTGGCCGGGAGTGTGGACAGCACGGATGGTCCAGCCGTCACCTGACGCTGCGATCTCACCGTCGGCCACGCGCACGTCGGGGTCGAAGGCGTAGTCCAATGTCTCCTCCACCTTCGCCTCGCCGGCAGCTTCAGCCGCGGCGGCGGCAGCCTTCTCCTCCTGGTCGGGCTCGTCGGGCGTGTCGTCCTCCACCCAGCCGTGGCTGATCGCGTGCGGGCCGTACGCAATCGTTGACGCACCGCTGTAATCGCGCAGCCAGGCCGCCAGCGGTGAGTGATCGCTGTGGCAGTGCGTGATCAGAATCGCGACCACACGTTCGCCTTCCAGCGCGGCGATGAGTGCATCGCGATGCGAGGTCGAGATGGGGCCGGGGTCGATGACGGCGACGTCGCCGCGACCGATGATGTAGGTGCCCGTGCCGTGGTACGTGAACTTCGACGGGTTGTTCGCAATGACGCGCCGGATGAGAGGCGCGACCTCGACGGCCTCGCCGTAGTGCGGGTTGTCGAGCAGGACGTAGGGAATGCTCACGGTGCGACCGCCCGAACGGAACCGACTTGGCGACCGTGCCCCATGATGCGCTCCTCCACCAGTGCTGCGACCGCTGTCGTGTCGATGCCCAATGCTTGCAGACCAGCCAGCAGCACTGCCGGTCGGGCGCGATCAGCGCCGTCGGAGATCTTCAGCGCCACCGTCCGGCCGTCGGGCAACGCGGCAGCGAACACACCGTCGGCACCATCCTTGGCCATCAACCCCGGCACATAGCGCATGATCGGCGTTACCTGGCAGGTGTCGCCGCCGACCATCTCGGGATGCGTCGTCATCGCCTCGTACACCTTGCGTCCTGCGGCACCGGCGTCGCCGACTGCGATGGCCCGAAAACCCCGGGCGAGGCCGACCAACGACATCGCGTGAGCCGGAGCTCCACAACCGTCGACACCGATGTGGGCGTGTGGTTCGCCGGTCAACTCGTCGACGACTCCGGAGACGGCGACCTGCAATGGGTGCGCTACGTCGAGGTACGACGAGTCGTGCGCCCAACCGTTGTGCACGCATGTGGCCAACATGCTGCTGTGCTTGCCACTGCACGTCATCAGGAGCGCAGTGGGTGCGCCGCCCGCCCGCAGGACGTCCGCGGCGGCCGCCGGGTCGAGCGGCAGCCCGGCAGTGTTGGCCAACGCCTCGGGCCGCAACCCAGCGGTCGTCAGGATGCGACGCACGCCCTCAATATGCATCGGCGTGCCGTCGTGACTGGCGCAGGTCAACGCCAGGAGCTGCGGCGGCAGTGACAGACCCGAGCGAACCATTGCGACTGCCTGCATCGGCTTGTTGGCCGAACGCGGGTAGATGACCGCGTTCGGGTCGCCGACTGCGAACTCAATCTCACCGTTGCGCCCAAGGCCCACGACGGCACCGAAGTGCACCGATTCGTCCATGCCGCTGCGGGTGGTGATGGCAACCGGTACGAACGATTCAGGAGTCGGCATCAGTCTCGGCAGTCGGGTGTTTGGTGCGCGCCGCACGTCGCTGATCGCGGCGCAACTTTGGTTTGATCACGGTGAGCTCGCTGTCGATCACCTCGTGGCGGATGCCGGTGTTGCTGAGCAACGCCTGCACCATTGCCGCGCCGGGAATCGCCAAAATCGCGCCGACGCCACCAAGCACTGCGGCGCCGGCGATTGCAGAGCCGAATGCCACCGCCGGGTGCAGATCCATCGTGCGAGCCGTGATGCGCGGCAGGAAAAGATAGTTCTCAATCTGTTGATAGATGATGACGAAGATCAGCACCACCAGCGCCTTCGTCGGCGAGTCGATAAACGTCACCAGCACCGGTAGGGCGCCGGCGATGTAGGTACCGACCACCGGTAGGAACTGACTGATCACGCCAACCCACAGGGCGAGCGCAACTGGGGCCTTCGTGCCCAGCGCTTGCAATACGACCCAGTGCGAGAAGGCGGAAAGACCGGCCAGCAACGCTCGCGAATACAGGTAGCCGCCGGTCTTTTCGATGGCCAGCTCCCACGTGGCGAGCACCGACCGCTGACGCTCGGGCCGCAACCGGCTACAGATGACGCGCCGCAACTTCGGCCCGTCCGCAACCAGGTAGAACGTGAACAGAATCACCGACAGGCCCTGCACCAGGAGACCCAATGCGGTCACCGAGAGGTCGACCACACGGTTCTGCTGTCCGTCGATGAAGGACTGCACAGCCCCGTCGGGCTTGTTGATGTCATCGATCACCTGACTGGCATCGATGTGTGCGCCAAACGTGTCGTTCAAGAAGTTGACGGTGCGCGTGACGTACTTTTCGGAGTTGCCCAGCAGCTCAGCAATCTGCTGGCCGACCAGCGCACCGACGGCGATGAGGAACACCAGGAACGCGACGAGCACTCCAAGGAGAATGACAACGGTGGCCGTGCCGCGTCGCCAGCCACGCTTGGCCAACCGGTTCACCCCGGGTTCCACCGCCAGCGAAAGGAAAAGGGACACGAGCAGCAAGAGGAAGAACGTGTAGAGGCTGGCCCACAGCGACCGGAACGCGAGCGCCGCGACAGCGCCGCCCCAGAAGACGACCACTGCCTTCCATACCCAGCGCGGCATCCGGTCCGGGGACGACGAGGGCTCAAGAAGTGTCATCAGGTGGAACTGTACTGACCTGCCACCCGCACCAGGGTGGAGGCCAAGTCGCCACGGTCGGCGATGTGGATCCGTTCGAGCCCGAGCCAGCCGGCCATCGACTGCAGTTCGCGCACCACGTCGGGCGCCAATTCATCCATCGTCACACCTGGCTCGGCATACGCGCCCTGCACCAGCAGCACACTGTTGTGGCGGTCGGCCTTCAGATCCAGCCGGCCGACGAGCGAATCGCCCCACAAAATCGGCAGCACGTAGTAGCCGTAGATGCGCTTCGGCGCCGGTGTGTAGATCTCGATTCGATAATGGAATCCGAAGAGCCGTTCGCTGCGCTCGCGGTTCCAACAGACGGGGTCGAAGGGGCTGAGAAATGCGCACGCATCGATACGGCGCGGCAGCTTCGCGTGCGGGTGCAGGTAAGCGGGCTTCTCCCAGCCCTGCACTCGCGCGAGCAGCAGCTGCCCGTCCTCCACCAACTCGTCGAGCAGTGGTTTGCACGGCGGGTTCTTCTGGCGGTGGTAGTCGGTGAGGTCCTGCATGGTGCCGATGCCGTGGTGCTTCGCCGCCAGCATCAGTAGCTCTTTGCGCGCGTCGCGCTCGGGCACGCTCTCACGGGTGTGCACATGAGCGGGTAACACGCGCTCCGGGAGGTCGTAGATGCGGGCGAAGTCGCTGGCGCGGCGAGTCGCCGTGAGCTGGCCGGTCCAGAACAGATGCTCCAGGGCGACCTTGCCATCGTCCCAGTCCCACCACTGGCCCTTCTTGCCGACACGTTCGCTGAGATCGCCACTGGCGATTGGGCCGTCCACTTCGATGCGGCGGAGCACCTGATCGATGTAACCGGGTCGGCGTTCGGTGAGCGTCCAATAGCGATCCCATTTGTGATCGCCCGCCATCCGCCAGCGGTGCAGGTGGTGGTGCTCGGTGGGAACATGGCTGGCCTCATGCACCCAATACTCGAAAAGCTCACCGTCGGCGGTGGCGTCGGCAATCATCGAGCGTGAGTGCGGTCCAAGGCGGGCGAAGAGCGGCAGCTCCTGGCTGCGCACCAGCACGTTGACCGAATCGATCTGGATCAGGCCCATCCGGTCGATGGCGCGCCGAAAGTGACGACGATCAACACGACCGGCCGGGCGCGGGTCGGCAAATCCCTGTGCGGCGAGCGCAATGCGACGTGCTTGCGCAAGCGACAACTTCTGCGTTGCCATCGTGCCGGTTGGCTCTGTGTGTTTCGGCGACGGAGTCGTTCGGTGACGGTGTCGTTCTTTGACGCGGTCAGTCGGCGACGGTGATGGTGACGGAGTTGATGACCACCGGAGTACGCGGACGGTCGCTGTGGTCGGTGTCGACGCGCTGCATGGCATCGACAATTTCCAGGCCCTTCACGACCTGGCCGAAGTGGTTGTACTGCGGGGGCAGGCCAACACCGCTGGGGCCACTGATCAAGAAGAACTGGCTGCCGTTGGTGTTGGGGCCGGCGTTTGCCATGGCGAGCGAGCCGATCTGATACTTCTGCTTCACGGGCTCGTCGTTGAAGCGGTAGCCGGGGCCGCCGCGGCCGGTGCCGGTGGGGTCGCCGCCTTGGCACATGAAGCCGTTGATAATGCGGTGGAACACAACTCCGTCGTAGTAGTGGTGGGCGGCGAGGAACACGAAGTTGTTGACCGTGCCGGGTGCGTTGATGGCATCGAGTGCGACGACCATCGTGCCCATCGAGGTCTCCATCGTGGCCGTGTAGCGCTTCGACGCATCGATCCCGAACTCGGGAGCCTGGTCGAATTGCTGCGACACGGGAGCGGAACCATCAAGAGCGGGAAACTGTGTAGCCATGCCCGCCAGGATACCGACTTCCGCAACCCAGATCCCCGCCCTCCGACGCTGATCGCGCGAGCCCCGCCCCGGCTCGCCCGCCCCGCACCCAAGACCCACGACCCCCATTTGCGCGCGCAAGCAGTTTCTGGGCGGGAGCCGTCCCATGAAGGACTCTGGGTGTCCGCCGTTTCGGTATCCGGGACTCACGACGCCCAGAAATTTGAAATCATCACTAATTTTGCCGAACTGGGAACCTCACCATGCCCAGTAAGGGTATGAGACTTCAACAACTCGACACCTACGCCACCCGCCACCATGGGCTGATTACCCAGGACGCCGCCGCTGCACTCGGCGTCAGCCGCAGCAGCTGGTATCGAGCGATCAACAGTGGCCACCTTGAGCAGCTCTTTCCGACGGTCGCCCGCCTCCACGGAACTCAGTCGACGCTCCAACAGCGCGCACTTGCGGCGGTGTGGGCATCTGGACCGGGAGCGATGGCATCGCACCGAACCGCTGCAGCGCTGTGGGGTGTCGAGCGGCCTGCGGCGGACCCCGTCGACGTGATTGTCGTTTCGCGGAGCCGAATGCCGCGCCTTCCGGGCGTCTTGATCCATCGGCCGCGCGACCTCCTCGACCTGCGACCGATCATGCGCGACAAAGTGCCAACCTGTAGCCCGGCTCGGATGCTGGTGGACCTGGGAGCAGTCGACGAGGGGTCTGTCGACGCGGCGATGATCGCGATCCTGGTCTCGAAGGTCGTATCGCCAATCGGAATTCGAGCAGCGCTGGCCCGTCACTCCGTCCGCGGACGCAGCGGGATCACCCCGCTTCGGCTTGCTTTGGACAGGTGGGTCGGCGACGAGTTGCCACCGGACAGCTTGCTTGAGTCCAGGATGTCGACGCTCATTGCGGACTACGACCTTCCGCCGGTGCAGTTCCACGCGATCGTCGGCGGTTACGAGGTCGACTTCCTTGTCGTCGGAACTCGAATCGTCCTGGAGTGCGACGGCTGGGGTACCCACGGACTCGACCGCGATCAATTTGAATTCGACCGAATCCGTGACGCAGACCTCACCGTCGATGGCTACATCACCGTGCACTTCACGTGGCGTGCGCTCACCACGTCCCCTCAGAAAGTGGCGGACCGAATCCGGGGGGTGCTCGCACGCTGGTCGTGAAGCGATTGGCTCCAAATCTGGGTGTGTCCAGTTCTGGAAACCGGAACTGGACACACCCAGATTCGA
Organism: Ilumatobacteraceae bacterium; assembly: GCA_043740085.1. GTDB lineage: Bacteria > Actinomycetota > Acidimicrobiia > Acidimicrobiales > Ilumatobacteraceae > UBA668. The sequence goes on from JAYUCY010000093.1 coordinate 7,491, forward strand.
ATGCGGGACGGCTTCCGCCCAGAAATTCATTGCGCGCGCAAATGGGGCGAGTGTTGTGTGGGGCGGGCTAGGTGTTGCGGATGTTGTAGTCGGTGATCAGGCCATTGGCTTGGTCGGCTGCAGCGTTGAGGGTGGCGGTCACGTCGGCACCGTCGAAAATCGCTGCGATCGCTGTTGCAAGCACGGAACGCACTTCGCGCAGCGGACCCATCACGGGGCCGGCTGATGTGAGTGCGTCGGGCGAGGCCAGCAGCTGCTCGTACGCCACCCCGAAGCGGGAGTCGGTGGCCAATGTTGCCTTGTACGGGTCGAGCTCGAGGGCGTCGGTGCGCACGGGGATGTAGCCCGTTGCCGCGGCCCACTGGCTCTGCTGCTGCGCACCTACGAGATAGGTGATGAAGTCCCATGTTGCGGCGGTACGCACGTCGTCGCCGGTATCCACCGGCCACAGCGAGGCGCCGCCGATGAGCGCGCCGGGCAGGCCGTCGGGGCCGGGCATCGGCCCAACACCCACATCGTCTGGCCCAATCTGCGGGAACTGGCCACCGGCGAGCACCGTGAGCACCTGGCCAAGCGATGCCGACGTCGCCATGGTCATCGCCGCCGGCTCCTTGTCGTCGGCCAACTTGAGCAGGTTGTCGAACCCGGTTTGGGTGTTGTCGCCAACGTTGACTGCGAGACCGTCCTGCAACAGCTGCTGCAGAT
>JAYUCY010000094.1:0-89530 GCA_043740085.1 Ilumatobacteraceae bacterium
TTCGTCGCCTCAATGTTGTAGGCGATGTACTTGGCTTCCTTGTCCTTCTGGTTCGGTGCGACCACCAGCGACTGCACGGCGCTGGGGTAGATGACGCCACCGACCAAGGCAACAATTACCCACAGACCCGATGCCACAACAGCGGGCCGCCACCGCTGCGTCTTGAGCGTGCTGAGGTACAGTCCGGCGGTGAGCAGCGCCACCAGTGCCAGCAGCATCACAGCAGGCAGCTGCGCATTGTCCACCGCATAGGTCACACCACGCACTGCACCGCGGTTGGCGGTGGTCAGCTCGTAGCGCGTCACCCAATAGTCGCCCGCCTTGAGCACCGCCAGCACCGCCAGTAGCACCGCGACGTGAGCCTTGGTGGCCTTTCGCACCTTCGGCTTTGGCGGCTGAATGAGAATGCCGCCGGACAGCACATGAGTTGCCACCACCAGCAGCGTGATGAACAGCACCGCAAGAAACAGCCAGTCCAGAACGAAGGTGATGAAGGGCAGCTTGAACATGTAGAAGCCGACGTCGTTGCCGAAGTAACGGTCGGAGATGCCGAACGACTTGCTGTTGCGGAACATCAACCAGTCCTGCCAGCGGCCGATCGCCGGTGCCGCGAAGAGCAGCCCGAAGACGATGGCCACGGCGAAGCGGAACATACGCATGCGATGCCCGAAGAACTCGTGAAAGCGCTCGACCAGCGGGTGGGTGTTGGCCGAGAAAGTGGTGGGTGCCAACCGATCGGCGATGATCAGGTTGAGCAGTGCCAACACGATGAACGTGCCCGCGAACAGCGCGAACATGGTGAACTTCGCGCCGAGCACACCCCAGAAGACGTCGGTGCGACCCACCGACTGATGCCACAGGTACTCCACGTAGAAGTTGGAGATGAACCGGGCGGAAAGCAGTAGCCCGACCAGCAGCACGGCGGCGATGATGAGCAGCGCTCGGCCGCGATCGCTGAAGCGACTGGGCTTGCGGGCTCGACTGGGAATATCGGCAGGGTTCCGCACCCGGCGAAGGCTACAGGGGTGCCCGCTGCAGCATGCAGCGGCAGCCCTCGTGAGCCGGGGCACACACGTGATCCGTCGGGAAGGGCTGGCCAGCGCCAATCGCACCGGCAAGCGCGTTGTCCTCGGCGTCAGGGCAGGCGGGGCCATTTGGATCGACCGACCAGCACACAGGCGAGCCGGGCGTCAACGCCACCAGGGCACCGCGACCGAAGGCCATACGAGCCACATCGTCGAGATGCTCGTCAATCCGTTGGGTCTTCCACTCACGGTAGAGGGCACGCACCAGATCGGCCAGCTCACCGTTGTCACCGTCAGAGTCGGTGACGGCCCGTGCCACGCGAACGCGCAGCGGGTCGATGATGGCTACTGCCAACGCCTCAATTGCCGGCTGCAGCGCCTTGGCCCGATTGATTTCGTGGAGGTGGTCACCCTTGTCACCGTCGTCGACACTGGCTGCCCCCGCCAACGCGGCCAGGCGCAGCTCGCCCTCGATTGCGGTGGCATAACGCTGCGCATGATCGGCGGGCGAGGGCAACAGAGTGTCGAACGCCCGGACAGGTTCGGTACGCCGCAAGATATGGAGTACATCGTTCTGTTCGTCGGCCAGCACACGCTTGAGTTTGCGCGCTGCGGCCACGATGAGCGGGGTCAGTTCCGCATTGCGACGACCAAAGGGCGTGTCGTCGGTCTCGACGACCAACGCAGGCGCGGCAGGCGACGCGTGGAACACCGAAAGCTCCTCGGTCGCATCGCTTTCCTCGAACAGCGCGGTGACCTCGGCGAGGATGACCGGAACGGCTTCGACGTCGAAGTCAACGTCGATCTCAGCGTGAGCCTCGGCCGCCCGTTGCATCGCCTTGTCGGCGCGAGCGGCACGGAGACGAGCGAACAAATCCTCGACTGACGCTTTCGGCTCGCCGTTCTCATCAACGTCCGCCACATCAACAACTGCTGCGCGAGATGTGTCTGCCACTTCGAACAATGAGACGACATTCGCCATCGGGTCGTCGTCGGTCTCGGGGGCCTCGTCAACCAGATCAGCGGTTTCGAACTCTTCCTCCGCCTCGATCGCGACCAGCTCGGCGAGCGCGGGCTCAAGGTCTGCGACATCCGCGTCAGCGTCCAGATCGGGGTCGGGGTCGGCTTCCAGGTCGGCGATCGCCAGCTTTGGCCGTGCGTCTGTGGCCGGCACCATCAACGGCACCGGCCCGGTGGTAGGCGACAGGTTCACGTATTCGGTGGGCTCGCCCAGCGGCGTCATCTCCGCCATCACGTCAACCGCGGCGATGCGAGCGCGTTCGAACGCATTCAGCAACCGGTCGCGGCCATGCACCAACTGCTCGATCTGCTGGCGTGCCAGCTCGCGGCGGCGGGCAAGCTCGCCCAACACACGCTCGCGGTACGCGCGCGCTTCGTTGACCATCTCGCGGCCCTGCTGCTTAGCCATCTGCAGTTCGGACTCGGCGTCAGAGCTGGCGTCCTGTCGGCGGCGAGACGACTCAATCTCGGCTTCCTCGCGCAAGCGCTGGGCTTCGTCAGTGGCCTCGCGCAGGACTCGTCCAGCGCCGTCTTCGGCGCGTATTTTGATCTGCGTCGCAGCTTCACGCGCCGTGGAGAGAATGCGGACGGCTTCCTCGCCCAGCATGCGCGTGACAACTTCTTCGTCGAGCGCGATTCCTGCGCTGGGCGAATTGCGCTGCGATGTCCGCAGCTCGCGTTCGAGGAACTTCTCGCGCTCCTGCAGGCGAGCCAACTCGGCGGCAACCATGCGCAAGAACTCGCGCACCTCCCCCGGCTCGTACCCGCGACGGGCGCTCGAAAAGTTGGCCGTCGACACAGCCGTCGGCGACGAGGGGTCGGGACGTGAGAACGAAATGGCCATCGGATGTAAATCGTAGGTGCGATGGCACTCGAAAGGGTGGCATAGCGCCAGCGGCGCCAGGTGCACCCCCGCTGGAGGGCTAGGCGCCGGTGGCCGTCGGCGGGTTGACCGGCCGTACCGGGTCGCCGCCAATTCTTTCAAGCGCCGCCAACGCTTCCTCAATAGTGGCGACAGGAATGATCTCTACCTCGTCGCCAACGACTTTTCGGGCGGCTGCAATCTTGTCGTTGTTGCCTTGCTGATCCTGCGATGTGGGGACAAGGAAATACTTGACGCCCACCTGCAGCACCGCCGAGGCCTTGGAGTTGAGGCCACCGATGGCACCAACTTTTCCCTCGACGTCGATCGTGCCGGTGACCGCCACTCGCTTGCCACCCATCAGATCGCCGGCGGTGAGCTCGTCGATGAGTGTCAGCGTGAACGCCAACCCGGCCGACGGGCCACCGATGCTGTCGGTGTCGATAGCAACGTCCAGTCCATCGGGCAGCGCGACAGTGGTGGTATCGATTGGCCGGAAACCAATGATGGTGCGCGGCGGGTCCTCACCCGGCGAGAGAATCGTCTCGACTTGACCAGACATCTCCTTCCCTGCGCGCTCGAACTCGATATCAATCATCGCGCCAGGCTTCACGCCCTTCAGTGCCCCGGGCAGATCGTCAATGATGGTGACGTCCACGCCGTTGACTTTTTTCAGCACATCACCCGGGTCGAGCAGTTTGTCTGCCGGGCTGTACTGCAAGCACTCGGTGCCCGCCTCGTTGGCCTTCAGGCACAAGAGGAAGTCGATGATCACGTCGCCTGGCTTGATCTCCACCGGGTAACCAGCAGCCTTCAGCGCGACATACATCGCGTTGTCCTTCGCGCTGCGCATTTGCTGTTGGCCGGCCTGAATGAGCTGCGCCTGCGATTGGTCGCCGTACTTGTCGCGGTGGCTCTGGAACCGCGCCGCCGGGTTGTGCCGCGCAACGAACCAATCAACCATGCTGATGTTCGGTTGGGTGATGGTCACGAAATACACCTGACCGGCCGTGTCAAATGTGGGAGCGCCGGTGATCGCCATGCGGGGCTCCACCGGCTCGGCATCCGCGGGCACCAGTGCGAACTCCATGGACTCCGAGGTCGGCTTCACACACTCCGGTGGGCTGGACGAATCGAACTCACGGCAGCGATCCTTCTCGATCAAGACCGTGCTGGGGATGAAGCTGAAGAGTACGGGAGCGGCTGCGGCAGCGATGCCCAAGGCCGCGAGCGGTATCGCCCACCGTCGGTCGCTCTTGCGCGGCGCCCTGACCGCTGGTGCGGGCTCCGGTACCATCTCTTCTTGCGTGAGTATCACTGAAGTCACCACCGCTGCTGGCTGGATTGCCGGTCTTGCCATTGTGGCCTTGATCGCGGCTGGATGGCGCAAGCCTGCCAGAGCGACGGCCGATCCGGCACGCGCCCGACGTCCTTCTTCCGCGCCTGCAGGCGTGGAGGTGGCCGAGACCAAAGCTCCGATGGCGCGCCGGTCTCCGTGGTGGCGCCGCCTGTGGTCGGTAGTGGCCGGTGGGGTGCTCGCGGTGTGGATCGGCGCCGTGCTGGCGACGATCATCGGTATCGGCACAGCCGCGCTGGTCATCACTCTCACGAACATGCTCAAGCGATGACGTTCACCGAGACGCCGCGATGACGACCCAGGACCATTGGCGGAACCTGGTGATCGCCGGCCATGAGGGCAACGAAACAGCTGCCCGCGCTGCGCTTGTCGAGGCAGATCCGGTCGCCAGGCAACTGGCGCTCGGGGCCTTGGCGCGTATGGACGCACTCACCGACGTCGACCTGCAATCGGCGTTCACAGACGACACGGCAATTGTCCGTCACCGCGCGGTGACCTTGGCCGCAACTCATCGTCAGGTCTCGGTAGCAGCCATGCTTCGCGACCCGGACCCAACCGTCATCGAAGCGGCTGCGTGGGCGGCTGGTGAGCAAGAAGACGTCGCCGACGATGTACTCGTGCTGCTCTGTGCTCTGGGCACCGACTCCGGCGACCCGCTCGTCCGTGAAGCCGCCGTCGCAGCCCTCGGTGCCATCGGCGACGAGCGCGGGCTGCCGGTGATTCTGCGCGCCTGTGCGGACAAGCCCAACATCCGCCGACGTGCCGTGCTGGCACTGGCGCCGTTCAGCGGACCGGAGGTAGACGCTGCACTCGCTGCCGCCTTGATCGACCGCGATTGGCAGGTACGCCAGGCCGCTGAGGACCTGGCACCGCATATGGATATTGAGGTTGCCAGCGACCCCGAAAATACTGAGAACTCAACCAAGTCCGGGGGACACCACGCGTAGTTCACCACGATGGTTGAGACCCGTCCCCCGCTCACGTCGGGGGCAGGCCCGTTCCATCTGATGGAGACGAATGGCACAACTCATCGAACGTCCACTGCACAGCGGGCTGCCCTACAGTGCCCAGATGCGCCGTCTCGTGGGTTTGTTGTTTGCCGCTGCACTCGTTGCCTCGTGCAGTTCGTCCAGCGGCGCCGCCAGCGACACCAACGAAGCGAGTTCCGTCTCGACAATCGCACTAGCCATTGCTTCGGCACCCATGACCTCCGATGTCGTCGCCGAGCCCTCCACCACAGCCATCACAGAGAATACGGCGACGGCATCATCGACCGCCGAACCCACAACAAGTAGGCCAGACGTCATCACCGGGCGGTCGTACGACGTGTTTGTTCCCTCCTCGTATAGCGCCAGCACGGCAATGCCGTTGGTCGTGTTGCTGCACGGTTTCGGCGCCACGGGCGCTATCCAAGAGGCCTACTTTCAGCTGCAGCCGCTGGCCGAGAGCCGTGGCTTTCTCTACGTGCACCCTGACGGCACGATCAACGCAATCAACAAGCGGTTCTGGAACGCGACCAACGCCTGCTGTGGTTTCGGCTCCACCGTTGACGATGTGGCGTACCTCACGGCGCTGGTGAAGGACGTGCAGAGCAGCTACAACGTTGATCCGAAACGTACCTTCTTCGTCGGCCACTCCAACGGCGGCTTTATGTCGTACCGAATGGCGTGTGACCGCGCCGACATGGTCGCTGCCATCGTCAGCCTGGCCGGCGCAACGTGGGACGACAACACGAAGTGCAACCCCTCGGAACCGGTGAGCGTGCTGCAGATCCACGGTACGGCCGACGGAACGATTGGCTTCGAGGGCGGCACACTGCTGGGCAACGATCATCCGGGAGCGCGCGAGACCGTGGCCACCTGGTCTGCCAACAACGGGTGCACGGGTTCCGCCACAGAACTGCCCACTCCGCTCGACCTCGAAGCCAACATCGCCGGCGACGAATCAATCGCCACTCAATTCAGCGGGTGCCCCGTCGGCGGCGCGGTCGAGTTGTGGGCCATCCCTGACGCCTCGCACATTCCAGCAGTGTCGACAACGTTCGGCGCCGACATCATCGACTTTCTGTTCGACCATCCCAAGCCGTAATTGTGCGTCGAGTAGCAGCCGCTCTGGTGATCTGTGCGTTCACGATGGGTGCCTGTTCCGACGATCACGAAGCGCTGACTCGCACCACCGAGCCGACTGCCGTCGTGTCGACGTCGCACCCGGTGTCGACGCTCGAATCAGCACCTGATCCGGTGGCCGGCCGGCCCTTCGACGTCTATCTGCCGTCCGCATACGACGGCATCACAGCGCTGCCGCTGGTGATCCTGCTGCATGGGTTCGGCGTCACCGGAGCGATGCAGGACGACTTTTTTCGTCTACGCGGCCTTGCCGAGTCCCGCCGCTACTTGATGGTGAGCCCCGACGGAACACGCAACCCCGAGGGCGCGCCCTTCTGGAACGCGACAGACGTGTGCTGCGGGTTCGGCGCAACGGTTGACGACTCCGCCTACCTGGCGGCCGTGATCCAACAAGTGCAATCGGACTACGCCGTTGATGCACAGAAGGTTTTCGTCGTCGGTTTTTCCAACGGCGGTTTCATGGCGTACCGGATGGCCTGCGACGATGCCGACCTCATTGCCGGCATCGTCAGCATCAGCGCGGCGACGTTTCTCGACACGGCGCGGTGTACGCCCACGTCACCGGTAAATGTTGTCGAAGTTCATGGCACCAACGACGAGACCATCACCTATGAGGGCGGCACGTTCGAGGGAACCGCTCATCCCGGTGCCGAACAGACAGTTGCGGCATGGGCCGCGTACAACGGCTGTGCCATCTCACCCAAGACCACCCCTGCGGCACTCGACTTGGACCGCACACTCATCGGCAACGAGACGCGCGTCACTCGCTACCAAAACTGCCCGGCGGGCGGCGCGGTGGAACTATGGACGATTGTGGGCGGCACACACGTCCCCGAACTGTCGAGCTCATTCAGCGAACAGGTCATCGACTACCTCCTCGCCCACCCGAAACCCTGAACCGAAGGGTCAGAGGTCGTAGCGGTAGACGTTGGTGTCGCGCTGGGTGAAGCCGATGCGCTGATACAGCCGATTCGCCGCCTCGCGCGACGGGCGACTGGTCAGGCTGACGGCCTTGACCCCGCGGGTGCGAGCCTCGGCCAACGCCGCCTGATTCAACGAGTCGCCGACACCGTGACCGCGAACGCTGCCGTCGACAACCACGTCCTCAATCCACGCCTTGAGACCCGTGGGAATGCGGTACAGCACCAGCGTCAGGGTGCCAACAATCGCTCCGTCGAGACGGGCCAGAAACACCACCGACCCGGGGTCGGCGACCAGCAGCGCAACCTGCGCCGCGTCCGGCGGCGGCGAACTCTGCGACAACTGCGGAATGAGGTGGGCAAAGGCCTGCACCAATTCGTCGCTGGCAATGGTTGCAATCTCGATCGTGACACTCACGGCACTGCACGATAACGGTGTGCGGTTTGCTCAAGTGCGACTTGCGGCGCGCTGCTGCGTATGGTGCGCCCTCATGGAACCAGCCCGCGCTCTCGCAGCCGCCCTCGAACCCGTCGTCGGCCAGGTGTATTTCTCCCCCGAATGCCACGCCGGCTACGCCGCGCTGGGGTTCGCTGTCAGCGTCAATCAGGCTGGTGGTGTTGCGCTGCCCGATGGGCCGGCCTACTTCACCAGTCGCGGCTCGGTGATGGGCCAGGTTCCGGGCGAAGTGGTCGCGGCCGCGTTTGCTGTGTTCAACCCCGCTGCGGTCATCCCATCTGTGCGTTATGGCTGGACGCTCACTGACGCCGCCACCATCTGCCAGGCACGCGACGACGGCGCCATTGCACAGTTGGAACGGCTGCTGGGCACGGCACCGGCAGGTGTCGAGCGCGCCAGCGCCATTCTCACCCGCGCCGTCGAGCCACTGCGGCCAGAAGGGCGTCCACTCTACGCGGGCGTGTGTTCGCTGCCGATGCCGGCCACTGACCTGGGCGTGGTGTGGCGTCTCGGCGACCAACTTCGCGAGTACCGCGGCGACAGCCACACGGCGGCCTGGATCAGCCTCGGAATCGATGCCACCGAGATCGGCTTGCTCAGCGAGCTGTATTGGGGACTTCCAATGCGCAGCTACAGCCGCACCCGCTCCTGGAGCGACGAGCAGTTCGAGGCCGCACATCAACGGTTGCGGTCACGCGGGTTGGTCGACGAGATCGGTTTCACGACCGCCGGTCGCCGACTACGCGAAGAAGTCGAGATCAACACCGACCTGCAGATGTCTGGCATCGTCAGCGGGATGGGCAGCGGTTTGCAAGAACTCGTCGACATCCTCACGCCGTGGGGCGAAGCAATCCGCGCCGGCCACGGCTACCCCGCGTCGGGTCCGCACGACCTTGCCAACCTCGCTTCCGACAGGGCCGGCGGCCACTGATACGGTCCGCACATGATCCTGCACACGCTCGCCGACGTCGACACCGACCAGTTTGGGGACCACACCGGTTGGCACCCCAAAGCTGAGGGCCTGTGCCAGGGCGAAGTGTGCGTGCCCGCCGCCGGCAGCCTGCGTGCCGACGGCACCGTCGACATCGAGATCGCTGCGCAGCGGCTGGGTATGCCGCTGGTCCACGACGCGGAAAACGGAGTCTGGGCACTCGGCCCGGCCACGTTGGGCGGCAAGGCACTGACCACCGCGGCCGCTGCCGATCCGCTGCTTCGGACGCACGACGGGCAGCCCTTCCGCCTGTCATCGCTGCGGGGCCGCAAGGTCCTGCTGGTCGCCTGGTCCAGTTATTGAGGCTGTCGCACCAGCCTGCCCGGGTGGCAGGCACTCCACACTGAACTCGCAGCACTTGGCCTCACTGTCGTCACTGTCGCCCTCGACGTCGAGCCCGCACACACCACCAAATGGATCGAGGCCGCACGGCCCGCCGACCCCGCGCTGGCGCACCCAAGCCTGGTCGACACGCAGCACATCACCGATGAACTGTTTGGCTTCAGCAACATCCCGATGGCCGTGTGGATCGACGAGACCGGCACCATCGTGCGCCCCGCCGAGAGTGCCTCCATCGAGACCAGCCCGTTGCGCAGCATGGACATCCCCGAGGGTTTGCCCGAGCGAATCACGCGCATGCTCACCGAGGTGAAGAAGATCCCCGACATCGCGGTCAACTACCGCGCAGCCATTGTGGACTGGGCAACTCACGGCGACGCGTCGCGCTACGTCCTGTCAGCAGACGAGGTCGTTGCCCGCTCACAGCCGCGCGGCGACGATGAAGCTCGTGCTGCGGCCTGCTTCGAACTTGGTGAGCATCTGCGACGCACCGTCGGGCCGGATGCCGCCGTGGCATGGTGGCGAGAAGCACATCGCCTGTACCCAGCAAACTGGACATACAAGCGCCAAGCCTGGACGCTCGTCACCACCCCCGAAGGTGCGGACGACAACGACCTGATGCAGGGTCCCACCGACGTCTACGAAGGCAACTGGCTCGACGACGTCATCGCCTCCGGCGGCGGCGCGGCCTACATCGTCGTACCGCAGCTCTAACGACCTCACTCACGGCGCGCTCGGCGGTGCCTGAGCGCTGGCAGTTCCTGAGCCGCGCGTGTTCGTTGTGCTCAAGTTGCATCGAGTGATGGCGATAGCGTGGCGAGCCATGGAGCACGTCCGCTGGCTGGCGCAACCCTCGCTACAGCGTCCCATCGTTATTGCGGCATTTACGGGCTGGAACGATGCGGCCGATTCGGCCAGCAACAGCGTTCGACACCTTGTCGAAGCATGGCAGGCACAGCCGCTCGCCGAGATCGACCCCGAGGAGTTCACCGACTTCGCCACGGTTCGCCCACACGTACGCCTCACTGCTGAGCAACGGCGCACCATCGTCTGGCCGACAGTTGGCGCCTGGAGTGCCAGCACTCCAGGCGGCGATGTGATTTTGATCTTGGGGCCCGAGCCCGCGTTGCGCTGGCGGCTCTTCACGCAGCAGCTGATCGGAATTGCTCAGCACTTCGACGTTTCAATGGTGCTCACGCTCGGTGCGCTGTTGGCCGACGTGCCGCACAGCCGGCCCGTGCAGCTGATCGGTACTGCCACCGAGCAAGACGTGATCGACCGTTTCGATCTGCAGCGCAGCCGCTACGAGGGCCCTACCGGCATCGTCGGCGTCGTGCAAGATGCGTGCACCCGCTCCGATATGTCATGCGCCTCGTTGTGGGCGGCGGTTCCGGCATACGCCGCGCAAGTCCCATCACCGAAGGCCTCGCTGGCTCTTGTCGAGCGCGCCTGCGAAATGATTGGAACTCCGGCACCCACGGCGCGGTTGCAGTCCGAGGCGCTCGCCTATGACGCTCGCGTTACCGCCTTCGTCTCCAACGACGCAGACCTCGTGGGCTACGTGGAACGGCTGGAGTCGCTCTCTGATAGCGGGCAGCTCGACGACGCCGATTTCGGCGAAGTCGACGACGATGATGACGATGACGATGACGACACCGTTGGTGGCGAGCTGGAGCCTGTCGTTGATGTTGAGGTGGAAGTGAACAGCGAAGCCTTCATGGCCGATCTTGAGCGCTTCCTTCGCGACCAAGAGGGCGACGAACCGCACGGCGAGAAGTAACGATCGTCAGTCGTGCGGCCCGCGCCACACCGGGCGGCGCGGCGCCTCAAATGTAGCGGCCTGAAGGTTGCCGTCGATTGCGGCGAACGCCATCGGCCCCCACCACTCCGCCCCCACCGTTGGGTGCGGCAACTGATCACGTCGGAACCAGCCCAGGTCGGCGGTCTCCAACGGGTGCGCCGCCAAACTGCCACCTGTGGCCCGGCAGTGAAAGAGCAGCAGGTACATCGCGAAGCGAGTGAAACCCATTCGCTGCCCGTCAATCACGCTCAGCAGCTGCACCGGCTCGCACTCGATACCGGTCTCCTCCAGCACCTCCTTGACCACGACTTCACTGGGTGAGTAGCCGTTGTCGGCCCACCCAGTGGGGTACAGCCACACGCCACTGTCGCCCCGCTGCACCAGCAGAATCTCGCCGGCGTCGTTACCCACTACCGCACCAATTGCCACCTTGGGAGTCACGTAGCCGGGAATACCCTCGCCGACGTTCTCCATCCATTCCTGAATAAAATGGTCGGTTTCGCGTTGCACTTCCAGTGCCTCATCGGCGGCCGCCTTGATGTCGGCGGCAACGTGCAGCACCTCCTCGAACCGCTCGCGCTCATACAGGTTCTGAGAGAAGCCGAGACCGGTGCGGGCGATGCCAGCGAGCGCTTCGCTCCAGCGGGCAAGGTCGCGTGTGAAGTCCTGGGGCGTGGCGTCGCTCACGCCGCGACCATAGGCGGTTCAGAGATCGACTGCGACGGCGACCAGGGGGAAAATGACCCTGTCGTTGTTGGTCGTGGCACTGAACGTGAACTGGGAGCCGTTCATTCCGCTGGAACGCGAACACGACACCGTCAGTTGCGAGCGGCCTCCTACACTTCCCTCGTGTCCCACCCCAAACACCTTCGTGCCGTCGGCACGGCCGTAGTGCTGTCGCTCGTCGTGTTGGCTGCTTGCAGCGATGCCAAGGGCTCGGGAGCCGGCGCAAACTCAGTTGACTCGGTCGCCGCGACGATCACGACCAACCATCCCGACGACGGCACCCTCGTCATCGGGGCCATTCTCCCGCGAAGTGGCGCCGCCGCCGACCTGGGGTCGTCGATGAGCGACGCACTGGCGGTGGGCATCGCCGAGATCAATGCGGCCGGGGGCATCAACGGGGGGCCGGTACGACTGATCACGGCCGAGGAGGGCACCAACCCAGCAACAGCGGCGCTTGCTGTCCAAAGCCTCGCGCCCCGAGTCGACGCCATCATCGGGCCGACTTCATCGCTCAACACACTCGGCACGCTCGGTGCGGCCGTCGAATCCGGCGTACTGACATGCAGCCCAACGGCCACGGCGATGGCGCTCGACAACTTTCCCGATGACGGCCTGTTCTTTCGCACGATCCCCAGCGACTCGCTGCAGGCCGAGGCCATCGCCAGCGTCGTGGAGGCCACCGGCAGCAGCACCGCCGTGGTGATGTATCTCGATGATGGCTATGGCCGCCCATTTGGCGAAGCAACCCAGGACGCCATCAACGCGCTCGGTACCAACGTGGCGGCGACGATCGGCGTCGCCGCCAACGAGGAGTCCATCTCGTCCGCGGTCGAGGAAGCGCTCGCGAGCGCACCGGAAGTAGTTGCCGTGATCGCCGATGGCGTGACCGGGCCGGCAATCATCAACGCCATCGACGCCGCGGCACAGAACCGGCTGACCTACGTGGTCAACGACGCAATTCGGCGGCCCGCCGCATCTGCTCAGCCATTCAGTCCCGGGTTGGCGCTCCGTGTCAGCGGAGTGTCGCCGGTTGCCTACGCCGACTCAGCGATGTTCACTCAGGCGCTGTTGACCATCGACCCCGACGCCAGCGGCCTCTATGCCCACAACGCGTACGACTGCCTCACCATCATCGCGTTGGCAGCCCAAGCCGCCGGCTCCAACCAACCCAGGGAGATCGCAGGTTCCATCGCCGGCGTCACCACCAGTGGCACCGGTTGCGTGATGTTCGACGACTGCAACACATCGCTCGTCAACGGCCGCAACATCAATTACAACGGGCCGAGCGGCAACCTGTCAATCGACGACAACGGCAACGTCATCGCTGCCAACTTCGAGCGCTTTACGTTTGACAGCAGCGGCCGCGATGTGGCCGACGGAGTCGTCGCCATCGGTATCGGCTGATGCCTGCGCTTCAGAGCGACGTGACGAGTTCCTCCACCGATACGACCATGCCTGTGTAGAACGGGCCAAAGTCGGCGTACTTCGCCGAGGCCACATCGAAGCGCATCGTGTACACAACTTCCTTGAGGTCGTCGGGGTGCACTGCAAAGAGGGTGACGCCCCACTCGTAGTCGTCCAGCCCGGTGGAGCCGGTGATGTACTGCACGATTCGCCCTGCGAACTTGCGGCCGCTGGTGCCGTGCTCGTGCATCAGTGCCTTGCGCTCTTCGAATGGCAGCGTGAACCAGTTCGCGCCAGCTTCGCGCTTCTTCGACATCGGGTAGAAGCACCATGCAGGCATGTGATGGGCCTTGGGTGGAATCTCGGGGTAGAGGCGGCCCTGCAGCATCTCCTCGGGCATGCCCTTCGAGTACTCGCTGACCTCGGTAAGGCTGACGTAGCTATCAACTACTTCCAGCCCGGCGCGCTGCAGACCAGATTGCAACGCACGCAGCGCCTGCCAGTCTTCGTGCAGAGCCATGAAGGCGGCATCGCACTTGTGACCCAGCGTGGACACGGCCACGACCTGCACACCGTTGGCCTCGGCAGCCTTCACCGCGGCCACCACACTCTCACCGTCGAACATCGGCGTTGCCTTGCAGAACAGGTGCAACATGCCGCGACCAATGGAGGGCTTGATGGGTTCGCTCATGTCTTCAGGCTACGGGGCGATGCGCTCCGGCGAGTAGATGTTCAACCGGTCCGCGCGCACAAAACCGGCCAACACCAGTCCCGCCAGACGGGCCGTGTGGACGGCCAGTGCAGTCGGTGCGCTGACGGCGACCAGCGTACTGAAGCCGGAGGACCACGCCTTTTGCACCAGCTCGAAGCTGGCCCGCCCGCTGACGAACAGGCCAAGGCCCGTAGCCGGCAGATGATCGTCGAGCAGGAGGCGCCCAATCACCTTGTCGACTGCGTTGTGTCGGCCGACGTCTTCGCGAGTCATCAGCACTTCGCCATCGTTCGTGAACGCGGCTGCGGCGTGCACCGAACCAGTGCTGTCGAACAGACCTTGCGCCGTGCGAACCGCATCGGGAATGGCATGCAGCACGTCGAAGGGGATCGGCGGCGTCGCTGGCAACGGCAGGAGGCGGGCACACAGCTCGTCGATTGCGTCGTTGCCACAGATGCCACAGCTGGACGTGGTGTTGCCCAGACGTGGGCGCGGTACGGGAGCACGGCCACCGGTCTCCACCGTCACCACGTTGAATTCACTGTCCACTGCCGAGGCGCTGGCGCAGTACCGCACCCCAAGTACGGGGAAGTCGGCCAACAAACCCTCCGTGTGGCAGAACCCGACCGCCAGCTCGTAGTCGTGGCCCGGGGTGCGCATGGTGGTGCTGACGGTCGCTCCATCGAGCTGCACCGTCATTGGCTCTTCCACTATCAACTCGTCGGGGTGACGCGCCCGCTCGCCAGCCATCACGGTGGTGACGAGGAGCGTCTCGCTGCGGCGACGGGCTGCCATGCGTGCGACGGTACCCGCACATTGCGCGATTGAGAACCGGCGGGCGAATAGGGTCATAGGAATGGAGACTCAGAACAACGGGCGGATCCTGGTCGCAGAACTGGTGGGCACGCTGGTGCTCATGCTGGGTGGGCCGGGCGTCTTCATCTTCAGCTTCAACTACGTGGGCGTTGCTGGCGTGGCTGTCGGCTTCGGCCTCTCGCTGGCCATCATGGCCTACGTCATCGGGCCAATCAGCGGCTGCCACATCAACCCGGCGGTGACGCTTGGCCTGTTCCTGGCCAAGAAGGTCAACGGCGCGCATGCCGTGTTTGCAATCATTGGTCAGCTGATCGGTGCGATTGCGGGCGGCGCCATCATCCTCGGGATCGCCAGCGGCCGCGACGATTTCGAGCGCGGTTCATTCGCCGCCAATCTCTGGTCGGGCCCGTACTTCGGTGTCGGCGCCGCCATCGTCACGGAAATCATCTTCACTGCACTGCTCGTGATGGTCGTGTTGTTCACCACTGCCCGCAAGTTTGCACCGGGCTTCGGCGGGCTGGTCGCCGGCTTCACGCTCACCCTGGTCCATCTCGTCGCCATCCCGATTGACCGCACCTCGGTCAACCCGGCGCGCAGCATCGGCACCGCACTTTTTGCTGAGACCTCAACAGGCGCACTGGAGCAATTGTGGGTGTTCATCGTGTTCCCACTGATCGGCGCAGTTGTTGGCGTGGTGCTGTTCCTGATTCTCGACGACACTCGCCTGGAAGACACGATGCTCGTTGCCGTGCCCGGCCTTGACGACGTCCGCGACTTTCTCGACAAGGTTGCCGACGAAGCCGTCGACGCGGTCGAAGACGCTGTCGACTGAACCTCTGCACTGCCGAGCTATCTAGGCGGGCAGTAGGGCGAGGAGTTCGACGCGGTGCTTCGGGCCGAGGGCTTCTTCGGGCGGCCTGTTCTCTCGGTCTTGCCACGCCGCCAAGACGCGGGCGCTGACATCGGCATTCTGTGCCATTGACTCGGGCGTTGCCAGCAGGTTGAGGCTGCGGAAGAATGCCCGCAGTACAACGACGTCGGTGCGTATTGCAGGCAGCAATCCCTCGCGAAAGACGCTGCGCATGAACGTGCGCGGGTCGCTGCTGTCGCCGTCGGGGTCCTCGCCGACGAGCAAGGCAGCCGCGACGCGGCGCGCCTCGCGGTCCTGGGCGACACCTGAGCGGTAGAACGGGAAGATCTCGCTGCGCAGCGTTGCGTCGTAGGCCAGCGCCATGGCCAGCGGGTCGTCGGGGTGTGCCGCAACCGCATCAGCCATCAGGTGCGCGCTCCAGAACCCGGTAGAGCAACCGCGGCCGTAGAGCGGGTTGGTGCACAGCACGGCATCGCCAACGGGCAGTACGCCGGTGGCGATCGGAGCACCGTCCACCACATGGTCGCGCCAGCGGTTCAACAGGCCGGCCATCATGTGCACCTGCTCGGTGATCGGCGCGGCGCGGCCATCGAGCCATGGCGCGGTCGCGATCAATTTGCGGGCGCACTCGTCGAACACGACCGGATCGGCCAGCATTTTGCGCAGCTGGTCGTCGTTGGTGGGCGTGGCCAGCGTGACGCTGAAGGTGTTGTTGTCGCCGACGAAGACGCCGTACTTCAAGTAACCAAGGTCGCCACCGATGGGACCCGTTCGCGGCGGGTATTCCTGGCCTTCGTTCAATCGGTAGAAGCGACTGAAGTAGACAATGCCGGTGTCGTCGACTTCTTCGGCGACTGGCAGCGACCCAACGGCTTCCAACCATTCGCTGAGTGCGCTGCGGCGCCCGGCGGCCACCACGGTGAGGTCGGCAGCAATCGTGGAGCCATCGGCCAACCGGACACCGGTGATGTGCGGCACTGCGGTGCCCGCGGCTGGCGGGTCGGTGAGTAGTCCGTCAACACCGACACCGGTGCGGAACGTGACGCGACCCTCTGCGACGGCGACGCGACGCACGACCCACTCGAAGGTGGTGCGACGGCAGGCCAGCATGACCAGTTCGTCGTCCTCCGGCTCGCGCTCGAAGTTCACAATCGTGGGCGGCAAGTCGTCACCGAATCGCATTTCAGTCGCACCTTCGGCGAGCAGTTCGGCGTACACGTCTGGATAATCGTGGCGCAACAGCCCGACCAGCTTGGCGAGGAAGGCGTGACTATGACGAACTTGCGGCGCACCCCGACGGTCCCACTCGAATGCCTCGTCAGCCGACGATGGCATTGGCGTGTCGTCGCGTTCGATCACGGTTACCTCGTGGCCTTGGCGCGCCAAAACCAGCGCCGAACCCAACCCAGAAACCCCGCCACCAACCACCACCACATGCATGGCGCGACCATACGGCGCAGCGCTCGGCGACTTCGTGTCGTGCCGTCCGGCGACGTAACGCGTCGTTCGCTAGCTGCCCATCGAATAACCGAAGCCACGCACGGTGCGTACCCAACTCTTCGCATCGGGCATATCGATCTTCTTGCGCAGGTTGGCGATGTGCACGTCCACCACATGGTCGTCGCCGTACCAGCCGGGGCCCCACACACGGTCGAGCAGCTGCTGACGGTTGAAGACGACTTTCGGGTTCGCGCTCAGCGTGTCGAGCAGGTCGAACTCAATGCGGGTGAGGTCGGTCATCACGCCGGCGACGGTGATCTCGCGGGCGGATGTGTCGATCGAGAGCTCGCCAAATTCCCGTCGCGACTCGCCGCCGGGTTCGGCGCGAGGGCGGCGCAGCAACGCTGCCACGCGCGCCGCCAGCTCGCGAGCGGAGAACGGCTTTGTCACGTAGTCGTCTGCACCCAGCCGAAAGCCCAGCAGCTTGTCGACTTCGTCATCACGACCGGTCAGCACGAGAACGTAGGCATTGGAACGCTCCCGAATCATTCGACAGAGGTCGAGGCCATCACCGTCTGGCAGACCAAGATCGAGAATCACCACGTCGGGAACTTGGGTATCCATCTCCGCCAACGCCTCGGCGATGGTGGTGGCCAGCCGCACGCGGTGGCCAGCGTTCTCCAGCACTGTCGCAACGATGAGCGAAAATTCTGGCGCATCCTCCACAACCAGCACATCGACGTTCACGGTGTCATGTTCGCACAACGTGCTCGAAGTTGATGCCACCGCCGAGCGACGGCGAGATGATGAGCGCTGGCTCAGGCGTCGACAAGGGTGAGCAACTCGACCGGCTGCGGCTCGCACGGTCGGGCAAGCTCGGCGGCCACGAAGTGCTCGGTGGCGGCCGGGGTGGCGAGGGTGGCAGCGCTCCACCAGACCAGCGGGCTACGGCTGTCCAGCAGCGGGTGCCACAGGACACCGAAGTCGCTGAGGCCGCCGGTGACCAGACGGTCGATTGCCCACACGAAAAACACGGCGCAGGTGTCGTGGTAGACGGCGACCTGGTCGGCATCGGTGTGGAAGGCGGGACGGGTGGTGCGCAGCTGCTCGAGAGCGACCGCCGCACCACTCACCCGAACGGTGCGAAGAATGGAGGAGAGGAACTCGGTGTGCGTCATGACATCAGTATCGGGCGTTTCGCACTGCGAAAGTTCCCGATGTTGTGGCATAGTTGGTCGTATGGCTGCGATTTCCTCACCATTTGATCGTATCGACAGTGAAATTCTCACCATCCTGCGCGATGACGCGCGGATCCCGTATCAAGCGCTGGGCGATCGCGTGCATCTGTCCGCCAATGCTGCCGCCGACCGCGTGCGCCGCCTAGTGCGCACCGGCGTGATCCGCCGTTTCACCATCGATGTCGACCACAGCCGGCTTGGTCGCGACCTGGAGGCCGTGATCGATGTGCGCGCCGGCGATGTCGAGCGCTTCCGCCGCGGCGCGCTCACCTGCCCAGAGGTGACCTGGCTGGCCCACGTCACCGGGCGCACCGACTTCCAGGTACACGTCAATGTGGCCGGTACCACCGGGCTCAACGAGTTGTTGCAGCAATTCACCACCGAGTTCGGGGCGGCCGAAACGCTGACCACCGTCGTGCTGGAACGCGCCCGCTGACGCGTCACTGACCTGGGCCACTTCACGACCCTCGGCCGCCCATCTGAGGCGGCCGCGTGTTGCCGCTTTAGCAGTCAAGGGTTTAGAGTGCTAGCACTCTCGTGTCCCGAGTGTCAGCCCGGGGCCCGACCATCATCACCATCAATTCCTGGAGGAATTCAATGGCAAAGCAGATCGCTTTCGACGAAGCAGCACGCCGCTCGCTCGAGGCGGGCATGAACAAGCTCGCCGACGCAGTGCGCGTCACGCTCGGGCCGAAGGGCCGCAACGTAGTTCTCGACAAGAAGTGGGGCTCGCCCACGATCACCAATGACGGTGTGTCCATCGCCAAGGAGATCGAGCTCGAGGATCCTTACGAGCGCATCGGCGCTGAGCTGGTCAAGGAAGTCGCCAAGAAGACCGACGATGTCGCCGGTGACGGCACCACCACCGCCACGGTCCTCGCCTGGTCGCTGGTGCACGAAGGCCTGCGCAACGTCGCCGCCGGTGCCAACCCGATGACCCTCAAGAAGGGCATCGAGGCAGGCGTCGAGGCAGCCGTTGCTTCCATCCGCGAGCTGGCCAAGGAAGTCGATTCGAAGGAGCAGATCGCACAGGTCGCCTCCATCTCCGCTGCCGACACCGAGATCGGTGCCACCATCTCGGAGGCCATCGACAAGGTCGGCAAGGACGGCGTCATCACCGTCGAGGAAAGCCAGACCTTCGGCATCGAGCTCGACTTCGTTGAGGGCATGCGCTTCGACAAGGGCTACATCAGCCCCTACTTCGCCACCGACATGGAGCGCATGGAAGCGTCGCTCGAAGATCCGTACGTGCTGCTCGTCAGCTCGAAGATCAGCTCGGTTCGCGACCTGCTGCCCGTGCTCGAGAAGATCATGCAGAGCGGTCGCCCGCTGATGATCGTCGCCGAAGACGTCGAGGGTGAGGCTTTGGCCACGCTCGTCGTCAACAAGATCCGTGGCACGTTCAAGTCGGCCGCCGTCAAGGCTCCTGGCTTCGGCGAGCGTCGCAAGGCCATGCTGCAAGACCTCGCCATCCTCACCGGCGGCCAGGTCATCAGCGAGGAAGTCGGCCTCAAGCTGGAGAACACCACGCTCGATCTGCTGGGCAGCGCCAAGCGCATCATCATCACCAAGGATGAGACCACGGTCATCGAAGGCGCCGGCGCCGAAGACGACATCAAGGGCCGTATCAACCAGATCAAGGCTGAGATCGAGAACACCGATAGCGACTACGACCGCGAGAAGCTGCAAGAGCGCCTCGCCAAGCTCAGCGGCGGCGTTGCCGTGCTGAAGGTCGGCGCCGCCACCGAGGTCGAGCTCAAGGAAAAGAAGCACCGCATCGAAGATGCCGTGTCCACCACCAAGGCTGCCATCGAAGAGGGTGTCGTGCCCGGCGGCGGCGTGGCGTTGCTGCGTGCCCAGGGTGCTGTCCTGGCCGTTGCCGACTCGCTGACCGGCGACGAAGCCACTGGCGCCCGCTTGGTTGCCAAGTGCCTCGAAGCCCCGCTGAAGCAGATCGCGGAGAACGCTGGCATGGAAGGCGGCGTCGCCGTTGCCATGGTGAAGAGCCTGAAGGGCAACGAGGGCCTCAACGCCGCCACCGGCGAGTACGAAGACCTCGTCAAGCTCGGCGTCATCGACGCTGCCAAGGTCACCCGCTCGGCGCTGCAGAACGCAGCCTCGATCGCCGCCTTGTTCCTGACCACCGAAGCCGTTGTCGCCGACAAGCCGGAAGCCGGCGCCGGTGGTGGCATGGGCGGCGGCATGGAAGACTTCTGACCCAGTCAGCAGTCGTCCAAGTGAGTCAGTCTCGCAAGCAGTAGTTGTTCAAGTCAGTCAGTTGGAGGAAGGCCCGGTGCGCAAGCCCGGGCCTTCCTCCGTTTTCGGCCCGTGTCCAAGTTGTGCCGTGTCGTGTCCAAGTTGTGGCACCTTCCCCGCCCATGGGCGAGTAAACCGGCCCTTTCCGTCACGTTTACCCACCCATGGGCGGCGGAAGGTGCCACTTTGACGAACAGTCGGCGAGGGGCCCGCTGCAGTGCCTTGCCGAGCACCGCCAGGCTGACGGGTTTGGGCAGGCGTATTCGGCTAGTTCGCCCGAGCGCGATTGCGCAAGCACCTCGTTGGTATGGCCGCGATCACCTGGCTCGATCATCGCCTCGAAGTGCAGGCCGACCAGGTCGTCGGGGTCAGCTCAAAGACCGCTAGGTACTCGCGGCTGCCTGCTCGGTGTACTAGGCCGTGACCGTCAACCACGCGACTGGCGCCTGTAGCAGCGCTTCAGCGACAGCCGAGCGTCGATCCTGCGTTCGACCTAGCCATTGTGACCGACGGACCGGGCCGAATGTGCGACCGATGGCCCAGCCAACGCAGTGAGTGTCAGCCGCCGGCGACGGCGGGGATGATGCTGATAGTGCTGCCCGCAGGCGTGGGCGTGTTCAGCCCGTCGAGGTAGCGAACATCGTCGTCGGCCACGAACAGGTTGACGAACTTGCGCATCGCGCCGGACTCATCCAACAACCGGTCACTAAAACCGGGATGTGCGACTTCGAGGTTGGCGATCACTTCGGTGAGGGTGGCGCCCTCCACCTGCACTGTGGACGCGCCGCCCGAGAGAGGACGCAGGGTGGTGGGGATTCGAACTGTGACAGCCATGCGCCAAACTCTACCAACCTGGTCGGGATTTCAACTCGCCACGGCGGCGACCTTGCTCGCCTAGCCTTTCCGCAATGCGAGTGCTGGCCGCGGTCGACAAATTCAAGGGTACGGCCACCGCTGCACAGGTCGCTGCGGCCATCGGCCATGCGTGCTGGGAACTCGGCCACGAGTGCGTCGAGCAGCCAGTTGCCGACGGCGGCGAAGGCACGTTGGAAGCACTGGGCGGCGCCAACCGCACCAGCGTCGTGACCGGCCCACTTGGCGACGCGGTGAAGGCTGAGTGGCGCCTGCACCGCGGCACGGCGGTCATCGAGATGGCTCGCGCCTCAGGCCTCACGCTGGTGGGCGGGGCCGCCGGCAACGACGCAATGGCCGCCACTACCACCGGCACCGGCGAGCTGATTGATCAGGCGCTGGACTTGGGGGCGAAGAAGATTGTCGTGTGCCTCGGCGGCTCGGCGACTACCGACGGCGGCCTCGGCTGTGTGCGCGCCATCACCGCGCCGCATCGCTTGCGCAGTGTGCAACTCTTAGTGGCGTGCGATGTCCAAACCCTCTTTGCCGATGCGGCCCCCGTATTCGGGCCACAGAAGGGTGCCTCGCCAGCGCAGGTCGACATGCTGCGCGGCCGGCTCGAGCGCCTGGCCCAGCTCTACGAAGAGCAGTACGGGGTGGATGTGCGCAACCTGCCCGGCACCGGTGCGGCGGGCGGCCTGGCTGGCGGCTTGGTCGCACTTGGTGGACGACTGCTGCCCGGCTTCGATCTGGTGGCCGACGAGGTGGACCTGCACGACCACATCGCTGCGGTTGACGTGGTGATCACCGGCGAGGGCTACCTTGACGAGCAGAGCTTCGATGGCAAGGTGATCGGCGGTGTGCAGGCGTTGTGCGCGGACGCTGGCCGACCCGTTGCCGCCATCGTTGGCGACAGCGCGCCAGAGGTCAGCGACCGCATCAAACACCGATCACTTGCTCAGGAATTCGGCCTCGAACGAGCGATGAACGAGCCACTTTGGTGCATCGAGAGGGCTGCTTTCAGCCTGCTTTGTGAACTCTTCGCCTGACAGCTGTTCACGGTGCCTCTGCTCCACTAGTTTCGCTGCATGTCCGATGAGCCAGCGCGCCAACCTGCCGATCTTGCGATTGTCAATTGCATCGCGTTGCTGGGGGTGACGGGCGACCGCACGACGTTTGCCCCTGGTACCACGTTGGAGATCACGGGTGGCCGCCTCACGAGCATCGATCAGAACCCGGCGCAGCCGCCGGTCGCTCGTGAGGTCATCGACGCACGCGGCATGGTCGCCATGCCGGGGCTCATCAACACCCATTGCCATGCAGCGATGACATTCCTTCGCGGTGCCGCCGAGGACGTCAGCGTGGCGCATTGGTTCAACGATTACATCTGGCCAATGGAGGTCAACGTCGGCGAGCGCGAGGTCTACCTGGGCACGCTGGTGGCGGCGGCGGAGATGATTGAATGCGGCGTCACCACGTTCGCCGATCACTATTTCTTCATGGACCAGGCAGCGCAGGCAGTGATGGACACCGGCATACGCGCCAACCTTGGCTCCGCCTTCTTCAGTTCGCAGGGGCCGGAAGGTTTGGCGCAATCTGTTGCGTTCGCCGAACGTTGGCACGGCAAGGCCGACGGTCGTATCACCACCTCTCTTGCCCCGCACGCGCCGTACACGGTCAGCGACGAGGATCTGCGTGGCGCCGCCGACGCAGCCCGCCGCATCGGTGTACGTGTGCACCTGCACGCCTCCGAGGACATTGCACAGGCCAACGCCAGCATTGCGTCGCGTGGTATCTCGCCCATCCAGGTCTTGCAGGACACGGGCGTGCTCGACGCAGGCGTGATCATCGCTCACGGCAACGGCATCATCCCCAGCGACATCCCGCTGCTGGCTGCCGTGCGCGACCGGGCCGGCGT
The DNA here is from genome assembly GCA_043740085.1 of Ilumatobacteraceae bacterium. Lineage (GTDB taxonomy): Bacteria > Actinomycetota > Acidimicrobiia > Acidimicrobiales > Ilumatobacteraceae > UBA668. The sequence goes on from JAYUCY010000094.1 coordinate 23,132, forward strand.
TACGCACGGCCCGAAGGGCTACCTCAAGTTTGCACTCGGCCCGTTGACACCTATCCCTGCGCTGCGCGCCGCCGGGGTGCCGGTGGGCTACTGCACCGACGGCGTGGCCTCCAACAACACGATGAACATCTTGGAGACCATGCGCATCACGGCCATCACGCAGAAGCAGATCGCCGATGACGCCACCTGGTTCAAGAGTTCGATGGCGCTGGAGATGGCTGGGTCCGAATCGGCAGCGGTGCTGGGTATGCGTGGCCAGATCGGTGAGCTGACGGTGGGGTCGCGCGCGGACGTGATCCTGGTGGATGTCAGTGGCTTCCACTGCCAGCCAATGCACGACCTGGCCGCGGCGCTGGTCTATTCGGTGCAACCCTCAGATGTGCAGACCACCATTGTCGATGGCCGCGTGCTGATGCGCGACCGCAGGCTGCTCACCATCAACCGTGAGGCGCTGCTAGCCGAGTTCCGCCTACGAGCGCGGGAGATCACGGACCGTACGCACGGCCGATCCATCCAGGACTACAACACCTAAACGCCCCCTGTGCGAGTGCCACGCCGCCTGTGCGAGTGCCAGGTGACCATGCGAGTGCCAACTCGCATTCCGGGATGCGAGTACCCACTCGGGTGTCGGCCTCGCACTCGCACCGGAGGCGTGAGCCCTGGGTGAGCTAGACGGTGGTCGTTGTGGGGGCAGTGGTGACACCGGTGACGGGGGCGCCACCGATCTCAGCCAGCGTCTTGCCAGCGGCGTCATTGCCGAGCATCAGCACCACGCCGCTGCCTTCGGCGAAGTTACCACTGGCGACCGGGACAGGAGTGGGTGCGGCGGCAACCTCGATGTTGCCGAACAATGCCGCCAGCGAAGTCGCCACGGGCAGTGCGGCCGGGTCGTCAGGGTTGTAGAGCACCTTGCTCAGTTCCAACTTCTCGGAGGCGCTGACCGGCTCCGCCATGTCGTAGCCCTTGCCGCCGACGGCGGTGGACATCCGGGCGGCGGCACCATCAATGCTGCTGGCATTGGCCACTTGCACCTTGGTACCAGTGGTCACCGCCACCGTGGTGGTGGGCAATTCGGTGACGGGCGCGACCGTCGCGGAGGGATCGAGTGTGGTACCGGGTGCAGCCGTCGTGCTACTGGGCTTGACCGTGGTGCTCTCGCCGCCATCGTTGACCTTGCGCAAAATGAGGAAGCCGAGCACCAGCGCGACGAGCGTGACAACAATGGCCACGGTGCTCCCCATAGGGGCTGCGCCGTTCGTGCGACCGGTGCGGCCAGCGTTTTCGTTGCTCATCGGGACTCCTCAGTTGTGAAGGGCAGTTGTGGTCAGGTGCGTCGGCTCTGTTCGCCTGTAGCTGCGCCATCAATCATTGCCCGACGACGGCGCTCGCGGTGACGGCGCAGGCGGCGAACCACCAACTGGTCGACGAGCAACGCCGCCGGATGATCAATCACCCGGTTGAGTTCGAGATTGTAGTCTTCCACGGAACAGGCAAACCGCGCACGGATCGCATCATGGCGATCTTCGTTCAACATGAACCACGTTGCCTCGAACTGCAAGATGCCCAGCTCGCGCTCATTGAGTGTCTCAGCGGTCGTGTCGTGCTCGCTCATGGTGCCACCAGCTTGGCCCAGTTGTCTCCGTGAAACCGGGCATCGCACAGGTGTTCGTGCCCTGGTCAGCTAACGTGCGCGGCCATGTCGACTCGCCCGTTCATGATCGGTGTTGCTGGTGGTACGTGCTCCGGCAAGACAACCGTCAGCGAGAAGCTGGCAGAGCTCGCCGGCGACGAGCGGTTGGCGCTGATCAAGCTGGATTCGTACTACGTCTCGCACGACGACCAACCGTTCGAGGTACGCGAGAAGGCAAACTACGACCACCCGGACGCGTTCGATTGGCAGTTACTCAACGATCACCTGGCCGCGCTGTCGCATGGCTCGACGGTGCCGGTGCCCATCTACGACTACACCAATCATCGGCGTAGTGGTGCGGTGCGAATGGTGCCGCCGGCGAACATCGTGGTGGTCGAGGGCATCTTGGTGCTCTATGAGCCGACGCTGCGTGAGCGCTTCGATCTGAAGGTGTACATCGATACCGACGCCGACTTGCGCTTCATCCGCAGGCTGCAGCGCGACGTGGCCGAGCGCGGCCGCACGCCAGAAAGCATCATCGCCCAGTACCTGGATTCGGTGCGCCCGGCACACGAGCAGTTCATCGAACCCAGCAAGCGCCACGCCGACGTGATCTTCCCCCAGGGTGGCATGAACGCCCCCGCCATCGACGTGCTACTCGCAAGAGTCCGCGAGCTAGCCGTCATCGAGTAGCAACTCGAAGTGACGCGGTGCTGCGTCTACGACCTGGGGTTGTGAGAAACAAGCGCGTCAGTTTCGTCTCGTGGGCGTGACACAAGGCTCGCGTCGGCGAAGTGACGCGAGGTTGCGTCTGCGACCTGGGATTGTGAGGAACAAGCGCGTCATATGTTGGCTATGGGCGCGGCAGGGCGGCCGTTACACTCGGCGGACGAGTCGCCGGGTTAGCTCAGCTGGCAGAGCAACGCACTTGTAATGCGTAGGTCAAGGGTTCGATTCCCTTACCCGGCTCCACATAACACCAGGTAGATGGCACGTTTGCTGAGACTGCGCTTCTCCACAAAGTGGGTCGGCCAAGATTCGGGTGGTTTGCCGGTCCTGAAGGGATTGATGCACGAACGCGGCAGGGTGCGTGGGAGTAGATCGTGCAGCTGCCGTGCGATCCTCTGACGGGTACCGCCAAGCAAGTGAGCCGTACGGTGGACGGCACCAAACGCGAAGCCCGGCGCGCTGGCCGAGCTGGTGACGAAGGTTTCGGCAGGCAAGATCTCGTCAACGACGACAACGCTCGACCAGCTGCTGGTGCAATGGCTCGAGCTCCTTCGTCTTCACGCACTCGTAAACGCCTTTTGGTGGCGTCCGGGCGTGTATCCGCGTGGCCGGGCACCTACTCGGCAGTAGTCGGCACAGTTCTCGTGCCGACTAGCGAAGACTTTGCGAGTACTCGGAAGCCGTCTCGTGAACTCGGCACGTTCAGCGCCCCGATCTCTGCCGAGTAGACCGCCGAGTTACGGACATCGAGCTGATCCTGCGGTCGCCAGAGAGCAAGACGGGTGGAGTTCAAGAGAGATCTGACGTCGCCCGACTGTGTTCTTCGCACGATCGTGGCGTTCGCGAACTCCGCGGTGGGGTGCTCGTTGTCGGGGTTGAGGACGCGTCGTGGGTTCGCCATCTCCGCTCGCGGATGAGGAGCAGCTCGCGAGCCTGATCGCCTTGATGCCACGCATCGAACCGCAACTCGTGCCGGACATCGCGATTGTGCCGTGGCGTCGCACCCAGCTGCTGGTGGTCAACGTTCAGCTCACGCGGCGCGAACAGCTCCAACGACTGCTCAGCGAGTTCGACCGGCACGCCGACAGCCTTCTCGACGCGTTCGCGCACGTCGACGGCGTCGTCGGCACGCCGATCACCTAATACACCGCGGAACTGCGGCGCGAGCTGGGCATCACCTGACCCATCGGTCGTCGCGGCGCGTCGACGCCCACCTCCCGGGCTTCTTGTGTGGGAGCGCGCATCGGGCGCATCGCGTTGGGTTGTCCTTACGGAAAGATGCCGTCTGGGGTCAAGGAGGCTGCGCCTCCAGCCCAACCGTCTGTGTCGTGGAAACCTCAGCGGTCGCAGTCGTCGATGTCGTCGTCAATAATGATGGCTGTCTACGCCATTATGGCCCATAATGATGTATACGACGATCATTGGAGAGGAGTTGTTATGCCGAAGCTGAACGCTCGTACGCAGCGCTCTGCCGCACAATTCGGGACACACCTCGCCACCTGGCGCAAACTACTGAACCTCACCGCTGACCAGGTAGCGCAACGGGCCGACATTGACCGCGGCACACTGCGTCGCCTCGAGAAGGGTGACCCGGTCGGCTTCGACGTAGTGCTGTCCGTCGCCCGGGCTCTCGGAGTGCTCGACAAACTCGTCGACGCCGTCGACCCGTGGGAATCTGACCTTGGTCGTGCACGCGCCGGCGCCGTGCTCCCCAAACGGGTGTACCGATGATCGACCGACTGGACGTACACATCGAACTCGACGGGCGAACACACCCGGCGGGTACCGCCTATTTCGTTCAACGTCGCGGCGGACCGGTGGCGACAACGTTCGCGTACTCCGTCGAATACCTCGCGAACCCGACAGCAATCAGCATCGATCCGAACCTGCCGCTCGTCAGCGGCCAACAAGCCACCAACGGCATGCCGGGAGCGTTCCAGGATTGCGCACCAGACAGGTGGGGACGCAACCTCATTCTGAAACGATCCCGGACCAGCGTCAGCGCCGGTGATCGAACCCCGGCGCTGAACGACGCCGACTTCCTCGCCGTGGTGAGCGACATCACCCGCCAAGGGGCGCTTCGGTTCTCACTGTCAGGCACCGCCGAATTCATCGACGCTGGTCTGCGTGTGCCGAAACTGATCGCGTTGCCCCGGCTGCTCTACGCTGTTGACCGGCTGGCCGACGACGACGAAAGTGACGAAGCGGTCAAAGTGCTGCTCGACGCCGGCTCCGGGTCGCTCGGCGGCGCACGACCAAAGGCGTCAGTGCTCGACAACGGGCGGCTGCTGCTGGCAAAGTTTCCGCATCGCAGCGACGGCTGGGATGTGATGGGCTGGGAAAAAACAGCGTTGGACATCGCCGGCCGGGCAGGTATCAACGTTCCGGGTAGACGCCTCGTTGGTCTCGACGGCCGCCAGATCTTGTTGCTCGAACGATTCGACCGCGACGACCAGCACCGCATCGCCTACATCAGCGCGATGACACTCGTCGGTGGGCGCATCGGTGAGGACTACGACTACGCCGACATCGCAGCCACTCTTCCCGATTTCGGGTCCCGAGTGGCTGCTGATCTCGACGAGATGTTCCGGCGTGTTGTCGTGAGCTGCGCCATCCACAACACCGACGACCACTTTCTCAACCATGGGTTCCTTGGCAGCGCGGCCGGATGGAAACTGGCGCCTGTTTTTGACATCAACCCGAACCCTGATCTCAACGAAGGCAGGGTCACGTCGATCGCCGCGGCCAGCCGCGCTGAAGACGAACCAGCAGGACTGATAGCGGTAGCAGGCGACTTCCGTCTCACTGAAAGCGCCGCCCGTTCCATCGTGACTGAGGTGGTCGACGCCGTTGCCGACTGGGCTGACATCGCCACCGCCAACGGGATCAGCGCCCGCGAGCGCGAACAGTTCCGACCGATGTTCAACGACCGGATCGCAGCGCTCGCCAGCACCGCCCTCCTGCCCCGGCCGGGGCCAGCTCGTGCTGCCTCGACGACACAGCGGCGAGTTCCCAAGGGCTCCCCGACCGCAGGCCAGTTTGCCAAGAAAGACACCCATCACCCCTGACGGACCGGACGACCAGGAGGCTCAATTCCAACTCGCAACGGTCAAAGCGTCTCACCCGAAGCGAATTGCAGCTGCGACGAGCCCGTCCGTCGCGCGTCACTGAAGTGCCTACTTGAGACTGCGGGCATGCTGCGACGGTAGCGTCGGCACGCATGGCGCCTGACCTTGACCGGATCAGCTTTCTGTTTGGTGAGGACGCTCTCACCGACCTCGACGCGTACGACTTCGACGTCGAGTCAGACGTCGTTGCAGCCATCGAGCGGTTCGTGGCCATGCCGAGCGGCTCAGCGGTGGATGGCATGCGTTCGGCCGTCCGCACCATCGCGGTCCGGCAAGTTCTTGATGACGACCCGCCCGAGGCGTGGCGGGCCGCGATCCGCATGCGCGATGCTGGGTTCGATCGCGACGAAGTGCTCCGCCAGCTGTCGATGGTGATCTCCGAGCACGTCATCGAAAGCCTCTCCACGGTCGAGCCGAGCGACCCGGCACAGCTGGCCTTCGCGCTGGACGCGCTCCCGTTGCCCTCGGCCGAACAGATCGCCGAGGTACTGGTCGGCATCGCCCGCGCCACCCCTGGGCTCGACGCCGACGACCACATCCAGCAAGCCGTTGCGGCGCTCGGGTCGGGAGCGGGCGGGCGAGTCCTGCAGGCCCTGGTCGAGCGCGTACTCGACGCTCTCGTGGAAGGCCCGTTGCACTGGTTGGCCGATGATGTGACGGTCGCCTTCTTCGACACGATTGCCGGCCGAACGTTCACTCACCGTTTCAACGACTCCGAACGCGAGATGGGCGTGCTCAGCATCTCCGTCGACATCGCCGGGTATCAGCGCTTCGACAGCGTGCGCCTCGCCGACGGAACCGAGCTCGAGCAGTTCTCAGTGGAGCACGGTCACATGGCATGGCGTGGCCCTGAGGGTTGGCTTGGTGGTTTCACTGCGGACGACCTTCTCGCTGTCACGGCGGAGTTCACTACGCCGAGCGGCGACCAACGTGTCGATGCGACGGTCACGATCCGCGTGGTCGCCGACTCTCCGGCAGTGACTGGCGAACTCACCTCGGCGGTACGCGCTGCCTACGACGCAGAGCAGCACGAGCACGGCCTGCCGGTTGCGGCGGAAGATCTGGTTGTGTGGCTCTGCCACCACCACCCGGAAATGTTCAGGGTTCCGCTGCCACCGATCTCCGACCTGATCGAACATGCCGGGCTGGAGCTGAACGGCGGCTTCATGGCGCATGACGATTCGGTGTGGCGGCAGGATCTGTTGGTACGACGAACTCGCCGGCTGCTCGACATCGTGCCCGAGCCGCACTGGCGCAAGGTGCTCGGCCGCGCCATCGAGGTGCTTGCCGACCCAGAGGCGGAGGTTGACCTCATTCGCGCATCACTCGACGAGTGCGCAGAACCCGCGACGCTCGACGAGCTCGTCGACCTGTTGATCCCCGAGTATCTGGCACCGCAGGACGAGTACGACCTCGCCGGTGTCGATGCGCCCGGTCGCGCGTTCGAGCTCGTCCACCGGGCGATCGCAGTCGCCCGTCGACCGCGTCAGGTGGCCACGGCTGAATACCTCGCATGTGGTTTACGTGAGCGGTGCGGGCAGCCCATGGCCGCCCTGGAGCACCTCACCCGGGCGGTGGAGGCGCAACCCCGGCTCGGGCCGATTGTCGAGCGGATGGGGTGGTACTGCTTCGACCGAGGTGATGCCCGCGGCGCGATGCGTTGGTGGCGTGAGCTGGAGGAGGCTCACCCAGCGGCGAGCACCATTGCTGGGTTCCTCGCTCGAGCTGATGGCAATCCCAAGGTTGGGCGCAACGACCCGTGCTGGTGCGGGTCTGGCCGGAAGTTCAAGCAGTGCCATCAGGGCACGAGCGACCAGCCGGCGCTTCCCGACCGGGTGGGCTGGTTGTGCCGCAAGGCATCAGCTTGGGTCGAACACTCCACCGGCGAGGCACGTAATCTGGTGACGGATCTGGCCATCGCATACGTCACCGGAGACCCCGACGCCGATGCATCCGACGTGGTGAGTGCTGACGAGCGCAGGATGCAGCAGCAGTTCGAGGTTGCGTTTGCCGACCCGCTGCTGTTCGATGCGACGCTCCACGAAGGGGGCCAGTTCCGGCGTTTTCTGTCCGAACGCGGCGACCTGCTACCCGATGACGAGCGGCTCCTCGCCACAGCGTGGCTCACCGTCGATCGCAGTGTGCACGAGGTGCTGTCGGTCGAGCGTGGTGTTGGACTGCAGCTGCGCAATCTCGCCACCGGAGATGTTGTCGATGTACGCGAACGCACCGCGTCGAAGCAGGCGCACGTGGGCGAGCGTTACTGTGCGCGCGTGGTGCCCGATGGTGCATCGCACCAGATCATCGGCGGCGTGTTCGAGGTGCGCACCGGCCACGAACAGCAAGTACTGGACCTGTGCCTGGCGGCCGACGCTGCGGCGTTGTGTGCATGGGCTGGTGCACTGAACCAGCCACCACGGATCGTTCACCGACCGGGCATGATCGACTCGATGCTGGACCGAAGCGCGCTGCAAGCCGCGCTGGACGAAGGGGAATTCGCCGACGAGACCGAGATGCTGTCGCGACTCAACGCCGAACTGTCGCGGCAAGCCCAATCACGGTGGCTTGACGACAACGTTCCGGCTCTCGGAGGCCTGACCCCACGGCAGGCCGCCGCCGACCCCACGCGGCGCGAACAGCTCGAACGACTGCTCAGCGAGTTCGACCGGCACGCCGACAGCCTTCTCGACGCGTTCGCGCACGTCGACGGCGTCGTCGGCACGCCGATCACCTACGACACCGCGGAACTGCGGCGCGAGCTAGGCATCACCTGACCCATCGGTCGTCCCGAGCGTCGACTGGTGCCCCGGCGAGGTGGGATCGGCGTTCGTGACGATCTGGCCGCCAGCCGCTGCGATCGCGTCGAGTGTCGGCTCTGGCGGGAGCATCGCGAAGACGCCGAGTGGGGTGAGGACCGTTCGCGACTCGGTTCGACATCAACTCCAGCGCCGAGAAACTGAACGCATCGCCCTGCACGATCAGCGCCGTCTTGTCACCGAAACGCCGGGCGGCCTCCGGAACAATCTCACCGATCGTCGATGCCATACGGGAACGGTAGCCGACATTGTCCTGAGCAGGTGAAAAGCCTCCTACCAGGTACGCAGCAATCGTTCGCGCACAACCCGAAGGTCGCAAGTTGTCAGATGGACATCGTTGGTGGTGTGCAGTTGGTCAACGGTTGGAAGGCGTCGATCGTGTCGGGGATCGACGACCACTCGCGTTCGTGATCTCGGCGCATGGCGCCAGGAGCCGGCCACCTCGTTCGTCGAAATCGTCAGCGCCGAGAACATCGGCGCCAACACCTACCTGATCACTTCAGGATCGAACCGATCAGGGCCGCGACAGCCTCGTTCCACCAGCCCCGCGACATTGCGGTTGAGGACGTCGATGATCCGAAGATCTAGGCGGCCGCTCACGCGCTGAGCCGCGCCAGCACCTCGTCGTCGAGCGAAAAGTCGTAGTCGTAGCTGTCGCGACCGACGCGGTTGAACCAGGCGTACGAATCGCGGTAGGCGGCCTCGAGGCCGAATCGCGGCTCCCAGTCGAGATCGCGTAGCGCCTTGTCGACCGAGTAGATCGCGCCGCCATTGAGCGCCTCGCCCCAGTGGACCAGCGGCGCACGCAGGCCACGGGCCATCTCTGCCGGGACATGGACGATGTTGGCCTCGACTCCAGCTGCCGCCGCCATCATCTTCATCGAGCCGAGCACGCTGGTGATCTCCCGACCGGCCACGTTGTACAGCTGGCCGATGGAACGCGGGTTTCCGGCTACCGCGGCCATCAAGGTAGCGACGTCGGTGACGTGGATGAGGTGCACGAACGGCAGTCCATCGCCCGGCACCAGGATCGGCCGACCCGCCTCGAGCCGGGCGAAGAAGATCGGCTCACGCGACGCCAGCGGGCTCATCGGCCCAATGGTGTGGGTGACGCGCAGCGCCGTCCACGGCAGGCCGCCACGTTCGTGTTCGCGCCGCAGGTACTCCTCGCAGCGCACCTTGCCGACTCCGTACGCCTTGCCCTTGGCCTCGTCGGCGGGATCATGGCTGCGGAAGGTCTCGGTGATCGGCTGCAGGAAGCTGCGACGATAGGCAGCCACCGAACTGGTGAACACGAGCTGTTCGATGCGGCCGCGAAACAGCTCGACCATCGGTTCGAGATCGGCCACGACATATGCGGTGTTGTCGTAGACGATGTCGAAGTCGTCGCGGTGCGGGCCGAGCACCTCGCGCAACACTCCGGGCTGTTGGCGATCGCCGTGAAGCCGGCGCACCCCTACGGGCAGCTCGACCTCGTGGCTGTTCATCACCGTCACGTCGTGACCCCGACGGGCGAGCTCGCGCACCAGGTGAAGACCGATGTAGCGGTTACCACCCATCACCAATGCCCGCATCAGAAACCACCCGTGCTTGGGGCCGTCGCGCGCCGGCTGGCCCGGATCAACGTGAGGAGCTCGCATTCATGTTCGCCAACGCGGCGTCCGCTGGCGGCCATCACCACCGACGGTAACCTAGACGCTGGCCTGGCGTCATTCCGGAACATGCAAATGTCCGCAGGATCTTGGAAGTCACTTCCAAAATCTAGCAGCTGGTCATCGCTCTGGCGATCCCCGGCCTGCGTATCGAATAGTTCCGTCGAGCGGCGGTTGTCGCTCGCTGAGGCCCGGTGGGCTCACGCTGAGTCGATCCGGCGCTGGTGGAACCAGATGGGCGGGACCCTCGGTTCTGGGAGGACGTCGAGATCGGTGACGATCTCGACGAGATCATCAAAGGGCCGATCGGGACTACCGACGCCATCCTGCGTGGGCGTTCCGCGATCCGACGACGAGCGCGCTCGAGCCCATCTACTCAGTGCATTGACGTGATGCCGGGGAGCGCTGTCATTGCATTGCCGAGCCGTACCGACGTGACCTCTCCAGCAGGTCGTCGCGCAAGGCGTCTCTCATCGCCCATCCGTCAAGGTCCTTCACCACCTCGCCATCTGGCCGCTCCGTGAGTTGACGTCCGTGTCATTTACGGCCAACGGGAAGGTGTACGGTTCAGCCGGGCACGGGGTGTCCCGCTGGGCCGAGGGTGGGGGGAGCCAGCGCCAGAGAGGAGAGCGCAATGACCGGGACCGTATTGATCGCAGGCGCCAGCGGGCTTGTCGGAGTGGCAGCTGTCGAGAGCTTCCTGAAAGCCGGGTACGAGGTCGTCGCGCTCTCGCGGCGGAAGCCCGAGATCGACGGCGACGGCGAGTTCCGGCACCTCGCGCTCGATCTGCAGGACGAGGCCGCGTGCAAGGCAGCCATGGCGGACCTCGCCGACGTCACCCACGTCGTCTACACCGCCGTGTTCGAGAAGCCGGGGTTGATCGCCGGGTGGAGCGAGCGCGACCAGATGGAGACCAACCTGGCGATGCTGAAGAACCTCATGGAACCGCTCGCCGCGACCGCGACCGGCCTCCAGCACGTGAGCCTGCTCCAGGGGACCAAGGCGTATGGCATCCACCTCCACCCGATGCGGATCCCAGGTCGGGAGCGCTACCCACGCGACGAGCACGCCAACTTCTACTGGCTCCAGGAGGACTACATCCGCGAGATGTCGGCGCGCGACGGCTGGACGTTCAGCATCTGGCGCCCGCAGCTCATCGTCGGTCCGAACTACGGCGTGGTCATGAACCTGCCGCCGATCATCGGGGCCTACGCGGCGATCCGTCGTGAAGAAGGTCTGCCATTCAGCTATCCAGGTGGTGTGTCGTGGGCGTGGGAGGCCGTTGACACCCGTCTCGTGGCCAACGCTCTGGTCTGGGGGGCCAGCTCCCCGAACGCCGCCGGCGAGACGTTCAACCTCACGAATGGTGAGGTGTTCGAGTGGCGCGACCTGTGGCCGGCGCTGGCCGAGGAGCTGGGCGTCGAGGTGGGCCCGGACGAGCCCATTCAGCTGTCGACGTACCTCCCCTCGAAGGCCGACGTATGGGACAGGATCGTGGCCAAGCACGGCCTGCGCAAGGTGAGCATGGCCGAGCTCGTCGGCGAGTCGCACCATTACGCCGACTTCTGCTTCGCCTACGGTGCGCAGGGTCCGATTCCTGCCGCGTTCGTCAGCACAGTGAAGATCAAACAAGCTGGCTTCTGCGAGGTGCACGACACCGAGGAAACGTTCCGCTACTGGCTGGGCAAGCTGATCGAGCGCAAAGTCCTCCCGCCAGCCGGCTGACCGAGGTGGACGACGCGCCCGGGTCGCCAGTCAGCCCTTGTCCGCGTCTGCGAATCGGTCGCGCAGCTCGCGCTTGATGATCTTTCCGCTGACAGTCTTCGGCAACTCGTCGACGAAAATCACCTTCTTCGGCTTCTTGTAACCCGCAAGGCGGTCGCGAGCCGTAGCGATGATCTCGGCCTCTGTCGCAGTGTGACCGGGCCGGAGCACGATCACCGCAGTGACGTTCTCGCCCCAGACCGGGTCCGGCAAGCCAACCACCGCCGCCTCGGACACGGACGGGTGCATGTACAGCACCTCCTCGACCTCGCGGCTGTACACGTTCTCGCCGCCGGTGATGATCATGTCCTTCATCCGGTCGACGATGTAGAAGAAGCCCTCCTCGTCGCGGCGCGCCATGTCGCCGGTGCGGAACCAGCCGCCTTCGAAGGCCTTCTTCGTCCCCTCCTCGTTGCGGAAGTAGCCCTTCAACACCTGCTCACCGCGGATCACGATCTCGCCGACAACTCCCGGCGGGCAGTCATTCATCTGCTCGTCGACGACCTTGACGTCGGCGAGGCACATCGGCGTCCCGCACGAGGCGAGAAGGTGCTCCTCACCGTTGACCGCGCGGACATGATCCGATTTCGGGAACGTCAACACATTACCCCCGAGCTCGGTCATCCCGAATCCCGAGAAGACGATGGGACCGAACCTCTTGATGGCGGTGCGCAGCACCTCGACCGGCATCGCCGCCGCGCCGTAGCCGATGCTGCGCAGGGTGGCGAGGCTGTAGTCGTGGATCTTCGGGTGCTGGAGGATCATGTTCAGCATCGTCGGTGCGAGCGCCGTGGAGGTGATGCCCTGCTCGTCGACGATCTGCATCCACAGCTCCGGCTCGAACAGCGGGGTGAGTACGATCCGCCCGCCGCGCATGTGGTTGACCGGAACGTGGTAGCCGGCGACGTGGCACAGTGGAAAGGCGATGAGGCTGCGCTCGTCCGGCTGCGGCTCGTACTCGATGACCGACGCAATCATGGCCACGGTGAGGTTGCGATGGGTGAGCATTGCACCCTTGGGGAAGCCCGTGGTGCCGCTCGTGTAGAGCAGCCACGCCGTGGAGTCCTCGTCGACGTCGATATCGGGCAACTCGGCCGACGCCGCTCCGATGAGATCGGCGTAAGAGGGACGATCACCGCCCTCACCGATGACGACGACGTGGCGCAGCCTCGGCAACTCGGCGAGCATCGGTTCGATCGCCTCGAGGTACTTCTCCTGGACGATCAGCACGCTGGCATCCGCGTTGTCCAAGATCCACGCCCACTCCTTCGGGTGCAGGCGGTAGTTGAGGAATGTCAGTGCCATCCCGGCGGCCGGAACTCCGTAGTAGCACTCCACGTACTCCGGCAAGTTCTCGGCCAAGATGCCGATGCGATCTCCCGGCTCGGCGAGCTCGAGCATCGCGTTCGCGACCCGTCTGACTGCGTCACGCAGCTCACCGAAGGTCACAATCCGTTCTCCGGAGATGACCGCTATACGCTCGGGCGTCTTGCGCCCGTTCAGCTCGATGATGTCACTCAGCAGCATAATCGATCCCCAATCGTCGCTCTACTTGACGATCGTATCAACTTCGTCGAACGCTGTCACACTGGCTTCAAAGGGGCCGCACGCAGCGTCTCAGCACGGTGTGGACGGACCCCGGTGACCGTACGAGCGGGCGGTTGCGACCGAGTGCAGGTTGACGAAGTGGGTCGCCATCGTTGATGATGCGTCGCGCGCGTCGCTGCTGTTACGGCGCCGGGAAGGGGCTTGCCATGGAGATCTCGTGTGCGTTCCCGACGACGCTGTCGTCGGCCGCTGACATCGCAGTTGCCGAGGAGCTCGGCTACGACCGGGCCTGGCTGTACGACACCCCCCAGAACAGTCCCGACGTCTGGATGACGCTGGCGCTCGCCGCCGAGCGTACGGAACGGATCGGCCTGGGGCCGGGGGTGTTGATCCCGACATTGCGGCACCCGATGGTGAACGCAGCCGCAACGGCGACGCTCGCCGCGATGGCACCTGGTCGGGTGGCGGTGTCATTCGGCACGGGGTTCACCGGCCGTCGGGCGATGGGTTACCGGGCGATCCCGTGGTCGTTCATGGAGGCCTACATTCGGGCGTTCAATGGTCTGCTGCGCGGCGAGGTGGTGGAGTGGGAGGGGGCGAAGATGCAGATGCTGCATCCCGGCGGAAGTGCACCACCGCGGCCGGTCGTCGTCCCCGTGCTGATCGGTGCGCTCGGCCCGAAGGGCCGCCAGATCGCCCACGACCTCGGTGACGGCCTCTACGTCGCGTTGAGCGTCGATGAGGCCGCGAAGGAGTTCGCGTGGGTCTCGCTGCTGTATTGGGGAACCGTGCTCGATGACGGCGAGAGCGCCGACTCGGAACGGGCGAAGGCTGCTGCCGGCCCCGGCTGGGCGCTCGCCTACCACAGCACCTATGAGCTGATCGGACGTGAGGCGGTGCGCGAGATCCCCGGCGGCAACGAATGGTTGGCGGTCGTCGACGGTTCGCCGGAGGACGAACGTCATCTCGCGGTACACGTCGGCCACTGCATCGAGCTCAGCCCCGCCGACCACGCGGCGTGGAACGCCGGCGGCGCCGCACTCGTCGATCAGGTGACGATCACCGGCACCGCTGAACATGTCCGCCGGCGCCTCGACGCGCTCGGGGAGCAAGGCGTGACGGAACTCGTCTACCAACCGGCAGGACCCGACATCCGCCGCGAGCTCGAGCGCTTGATCAACGCCGCGCGCTGACATCAGAACCGGATCACCGCGAGCGTCCGGACGGCTGATCGAGGGCGTGTGGTACGGTCCGGCAAACAACGGTACCCGACGGGAAACGGAAGTGGAAGATGGGCGACTTCACGACGCTGATCGAGGGCTTGTCCTTCACCGAGTGCCCGCGCTGGCGCGAAGGCCGGCTGTGGATCTCCGACTTCTACACGCATCGCGTTCTGGCCGTGTCGTCGGACGGCACGGCGGAGACGGTCGCGGAGGTCCCGCAGCAACCCGCGGGTCTCGGCTGGCTGCCCGACGGCCGGATGCTGATCGTGTCGATGCGCGACCGGCGGATCCTGCGACGCGAGCACGACGGCTCGCTGGCCACACACGCGAACCTGATCGATCTCGCACCCTGGCACCTCAACGACATGGTGGTCGATTCGGGGGGCCGCGCCTATGTGGGGAACTTTGGCTTCGACCTCATGGGTGGAGCGCAGGCTCGGTCGACGTGCCTGATCCGAGTCGACCCGGACGGTTCGGCGAGCATCGCCGCCGAGGACCTCGGCTTCCCGAACGGCATGGTCATCACGCCGGACGGGTCGACACTCGTCGTCGCGGAGTCGTTCAACGATCGACTCACCGCCTTCTCCGTCGCTGCCGATGGCGCCCTCAGCGGGCGTCGGGACTGGGCGGAGTTCGGTCCACGGCCGACAGCGACCGACGTGGCCACAGTACTCGGAGAGGTCTCCGTCGTGCCCGACGGCATCTGCCTCGACGCCGAGGGCGCGATCTGGGTCGCCGACGCCGTCCACGGCCGCCTGTTACGGGTGGCAGACGGCGGGGAGATCCTCGACGAGCTCCACGGTCCGATGGGGATCTTCGCCTGCATGCTCGGCGGCGAGGATGGCCGCACGCTGTTCGCCTGCGCAGCCCCGACGTTCGCCGAGCACGAGGCCTCCGTTCACCACAGGGCGGCGATTCTGATGACCGAGGTCGCGGTTCCCCACGCCGGTCTTCCCTAGATGAGTAGTTCCAAGGGATTCGCGCGTTCCATGATCAGTGGGCTTACACACGCCTCATTTGCCACGCCCGCACCCATCTCAGCGGTCTGTTCCCGTATCTGCCGCAGCGACCCGCGTACAACAAGCGGCTTCGCGACGCCACCGCGACCATGCAACACATCAATGCCGCTCTCGCCCGCGGCTGCCCGTCCTACAACGACGACCTGTGGTTGGTCGATTCCACCCTGGTCGATGGCCGCACACGCGAGACCGATCACTCGAGCAATGATCGTGGTGGAGTCGTCCAGCCACAGATCGTCTGCGGTGCAGCGGGACCCGCCGTCGTCCAGGTCGTGTTCAGTTCACCTCTTTCAGATTTGCGGCCGGTGAAAAGTCATCTCCACCGGAACACCGAGAGCCGCTCCCCGACGGGGTTGTCGGACAACACCCCAGGTCGATCCAATCGATGTCGGGTTGATTCACGCGTGCACGGAGTTGACGATCGCCGGTGAACGATCGGCGAATCCGAATAAGGTAAACTGACAAAGAGTCGCCGCCCAGCGCCCAGCGCCCGCACCCTTGGAACCATTCGTCTGGACCTTCCGTTGACCAGAGGGACCACGAGTCCTGGCGCTCGGTGGCAAACCCGGTACCTCGGGTTGCACTCAGTCGGCGATGGCCGCCCTAGAGATCGCGGTGGTACGGCAATCCGAGCGCATTGCAGTAGAGACGTGTCAGTTGTTCGGTTGCCTCGTCGAGGTCATACGGCTCGCCGAGCACGACCCACACGTACGCCGACCGATCGACCATCGACCCGAGCGCATTTGCCGCGTAGCGGGCATCGATCCGCTGATCGACAAGGCCGTTCTGCTGCCAGCGGCAGATCGACTCGGTGGCGCGGTCGACCCAGAACCGCCGCCTTTCCCGGCGAGCTTCGGCAAACCGCGGGTTGAACGTCGCGACCTGCTCGAGCACCGCCATCATGCGCCCGTTCGCCTGATACGCCCGGATGTACCTGCGGTTCGCGCGCTCGATCCGCTCCGACAGCTCTCCCGACACCGCCGGCTCGTCGTCGGCGACCCGCTGTAAGTCGCCGACCAGGCCGTCGACCACCTCCAAAAAAATCTCCTCCTTGGAGCTGAAGTAGGTGTAAAAGGTGCCATGTGCCACCCGGGCGCGCCGCGCGATGTGGTCGACGTTGACATCGATGTAGCCGCTCTTTTCGAACAACGCCCGAGCAGCCTTGACAAGTGCGGTCCGCGTACGCGCCCCCCGTGCCGTGACAGGTGCCGTCGCCAGCGGCGGGGCGGTTGGACGCTTGGCTCTCGATAGCGGTGCGGCTTTGGTGTCCGTGGTCGTGGTGCCCATGGCGTCAGTGTCTACACAAAACTGACGTGCGCGTCAACCCTCTTGCGGGTCGGGCTCGCCGTCGATACTGTGGAGACAGGCGGGCGTCGGGGACGCTCAGCCACCATCAGGGGGTCACGGTGACAGATCAGGACACACTCGGCGAGCCGATCGTCAAGCAGGGTAGGACGCCGCAGATCATGCCGTTCGACATGTCCGGGATCGTCCGCACCGAGGACGGCGTTCTCCGCTACGGAAACCTCCCGGGATCGCTGCTCGAAATGTTCCGCACCTCGGTGGACCGCACTCCCGATCGAGAGTGCATCGTCGTGCTCGGTGGCGAGCGCGTCACGTACCAGCAGGTGTGGGATCGTGCCGCACGTGTCGCCGGTGGGCTCGCCGCAGCTGGCGTCCGCCCTGGGGACCGCGTGGCGAACCGTCACGGCAACAGCCTCGACTGGTGCCTCGGGTTCTGGGGCACGCTCATGGCCGGCGCTGTGGTCGTGCCCGTGAACACCCGCTTCTCCGAGTCTGAGGTCGACTACGTCGTCACCGACTCCGGCGCGTCGCACGTTCTGCTTCCCGACGAGCCGTTGCCCGACGGCGACCCGCTCGTCGTCGACGTGGAGCGCAACGCGTTGGCCGCGATCTTCTACACGAGCGGCACGACCGGCTTCCCGAAGGGTGCGATGACCACCCACGAGAACTTCCTCTCCAACAGCGAGACCTGCCGACGAATCATGTCCCTGCCGACCGATACCCATCTCCGCAACCTCGTGTCGGTGCCGCTATTCCACGTGACGGGGTGCAACAGCCAGCTGATCGTTACCACGCAACTGGGCGGTACCACAGTCATCATGCCGGCGTTCGAGGTGCAGGCATTTCTCCGGGCAACCGTCGACGAGCAGATCAACATCCTCACGTCCGTCCCGGCGATCTTCTGGCTCGCCATGAGCCAGCCGAACTTCCCCGACTTCGACCTGAGCAACGTGCGCTTCGTCACCTACGGCGGTGCCCCCACTGCTCCGGATGTGGTCGCGCGGCTGCGGTCATCGTTCCCGAACGCCCGCCTCGGCAACGGCTTCGGTCTCACGGAGACGTCGTCGGTGTCGACGTTCCTCCCCGATGAGTACGCGGAGTTGCGTCCCGAGACGGTCGGCTTCACGGCGCCGCCCGTCGAGGTCGACCTCCATGACGTCGACCCCACCTCGGGGGTCGGCGAACTGTTGATCCGCGGCCAGAACGTCGTCACCGGCTACTGGAACAAGCCGGAGCAGACGACGCACACGTTCGTCGACGGGTGGCTCCACACCGGTGACCTGGCCCGTGTGGACGACGACGGGTTCGTTCAGATCGTCGACCGCAAGAAGGACATGGTCAACCGCGGTGGCGAGAACGTCTACTGCGTGGAGGTGGAGAACGCGCTCGTCGAGCACCCGCAGGTGTTCGAGGTCGCGGTGCTCGGTGTGCCCGACGAGATGATGGGGGAAAAGGTTGGCGCAGTGGTCGTGCCCCGACCTGGGACCGACCCTGATCCGCGCGAGATCCGCGCCTTCGTGAAGGCGCGGATCGCCGACTTCAAGGTGCCGCAGTTCATCGCGTTCCGCAAGGACCCGCTGCCGCGCAACGCTGGCGGCAAGGTGCTGAAGCCGGTGTTGCGAGAAGAAACCGAGTGGGGCGAGCAGCTCCGCGGCTGACGCGAGAACTGCCGTGATGTCGAGGGGTTACGGGGACGGCTGGACGCGCAGCTCGCGGCGGAGGATCTTGCCGGTCACCGTCTTCGGCAACTCGTCGACGAACTCGATCGAGCGCGGGTACTTGTAGGCCGACATCCGCTCCTTGCAGAATTTGATCAGCTCCGCCTCGTCGGTCTGCTCACCTGGCCGGAGGCTGACGAAGGCCTTGACTGTCTCTCCCCGGTACTCGTCGGGCACACCGACGACTGCGGCCTCGCGGACCGCGGGATGCTGGTAGAGCACGTCCTCGACCTCGCGCGGCCACACCTTGTAGCCGGCAGCGATGATCATGTCCTTCTTGCGGTCGACGACGTAGTACCAGCCTTCGGGATCCATGAAACCGACGTCACCGGTGTACAGGCTCCCGCCTGGCAACGCATGAGCTGTCTCCTCTGGCTTGTTCCAGTAGCCAGCGACGACCTGCGGACCGCTCGTCACGAACTCACCGATCTCGCCAACAGGTACGTCGACGCCCTGCTCGTCCACGACGCGGACGATCGTGTTGAAGATCGGCACGCCGACGGAGAGTGCGCCCGATGTCGGGTCTACCGGCGCACGCGCACCCATCGGTACCCCGTGTGAGGGTGAGGTCGTCTCGGTGAGGCCGTAGATGTTGTGGATGTACGCGCCCACCTCGCTCTCGAATCGCTCGACCATGGTCGGGGCGATCGGCGCACCACCGCTGTAGATCTTCGTCAGCGACGAGAGGTCGCGTCCCTTGCATGACGGGTCGTTCATCAGCGCGATGAACACAGTGATCGCACCGACCGTGAACGTGGGGCGGTAACGCTCGATCAGGTCGAGCACGGTCACAGGGTCGAAGCGGTACCCGAGCACGATCGGCATCGGCACCAAGAGCCCGACCGTGAGGTGGGCGATGAGGCCCGTGATGTGGAACAGCGGAGCGATGGCGAGTACGACGTCGTCGGGCGTGAGCGACATCCACGTCCGGTACGCCTCCGAGTTGAACACGACGTTGCGGTGCGTGTTCATCGCGCCCTTCGGCGGCCCGGTCGTTCCCGAGGTGTATGTGAGGAAGGCGACGTCGTCGGCGCTCAGCGACACCGCCGGCGGGCGCTGTCCGTCGTGCAGGGCGATCAGGTCGACCAGATCGAGCGTCGCGTCCTGTGCAGCCTTCACCGACCCCGCCAACATCGCAGGCCGCTCGTCGCCAAGGTAGTCGAGCTCGCTCGTGGTGATCACCGTGCGGACCCCTGGACACGCGGCCACGACGTCGCGGGCGACGTCGACGTACAACGACTCGAGCGTCACGAGTACGCAAGCACCGGAGTCCTCGAGCGCATAGGTGAGCTCGCGGCCCTTGTTCATCGGGTTGACCGGCACCACGACGCCACCGGCTTTCCACGTGGCGAGGACGCCGAGGACGAATTGCGGCACGTTCTGCATGTAGATCGCGACGCGGTCACCGCGAGCGAAACCGTGGTGGATGATCGCCGCTGCCAGCGCGTCGGAGGCCCGGTCGACCTCGGCGACCGTCATGGTGCGCCCGAAGAAGTGGACCAGCGGACTCTCCGGTGACGACGCGCACGAGTGACGGAACATGTCGAGCGCGTTGGCGAAGGGGATCTCGATGTCGGTCGGCGTCCCTGGCGGATATTGGCGTAACCACGGTCGCTGCTCGTACATGAGATCCCCTCCTCGGTGTTGTGTGTGGACTTACTTGATCACGACAGGGTTGACCGGCGCGCCGGTCGCGTTGACGACCTTCAACGGCGCCGCCACGTACAGGAACGTCCACTGACCGTCGGCGGCACAGTCGTCGGCCAGGTCGTCGAGCCACGCGATTTCGGTGAGCGTGACACCGAGGTTGCGCATCAGCGCATTGTGCAATGGCAGAGTGACGCCCGACACCGGATCGGTCGTGACCTCGTTGGCGATGGTGTCCGTGACGAGGTTCGGGATCTCCATGTCGTGGAACCACTGGACGAGCTCATTGCTGTGGGTGAGGCCCGGCTCGACGAAGTTGCCGTAGAACTCCTCACGGCTGACTTTGTAGAACTTGCCGATCCACCCCGTGCGGATGACGAGGATGTCGCGCGGTTGGATCTCGGTCCCCTGAGCCTTTGCGCAGGCCATCAGGTCCTCGTGGGTGAACGTCTCCCCGACGTCGAGGACGTCCTTGCCCCGGAACCGTGCCATGTCGAGCAGGATTCCACGCCCGACCACGCCCTTTACTGCGATCGCCATGACGCTCGCCTTCGCGAGGCCGCCGTTGGTGGTGCTCGCGTCGTATCCGTTCCAGATCTGGTCGTCGTACCAGACGTGGCCGAGTGCGTCGTACTGGGTGCTCCCCTGCAGGAAGCAGGTCATGAAGTCGTCCGCATAGTGCGCCCCACCGGAGAACGCGGGACCTTTGCCGGCGGCGTACATCCCCTCGTCCATCACCATGGTGCGCACCGCGCCGGTACGGCCTGGCCAGACCGGGTCACCCTCTGGATTGGCCATCTTGACCTGGAGGGTGAAGACCTTGCCCTGCTTGATCGAGCCAGCGGCCGCAAGGATGACGTCGGCCGTGAGGTAGTTGAGGCAGCCGACCTCGTCGTCGGGCCCCCACTTACCCCAGTTCTTGGGCGAGTCCTTCAACAGCTCCTTGACGCTGATCTGTTCCTTGTCCGTAGCGGTCATGATGTTCTCCTTGGCTCATTGATGGGTTGACTGAGGGATACTGAGTTCGTTCAGGGTTCCGGGACGGAGGCCGGGCTGGCTGTCCTGGAGTCGGCGAGGTCGGCCATGTGTGTGCCGTTGAGGTAGTACCGACGGCCCACGCGGGGTGAACAAGATGTCGTCGCCGTTCCGGATGAACCAGATCGGCAACACCGACGCATACCCGTCGCTGTCGATTGTGCCGATCCGCAACAGATGCCCGGGCTCGTCGAGGAACTGAACAATCTCGGTGGTGGTGAACTTCGGCATCAGAACAGGTCCCAGTAGCTGTCGCGGGCGCGCATCTGCCCGACCGTCTCTTCGACGATCACGCGTCCGGAACGCATGACGTAGACGCGATCGACGATCCGCAGCGCCTGGCCGACGTTCTGCTCGAGGAGGAGCACCGCCAGTCCTTCCTCATCGGCCAACCGGCGCACCGTGTCGAAGATCTGCTGGACGACCGACGGGGCAAGGCCGAGGGAGGGCTCATCGAGCATCAACAGCTTCGGGCTGGCCATCAGCGCCATGCCGAGGCTGACCATCCGCTGCTGGCCACCCGACATCGTTCCTGCAAGCTGCGCGTCGCGTTCGACGAGAATCGGGAAGAGGCGCTGGACAAGCTCCATCCGTTTCGCCCGACGATCCTGGTCAGGGTCGTTCTCGGCTCCGAGGAGCAGGTTGTCGCGCACGGAGAGGTCGGCGAACACGAATCGCTCGGACGGGATCATCGCCATACCGGCCTTCACGTTGTGGCGTGAGCCGGATCGCGTGACGTCGGCGCCGTTGAACCGAACCTGCCCACCAAGGGCACGGTTGATCCCCAGGATGGTGCGGATCGTCGTGCTCTTCCCACTGCCGTTGTGACCGAGCACGCCGACGATCTCACCTTCGTCCACGTGGAGATCCACCTCGAACACGACCTGCTTGCGGCCGTATCCGGCTTGCAGGCGCTCCAGGGTGAGCAGCCGACGGTCGGGGGTCGCTTCTGCGACGAGCGCGTCGCTCTTGGGCTCATGCTGTTCCAAAGTACGCCTCCGCCAATCGGGGGGTGTTCGTGAGCTCGGCAACCGTCCCCTGGGCCGTGATCCGCCCCAGCTCCATGAAGTACGTGTGGTCGGCGAGGCGACGCACGACGTGCAGGTTGTGCTCGACGATGCACACCGTGCGGCCCTGCTCGCGCACCGCCGCGATGAGGTCGAGCATTGTGTCGACCCACTTCGTGTCGATGCCGGAAGCCGGTTCGTCGAGCAGGATCACCTCGGCCTCGGTGGCGAGGACGCGGGCAAGCGAGACCAGCTTCGTCTGCCCGTAGGACAGCGCGCCGGCGGGCACATCGGCGAACTCACCCATGCCGACGAAGGCCAGCCACTCCATCGCCTTCTCGCGCGTTCGCTCCTCGATCCGCTTCACCTGGCGATGGTTGAACGCGAGTGTCGCAAAGTTCTCGCCCGCCTGGTTCTGCACGGCCATCATGACGTTCTGCAGGCACGACAGCCGGCTGAAGAGCCGTACATCCTGGAAAGAACGCACGAGACCGAGACGCGCAACCTTGGCAGGAGTAAGGCCCACGAGCTCTTGACCGTTCAACTTCACAGACCCCGCATCGGGCGTGATGAAACCTGTGAGGAGGTTGAACACGGTGGTCTTCCCCGCGCCATTCGGCCCGACGAGAGCGGTGATCGTGCCGCGCCGGAGCTCGATCTGCAGATCCTCTGCGGCGATGATCCCACCGAACCGTTTGCTCACGCCCACGGTCTGCAGCACCACCGGCGCCTCGTGCCACCGCCGTTCGGTGTCTCTCTCGCGCCTGTCCTCGGCTTCGTCGCTGAGGCCGGCGCCCGGTTGATGGACCTCGATGCGCGGCTGCGGCGTCCAGCCTTCCACCATCTCGACGCGCTTGCCCGTGCCGCGCTGCCCGCGGAGCCATCGCCAAGGCGAGAAGCCCTCCGGGAGTGCTCCCTGCGGGCGGACCCTCATCAGCACGACCAGCGCGACGCCGTAGATGATGAGCTGGACGACGCTCGCTCGCGCTGCATCCATGTCGACCGCGCGCTTCAGCAGCGGGTCGAGGAGGACGACGATGGTCGCGCCGAGGATGCTGCCGGGTAGGTTGCCCATCCCACCGAAGATCACGATCGCGAACACGGTCAACGAGAAGGCAAAGCCGAAGACGCCCGGCGTCGCCAGCCGAAGCCATGCAGAGATGAAACCCCCGGCGAGGGCGGCGAGCGCCGACGTCGTCCCGAAGACGGCGACCTTGTAGCCGAGCACGTTCTTGCCGAGTGCCTGGGTGGAGATCGGGTCCTCGCGGATTCCCTTCAGCACCCGACCCGTCGGCGACTCACCAATCCGCCTGCAGATGAAATAGACCACGAGCATCACTACGAGCGACGGGATCACCCAATCGCGTGGCCGGAGCAGGTGCCAGCCGAAGATGTCGGCCGCAGGCAGATTGATCAGCCCGTAGGAACCGCCCATCGACGGCGTCGCGATGAGCAGGCCGAGGATCACCGACGACACCGCGAGCGTCAGCAGGATCAGGTACTCGACGCTGAGCTTCAGCGCGGGCAGGGCCACGACGCTGCCCACCACGAACGCGATGACCATGCCGATCGCAGAGCCGAGGAGGAAGTTCCAATGGTGATTGAGAGTGATGTAGCCCATCGCGTATCCGCCGATCGCGCCGAAGGACGCGTGTGCAACGGAAACCTGTCCCGCGTAGCCGAGCAGCAGGTTCAGTGAGAGCGCCAAGGTGGCGTAGAGCAGGATCTGGTCGAGGTAGTTGAGCCACAGGTCCATCGGGTCAGACCGCCGTCAGACGCGGACGGCGCACGCGCGCTCTGAAGGAGCTCGATTTCACCGCGAGCACGGTCAGGTACCCGACCAGCACCACGAACACCGCTGTCTGCGTCCAGCGCACCGACAGCCAGATCGACGAGTACTGCTCGATGAGGGCGACGACAATGCCGGTGACGAACACCCGGACCGGCGAGCTGGCCGTGCCGGCCAGGAATGCGACGACGAAGGCATAGATCACGGGCGATGCCCCCATCGCGGGGTCAACGGTGAATTTGAGGGCGTACCAGAACGCGGCGACGCCGGCGCAGATGGTGCCGAGAAAGAAGCAGACGAGGTACGTCGTGTCCGCGTTGATCCCGATGGTGCGGGCGAGGTCGGGGTTCACTCGGGTCGCCTTGATCCGCCGGCCGAGCGCCGAGTAGCGCAGCATCAGGGCGAGCAGGGAGGTGATCACGATCGCGCTGATCGCCTGCCACACGTCGAAGTTGACGAAGATGGTGTCCCATAGGTGGTATGGCTTCTTCACAGGGCCGTAGAACGACTGGGTCTGCGACCCCCAGAAGAGCGCAATGATGTTGACGCCGGCGATGGCGAGGCCGAGCGCGGCGACGAACACCGCAAGCAGCGCAGTCGGACCCGCGTTGGCCGCCAGCGGGCGGTAGACGACTCGCTCGATGAGGGTGCCGATCACGGCTGCGACCAGTACGCCGAGGATCGCCGACGGCCAGAACGGCAGATCGACGCGAAACGTGAACGTGAACGCGAGGTACGCAGCCAGCGTGTAGGTGAACCCGTATGCGAAGTGGAAGCGGCCGGTGACGCCGAGGATCAGCGCGAAGCCGACACCGAGCAGCCCGAAACTGCAGCCGCGGAAGAAACCGTCGACAGTCAACTGACGCAACGTCTGGAAGTCGACGGCGATGAGCATGTATTTCCTTTTCTCGGATGTGGGATCGAGCGGGACAAGTGAGCACGCGGAGGGGTCCGGTTGGACCCCTCCGCGAAACGGATCAGACCTTGCTGTAGTCCTCGCCGTTGATGCCGAAGAATGCCTTCGGTGTCACCACGCCGTCCTTGTACTCGAACACCCCCATGTTCCGCTTGAGCACGGAGTGGGTCGTCTCGTCGAGGGTGGAGGTCCCGAGGGTACTGTCGTCGCCGCCATACACCGAGACGACCGTAAGGTTCGATCGCAGGGCTGCATCAAGGGTGTCGCCGGTGATCTCGCCACCGTCTTTCAGCACTCGCCGCATGAGCTCCCACATCACGAACGCGTTCTCGTAGAAGTTCGCTGCGTAGAAGTCGGGCAACTCGCCGAACTCCTTCTCGAACTCGGCGACGAAGTGCTTCGCAAGCGGGCTGACCGGCTTCGCGGAGTCGAAGTAGTCGTACGCGAACGTGTAGCCGTCACGGTCGTATGCGCCCTTCGACGCCTTGAGCCCGTCGGGGGTGAACTCGGAACCGATCTGGATCGCCTTGATGCCGGCTGTCGACGCCTGGTCCGCGAAGGACCCCGGGTCCTGGCCGTAGATGCTGACGAGCAGGATGTCCGGCTCGTTGGCCTTGATCTTCGGCATGACCTGAGAGAAGTCCTGGCCGCCGATGGGAACGAGCTCGTACAGGCCGTTGTGCTCGTAGCCGCCGGCGGCCAACTTCTTGAGGATGTCTTCCTTGATGATGCCGTTGGCAGGTTCGCCGATGTCCCACCCGACGAATCCGACCGTCTTCGCATCTGGCGCGGTTTCCTTCAGATACCGGAACAGGCCCGGCATCGGGTCGTTCGGAGTGATCGCGCGGGTTCCCCAGAAGTACGGCTGGCCCTGACCGAAGATGCTCGTGCCCCCGCCTCCGTCGAGCGTGAACACCTTGTACTGCGCCGTGCCCGCCAGCATCGCACCGAGGTCGTCGACGTACGAGGCGAACTTCGCCACCACTCCCTTCGCGCCCATTTCGGTGATCGCGGCCACCCCCGCGGGTGCATCGCCCGACTTGTGGTCGAAGTAGAGGTAGTTGAACTTTGGGCCGCCCAAAGCCTCGATGTGCTTCGCGGCGAGGTCGAGCCCGCGGCTCATCGTCTTGCCGTAGAAGGAGCCCGTGCCGGTGAGGGCGAGCACGGCACCCAGGTCGATCGAGAGCCCCTTGCCGGAGCTCGCCGGATCGACGCCGAGCAGCGCGACGAGGTCACTCGTGGCGGAGGCACCTACGGTCGTGTCGGCTGCGGCATTGGTGGCGGGCGTCTTGCTGCTGCCTTTGTCGCTGCCGCACGCGGCGAGGAGTGCAGCGGCACCCATTGCTCCTGTCGCGCCGAGCAACAGTGTGCGGCGCGTGACGCGCCCTTCGTGCACGATACCGAACTTGTCGGAATTGGTCATTTCCTGTTTCTCCCTCTCGGTGGTGGATTGGGAGACCCTCGTTCAGTCCGAAAAGCTCCGACGCGGACAGAGTCCACCCGCTACCAAGCCGTGCTCAAACGTCCCTGCAGACCCCCTGGCGAACGGCCGAAATCCTTCGAACCGGTCGCCTATTCGGACCATACACAAGCGACTCGTCGAAGGCAAGAGATTTGTTGACGAGCACGTCATGTTCTGGCGTGGCAGGAGGCCAGCAGCGACTCTCAGGTGTTGAGATGCTGCAGCTTGGCGCCCGGGCGCGGCCACTGCATCGAGAGCAGCTTCCCCGTGGCCGAGATCGTGATGTACGCGGTCCGCAGGTCGGGTCCACCGAAGCAGATGTTGGTGGTCAGGATGTCGCCGGTCGCGATGAAGTCGATCAGCTCGCCCTGTGGCGAGATGACCGAGATGCCGCCGGCGACGAGGGTCGCGACACAGACGTTGCCGTCGCTGTCGACTGCCAGGGAGTCGAGCAGCTGCAACCCGGGGAAGCCGTGGAGACAGACGGAGGAGTCGACGATCGTCGTCTCGGCGACCTTCCCCGGCGAGGTGATGTCGCGCTGCATGACGCGTCCGTGCCACGTCTCAGCCCAGTACAGCTTCTTCCCGTCGGGCGAGAGGCCGATCCCGTTCGCGTCGTGAACGGGGAACACCACTTCGTGGATCTCCGAGCCGTCCGCCTTCGCGTAGTGGATCCCCGACAAATGGGCGACGTGCTTCTCCTCGTCGGTGAGCCCGTGGTCAGTGAAGTAGAAGCCACCGTGAGCGTCGAAGACGAGGTCGTTCGGCGCCCACAACGGCTTGCCGTCGGACTCGGTGTAGAGGTCCTCGACCTTGCCCGTGCCAAGGTCGACGGTTTGGATCCGGCCGCCGATGTATTTCTCCTTCGTGGTCGGGCCAGGGAAGGTCATCCCGTCGAGCTGCGTCTCGGTGAAACGACCACCGTTGTTGCAGACGTAGATCTTGTTGTCAGGCCCCATCGCAGCGCCATTCGGGCCGCCGGGGATCTCGGCGATCGTCTCCTTGGACCCATCGGGCTTGACCCTTGTGAGTCGTGGGCCGAACATCTCGACGAGGATGACCGAACCATCGGGCATCGCGATTGGGCCTTCCGGGAACGACAGGCCGCTGGTGACTTCTTTCAACTCGGGCATCAGAACTCCTCTTGTGCTTGGGCGGGGGGTGGCGTCGGCAGCACCGAAATCTGTGCGGACCGATCCCCTTCGGCGCCCGACGGGCCCATCCAACTTCATCGCCGACGTACTGTCAAGCGACCATTACTTGACACGCGTGTCAAGTTAAAGTACAACAGGAAAGTCGGCATTCTGTATCCGGCGGATTGGGGTCCGAGGTGGAGAACCACTCGGTGAAGGACTTTCGTGAGCTTGGCTCACAGCTGAGCAACTGGGGGCGTTGGGGCCACGACGACGAACGGGGCACCGTCAACCTGATCACGCCGGAGTGCCTCGTCACCGCCGCGCAGCTGGTCAAGCGTGGCGCCATCTTCGATCTCGGCATCCCGTTCGACAGCAACGGACCACAACCCGGCGGCGGGCGGATCAACCCCGTGCGGCTGATGTCGGAGACCGGTGCTGACCAACAGTTCCCGGGGGCGTTCCACTACGCCGACGACTACGTGTTCATGCCGCTCCAGGCGGCGTCGCAGTGGGACGGGCTCGCCCACGTCTATTACGACGACCTCCTCTACAACGGGTTTCCGGCGAGCGACGTTTCGGCGCACGGGGCGAAGCACTGTTCGATCGACAAGATGGCGAAGGGGATCGCGGGCCGCGGTGTCCTGCTCGACATTGCCCGGTTGCGAGGCGTCGACTGGCTCGAGCAGGGCGCCGTGATCAGCCCGGCCGATCTCGATGAAGCGGCCCAGCGCCAGGGCGTGGAGGTGCGCAGTGGCGACATCCTGCTGTTCAGGACCGGCTGGCGGACGAAGTTCGTCACCGACAAGAACGCAGCGGAGTTCATGGCCGGCGAGCCGGGCCTCGGGCTCGCCTGCTGCCGGTGGCTGCACGATCACGAGGTCGCCGCCGTCGCGTCGGACAACTGGGCGATCGAAGTTCTGCCTGGGGAGATCGACACCGAGCTGCTCCCCGTGCACATGGTGCTGATCCGCGACATGGGAATGACACTCGGGGAGATCCTCGACTTCGACGAGCTCGCTGCTGATTGCGAGGCAGACGGGGTGTGGGAGTTCTTCTTCACCGCACCGCCGATCAAGTTCACCAATGCAGTCGGGTCGCCGATCAACCCGCTCGCGATCAAGTGACCGCACTGCTGACTCGGACCAGCACCAGCACCACAACCACAACCTGAACCTGAACCTGAACAAGGACGGCATGCCATGAACTTCGACATCCCACCCGAGATCGCGTCGTACCTCGACGAGCTCGACGAGTTCATCGAGCGCGAGATCAAGCCGCTCGAGCAGGAGAACGACAACATCCGGTTCTTCGATCACCGGCGCGAGGACGCGCGTACCGACTGGGATCGCGGGGGGCTCCCCAACGACGAGTGGGAGGAGCTACTCGGTGAGGCGCGACGGCGCGCCGACAAGGCTGGCCACTACCGCTATCCGTTGGCGAAGGAGTACGGCGGCAAGGACGGCACGAACCTCGGGATGGCGATCATCCGCGAGCACTTCGCGACGAAGGGTCTCGGGTTGCACAACGATCTACAGAACGAGCACTCGATCGTTGGCAACAACGTCGCTCTGCTGCTGATGATCCGCTACGGCACGGAGTCGCAGAAGAAGGAGTGGATCGACGACCTCGCCGAAGGCCGGCGCGGGTTCGCGTTCGGTATCACGGAGCCGAACCACGGCTCGGACGCGACACACATGGAGACGACGGCGGTCCGCGACGGCGACGAGTGGATCATCAACGGCGAGAAGACCTGGAACACCGGCATCCACAAGGCGAAGTACGACCTGATCTTCGCCCGTACGAGCGGCAACGCCGGCGACGGCGAGGGGATCACGGCATTCCTGACGCCGACCGACTCGCCCGGTTTCGAGATCCTCGAGTTCCTGTGGACCTTCAACATGCCAACCGATCACGCCCACGTATCGTTCACCGACATCCGCGTGCCGGACGAGGCGATCTTCGGCGGAGAGGGTCGCGGCCTCCAGGTCGTGCAGCACTTCTTCAACGAGAACCGCATCCGCCAGGCTGCGTCGAGCCTCGGCGCCGCACAGTTCTGCATCAACGAGTCGGTCGAATACGCCAAGGTTCGCCAGCCGTTCGGCAAGGCGCTGGCGACGAACCAGGCGATCCAATTCCCGCTCGTCGAGCTGCAGACACAGTGCGAGATGCTCCGCGCCCTGATCCACAAGACGGCGTGGATGATGGACACCTATGGCGCGTTCTCGGTGTCGGACAAGGTGTCGATGTGCAACTACTGGTCGAACCGGTTGTGCTGCGAGGCGGCCGACCGGGCGATGCAGGTGCACGGTGGCATGGGCTACAGCCGGCACAAGCCGTTCGAGCACATCTACCGCCACCACCGCCGCTACCGGATCACCGAGGGCGCCGAGGAGATCCAGATGCGTCGTGTCGCCGGCTACATGTTCGGCTTCATGAACCAGCGCCAGCCCAAGGGCGTCACGTCGGACGACTGACCGCCACCCGAGAAGTCCCTGTCATAATCAGGCACGATGCAACCACGACCAACGGCCCACGAGCTCCTCGCGATCGTCGCCGAGGTACTTGAGCGCGACCTCGTCCCCGCGCTCACCGGTCCGGCGCAACACCATGCACGCGTGGCGGCGAGCCTCGTCGGGATCGTCGAGCGGGAGTTGCGCCTCGGCCCGGCGGCGGCCGACCACGAGACCATCGTGCTGCGCCGATTGATCGGCGCGGAGAGCGATAACCTCCTCGGGCTACGCGCGCGGCTCGCCCGCGACCTGCGTGGTGGCCTCGCCGACGATCCTGCACGGGCGGCCGAGATCTGGCCGGCGTTGATGGAGTTCGTCCGAGCCGACCTGTCGATCGTCAAGCCTGGTCACGACTCCTGGGAAGGCGAGTGATCGGCGGCGACCTCTCCGCGCGGTTGGCAGCGTGGCTGAGCGAGCAGCGCAGCGACACGGTGGACGTGCGCGGGCTGGCGATGTCGTCCGCTGGAGCGAGGCGCGTCAACGCCCTCTTCGAGGCGGTCGGCTCGTCGGGCTCGACCAGGCTTGCGCTCACGATGATCCCGACGGCCGCTGTCCAGATCCTCGACGTGAGCGACGAGGCCGGTGTGCTCGCCCTCGCCGAGGAGGCCGGGGTGCCGGTACCGCATGTCCACCACGTGTGCACCGACGCGGCCGTGCTCGGCGGACCGTTCTTCATCAGCACGGCCGTCGACGGCGAGACGGTGCCGCGTCGTGTGCTGCGGCTCGCACAGTCGGCGGGCATCGGAGACCTGGTGGCCACGCAGCTCGGCGATGCCATCGCCCACCTCCACCGCCTCGACCCGGGCGCCGCGCCGGCGGCCCTCGTGCGCCCGCCGTCGGACGCGCCCATCGCAGCCGCGCTGGCGGGAGTCGACGTACTGCTCGACGCCCTGCTCGATCCTTCGCCGACGTTCGCGTACGGCACGAGATGGCTGGAGCGCAACGCACCGGCGGAGCCCGCGGCGCTGACCGTCCTCCACAGCGACATCCGGACCGGCAACATCATCGTCGGCGAGGATGGCCTGCGGGCCATCCTCGACTGGGAGACCGCACGCGTTGGCGACCCGATGGAGGATGTCGCCTGGCCGTGCATGCGGATGTGGCGGTTCCGCGAGGACGATCGGCTGGTCGGTGGGCTCGGTGGCCTCGATCCGTTCCGCGACGCGTATGTCGCGGCGGGCGGCTCGTGGGACGAGGAGCGGTTCCGATGGTGGCGCGTCCTGGGCACGATCCGCTGGGGGCTCGGCCTCGCCGACCAGGCCCGCGCCCACCTCGACGGGAGCTTCCCGTCGATCGTCATGGCCGGTAGCGGCCGCCGCGTCCCCGAACTCGAATACGACACCCTCCTCCTCGTCCGCCCATAGACGAATGGTTCCAAGGGGTGCGGGCGCTGGGCGCTGGGCGGCGACTCTTTGTCAGTTCACCTCATTCAGATTCGCCGATCGTTCGCCGGCGATCGTCAACCCCGTGCACGCGTGAACTGTCTTGGAACGATCGATGTTCTGCCCGCGCTGCTCGGCGAGGTTGACAGCTACTTGCTCTTGACGCAAGCAATCGTGCAGGCTCGGACGTCGAACTGGGGATGCAGGAGACAGTCGACGTCGCCACTGTCATCGAGGGCATCGTGCCGCGGCGATGGGTCCATGCTCAGAAGCCGTCGTCGAGGTCGATCTCAGGGGGTAGTGCGACATCGTCGGAGACGTCGAGACCGGAGAAGGATTCCGACGGTGAGTCGAACGGCGAAGCATCGGTGGCTGACATCGACACGGTCAGGTGATCGAGCGCCATCGACGAATCGTCGACTGGCGGGACGTCGGTGACCGGGGTAGTGCTGCCCTGCTCGGTTCCGGTATCAGCGACCGCGTCATTTGGCCCGGATGGCGCTGTCATGCCGGTCACGTCGTCGGCGACGGTGTGGATACCGGCACCGCTGGAGGCGCTGTCGACGACGGTGACGCTGTTCGCGTCGCTGCTCGACGAGTCGGCTGCGGTCGCGGCGTCGGAGGAGTGGGCGTAGTTGCCCGAGCCGACACCGTCACCGCCGCCTGTCTGCGGGCCCGGCGACGGGGCGCGACCGAGGTCGAACCCGCCGTCGTTGTTGAACGTGTGGCTGATCTCTACGCCAGGAGGCGCTGTCAGCGGTGTGTCGATGTGGGTTGTGCTCTCCCGTTCGATGGGATCGCGGACGAAGTCGATCGCCTGCTTGGGTGGTGCGTCACCCTCGATCTGGGGCCCGTCGAAGTCTTGGACGACATCGGTCGCGCCGCCGTGAACACCGACAACCCGAGCCACCACCACCGGGGTGAGCACGACGGTGCCGCCACCGGCGTCGGGGTCTTCCATCTTGCCGGCATTCTTCTTCTCCCACGCCGCCAGTTCGGCCGCGTCCTTCTGTGCAGGGGAGGCCGATTCGCGCTTGAACTTCTCCTCCGGGGTCTCCTTCTTCGTCGTCGTTTCCGCGGGCTTCACCCCGGCCAGCGCCCTCAGGTTGTCGTTGCTGAACAGGGACATGTTGTGGTCGGGGTCGGCCGAACCGGAGAGTTCTTCTCCCGGTGGTGGTGGCGAGTCACTGGCGAAGTAGAGCGCGACCGGGGCGCCTCGATTTCCACCGATTGTTCCGGTGCTGGGTCCCGGGGCCCGCCCGAGTGTGTCCGTGAGGGCGTCGTGCCCTGCCTTTGGGCCGGCAGCACGGTTGGCTTCGGTGGGGTCGCGTTGGACGTCGGCGACCGAGTTCGCTCCACCGGCGTGTTCACCAAGGGGGGTGTTGTCGCCGATGCCGTAATGGTTCGGGCCTGAACGGACCTGTGTGCCATCGAGATTGGTCGGCAGTGTCTGCTCGGCTGAAAACCCGGCAGGCGCGCCGCTGGTGACATCGACGATTGTGGTGTGCTCGAGGGTGGCCGGGCGCAGGTCACCGCGCGGGTCGTTGGTCGTGATGGCGGCATTGAGGGTCGGCTCCGTGGCCGGCGCCGCGCCCATCAACAGATCGTCATGCGGCGGAACTCGCACAGCCTCGGCCTGGCCCAAACCAGCTGGGTCCAAATCTTCGGGGCCGCGATCCCCCGGTTCGGTCGGCGTCGGGTCTCCGTACGGCGGAGGGTCGGACTCGGCGGGGTCGTGCCCAGCCGGGACGGGCGGCGATTCAACGTCCGATTCATCCAATCGGCTCGGGGCGACGTTGAGTTGTTCGGCTTCGTGCGTTGTCGACGGGAGACCAAGACCGATTCGGAGATCCGCTTCGCTGGCGGGATCGCCGGTCGTTTCTGACTCGTGCCTCTGCCGAGCTGTGTCCTCCTCAGCGTGGACTTCCTGATCCGACATTGATACGTCGCGGCTGGACATGACGAGCCCCCGTTCATTCGGCGCAATCGGCCGTTCAGGATGAAACCTACGCCCGCACCGGGGTACCTGTCACCGGGCAATTCTTCGATCCGGAGGTTCTCGACGATCCGGAGGTTGCAGGTTCACATCGATCCGGTATACGGGGTCTCCATGTTCGGGTACGGTGGCCGTTACCGGGAGGTGCGTGATGGCCGACGACACGACAGCCTCGCAGGACGGCGTCAGTGCGACCGCCGGCGAGGACGAGATCGACGACGACGCGAAGCGGCGAATCGCAGCCGCCGGGGTCACCGGCGCAGCTGTTGGCGGGCTCGGCAGCGCTGCCATGACCGGCGAAGCGACGACCGCAGCTGCCCCACTGCTCGGTCCGGCGGGTGTGTCGTTGGGATCTGGTGGTGTGGTCGGTCCTGCCGGGGTGTCGTTGGGATCTGGTAGTGCAGTGGGGCCTGCCGGGGTGTCGTTGGGTTCGGGTGGTGTGGTCGGTCCTGCCGGGGTGTCGTTGGGTTCGGGTGGTGTGGTCGGCCCGGCGGGTGTCTCGATGGGGTCTGGTGCGCCGGCGACCGGCGGTCCTCGCGGTCGCCTCGGTCTGATCATCGGCGCAGCAGCCGTTGTGGTAGTGGTCGCGGTCGGCACGGTGATCGCGGTGTCCTCCGGCGACGATCGGATGGCTCCGGCCGCGGTCGCGCCCGTGGTGTCCGAAGCGGCGCCGACCGAAGCGGCCGAGACAACCAGCACCGCAGCGGCCCCGGCGACCACCGCGGTTTCGGCCGCAGCGAGTTGCACCGTCGGTTCGTGGGTGGCCGACAACAAGAGCCTGATCAACGCGATCATCGGAGCGTCGGATGCGCTCGGCGGCTTTCCGCTGGAGAACGGTGACGTCACCGGTACCGCGCGCCTCGACATCACCGCCGACGGGCATGTCGTCACCACGTTCGACAACTGGTTGCTCACGAGCCCGCTCCCCCAAGGCATCGGTACCGCGACCGTCTCGGTAACGGGAGTCGAGACTCACGACATCACCTTTGCCGATGACGACTCGTATACGATCAACGCCGCCACCCAGGCCGGTACGCATCTGGCGATCACCATCGTCGGCGACTCAGTGTTCGATAGTGCGTTGCCGAGCGGGGTGTTGATCGAATCGGGTACCTACACCTGCGCGGGGGATCAACTCGTCATCGTCG
Organism: Ilumatobacteraceae bacterium; assembly: GCA_043740085.1. GTDB lineage: Bacteria > Actinomycetota > Acidimicrobiia > Acidimicrobiales > Ilumatobacteraceae > UBA668. The sequence goes on from JAYUCY010000094.1 coordinate 57,693, forward strand.
AATCCACGATCCTGTCGACCGAAACCTTCACCCGCACTGCATCAAACCCGGGGTGACTCACTCCTTACTTCGAAGGTAGAGAACCTCCATCAAATCCAGGGGGATAACAGCATCCCAGTTCGTCGAGAAGTCGATCGCGATGGTGTCCCAGCGCTTCGCAAACGATGTCAATTCTCGGAGGGGTCACTCGCCAGGCTGCACGGCGGCAGTCCAGAAGTCATGTACGTGTCGCGGATCCGCGTGTCGACTCCGACAGACATGCGGAGCTCATGATCAACACCGCGGACGCACCGTCAGAGATCTGCGACGAGTTGCCGGCGGTGATGAGGTCGTCCTCCTTGAAGGCGAGCTTGAGCGTGGCGAGGTCATCGCGGGTGATGCCGTACTCGACGGCGATCATGTCGGCACCGATGGCCTGCGCTGGTAACCCGGTCGCTGCGACGCGGTCATGTCACTCGCTGCTCAACACTGCGGCAGGATGATCACGCAGACCACGGCGAACGGGAACGGCGCCGACCACCGCCGCCAACGCCAGCACCCCGACGACGAGCAGCACCATCGGCGTGAGCGGAACGACGGGTTCGGCCAGCGTCCCGAAGCGGTTGGCCAGCAGTATCCAGAACCATCTCCCGGCGATGATGCCGAGCGGGACACCGATCAGCATGCCGGCCACGCCGATCGTGACACCCTGCCAGACTCCGACCGCCGTGACCCCGCCCGTGGTCGTACCGATGGCCTGGAGGATCGCCAGGTCGCGGCGCCGACGGCGCACGGCGACCACCATGGCGTTCACGACGGTGACCGCGACGAGCACGACGAGCACGGTGGACAACACGATGGGCAACGATTGCAGCCGATCGAGGCTCTCGATGTCGGACGGCCGCGCAACGCCCTGGAAGCGCAACGATCCGTAGCTGCCGAGCGCTTCGGTCATGCGGGCCTCGAACGCCGGTCGGTCCGCACCCTTCGCGAGGTCGACGACCACGAACGCCTTGCTGGAGTCGTCTCGCGGCCCGAGCGCTGCGGGTGGGACCAACGCGCCGACGCCGATCGACGTGCGGTCCGAACCGTTGTACAGGCCGAGGCCCGGCAGCACCACACGGCCGACCACCTCAGCCGTGCCCTTGAACCCCGACGTTTCGACCGACACCACGTCACCGATCGACACCCCGAGCTGGTGCATCGTCGTCGAGCCGAGCGCAATCTCGCCGGCGCTCGACGGAGCACGTCCGGCCCCGATCGTCGGCGGCACGGCATCGTTACCCGCACTGAACCTGACGGCTGTGACGGGCGAGCCGTCGACGGTGATCTCGCTGATCCGCAGCTCGCCGAGCCGCTCGACGTCGGGGTCGGCGCCGACGGTGGCCAGCACGTCGCCGACGCGGCTGTCGTCGGTCAATACGTTTCCGTCGAACTCGATCCGCGCATCGAAGTTGGAGCCATAGAACCGTCCGTTGTCGACGACCCGGCCAAGGCTCGACGCGAACACGATGGTTGCGGCGGCGACGGCCACGGCGGTTACCGCTCCGATGATCGTGGCCCGTGTGGGCACTGCCGACGCGCCGCGCCCCGGCTCGAGGCCGAACCGGACCCCGGTGGTCACGTTCGGAGACGATCCACGAGCTGCCATCCAGGCTGCCACCGACGATCCCCGCACCGTCGAGCCCTGGTCCACGAAGCGAGCGTTGCGCCACGCCGGGATCACGCTGACCAGCACGACAACGAGAAAGAGGATGATCGCTCCGCCAAGCATGGCGGGCAGGTTGATCGACCAGCCCGGATGCGGTTCTGCATTACGTGCCGGGCCGACCGGTGTGAACCACGACAGCGCCGCAGCGATGGTCACCGCAGTCGCGACACCGACAGCGGCGGCGAGCATCAGGCGAACCATCATCGTGATCCACCGGTCTCGCTGCGTCGTGCCGAGTGCCGCCAAGGTGAGATTGTCACGGGCATCGAGTTGGCAGCGGCGCGAGACGGTCTGACCGACGAGCAGCAGACCGAGGAGCGCGGTGATGCCGGCGAAGATCGCCAACGCCACCGCTGCCGGTTGTGTACCACGCACCGCCTTGGCCCTTGTGACCCCGAGCGTCTGGTAGACGATCTTCTCGGCCGGAGCGAGCGCATCGACGGCGGCTCGGAACGCCGACAGCTCACCGGGGCTCGTCAACCGGACGATGGCACCTCCGTAGCCGGCTGACGGCTCGCCGAGCTGGGCATAGAGCGCGGGCGTGAGCCACACTCCGACGGGTTCGTACCCCTGGTCGACAACGACACCATCCAGGGTGTTGCCGATGCCGACCACGGTCAACTCGACGTGCGCACCGAACCCGGCAGCGTTTACAGCGGCGAGTCCCGCGTCAGGACCGGACGCGGCGGCGAACACCTTGTCGAAATCGGCGCCACTCGCGATGGTCGCCTCGAATGGGTCGCCCACGTGCAGACCAGCTGTTCGCGCGTAGGTCCGATCGAGGAAGACCTCATCAGGCGAGCCGGGATCAGCCAGCCTGCCTTCGAGCACCACCGGTCGATCGAACGTGAACCCTGCCCGACCGTCGGTCGCGATGGCGAGTGGCCCCATGAAGAGGTCGTCGAGAGAGCTGAGCGAGCCCTGGTTGACCACCACGATCACGCCGTGCACTCGCGAGAATTCGGCGACCATCGGCAGCGCGGCGACCTCGTCGAAGTCGAGGGCCGAGTCATCGCCGTTGTTGGGGTTGACCAGCACGTCGGCGGTACCGGTGGCGTCGATCATCCGGTCGACCGCTGATGCGGTGCGGGTTGCACCGGCCAGACCGGCGAGTACGAGACCTCCTGCCAGACCGACGAGCACTGCGATGCCCACAAGGCTGCGCCAGCCGTGTCTGAGCTGGGCAGCGGCGACGATGAGGGCGGTCCGCACCACAGGATCAAACCACCGCGCGCCCACGTCGGACAAGGGTGCTGGCCCCCTCATCGGGTGTGCTGGCACCACACGCGCTCCACCGGCCTGTCATGGCGTCGATCAGATCGCGGCGGTGCCCTGTGGCTCAGTCGGGGCGGGCAAGGAGGGCGGCAATGGTCATCGGCCGCCCCAGCAAGAAGCCCTGGGCATAGTCGCAGCCCAGTTGCGTCACGGCTGCCATCTCCTCTTCTGTCTCGACACCTTCGGCGCAGATCCGCATCGAGCCGGTGCGCGCGATCGCCACGCACATGGTGACGATGGCACGGTTGGCGACGTCGACTTGGAGGTTCGTGATGAACGAGCGGTCGACCTTGACCTCGTCGAGGGGCAACTTCCGTAAGAAGGCGAGTGAGGACTGGCCGGTACCGAAGTCGTCGAGAGCGACCGACACGCCAAGCATCGAGATCTGCTCGAGACCGGCTTGAACGTCGGCGATGTTGCCGATGAGCCCACGTTCGGACAACTCGATCTGCAGCCACGAAGGGTCCGCACCGACGCTGACGAGTTCGTCGGCGAGCTGCTCGAGGAAGTCGAGGTCGGTGATGAGCCGCACGGGGACGTTGACCGCTACCTTCGACCCCGGGAAGCGCGCGGCCACCGGCGCCCACTGGCTGAGCGCCTGGAGGATCGCCCACATGGTGAACGGTCGGCAGAGAACACTCGCTTCGACACCCTCGACGAACCCCTCCGGGCTCAGCCGGCCCCTGTCGGGATGCGTCCAGCGCACCAGCGCCTCGGCACCGACGAGTCGATGGGTGAGGACATCGAGCTTCGGTTGAAACTCGAAGAAGAGCTCGCCACTCGCCATAGCCTTCGCGAACTCGCCCAGCAGGGACGCCCGTTCGAGCTGCGCTGCGTCGAGTTCCGCGCGCCACTGTATGACGTTCGCTCCCGTCATGCTCGCAGACCACGCGGCGGTCTTGGACCGCCGGACGAGCGCTTCGGCGCCGACTTCGCGCAACGGACCGATGGTGCAGCCGATGGCAGGGCCGAGCAAGAGCGACATCGATTCGTAGACGAACGGCTTGGACAGCTCCGTCGCCATGTCATCGGCAATGCGCTGCACGTGTGCACCGGAGGCCACGTCCGGAACGAGGACGGCAAGCGCCGAGTCCTCCGGTTGCGTTGCGATGGCCCCGTGCTGTTCTGCAATCGCGGTCACGCGTGACGCGGCAGACAGCAGCGCTGCATCACCGGCCGCGAACCCGAAGGTCGGCCGGATCGTGTCGAGCTCGGTGAGGCTGATCCAGATCAGCGCAAAGGAGCCGCCGGTCTGCTGAGTGCACTGCTGGACGACGCTGAGCAAGCCGTCCAGATTGAGCATCCTCGACTGCCGCTGGTGCGTGGCGAACCACTCCAACTCAGCCGCGTGACGCGCGATGTCGGTGATGTCGGTGGCGACGCTGACGACCTCGTCGCCGATCTGAACCAGGCTGGTGCGCAACGTCTTACTATTGCCGGCCATTCCGTTCAGGGCCGTGGTGGTCGTCATCGGCCGCCCATCCAACAAGAACGCCTGTCGGGCGACCTCGACGAAATCAAGATCGGCGGGGACGTTCGACCCCAATGTTCCCACTGCGAGCTCGGTGCTGAGCGACGGGTTCGCGTAGCGCAGGACGAAGTCGATGATCTCACCGCTCGTGTTGCGGATCGGATCCCAGATGCCGACAGCTTCCGACAGTGCCTCGATCGTGCTGCGGAAACGCCCCTCGGCCGCGTACTTGCCGCGGGTCGATCGCATCTCCTCGGTCATATCGCGCACCACCTGCAGGATGAGCCCGCCCACTCGTGTGGCCTCCAGCTCCACGAACACGCCAGGCTGCTCTCCGGCAACGACGCCGAGTCGGTCGATGATCCGGACCGCGGGGGCGTCGGTCTCCCATGCTCTTCTGGCCGCGTCGAGCTCGTCACCTTGGCCGCTGGCACCCTCGAAGACGCCGACATTGCTGCCGCGGAACCCGTGCGCGGCTTGGTTGGCATACAGCACCCGAGTACCGGTCATCTGCCGGCTCTCGTCGAACACGGGGGCGAGCAGCGTCACGCCCTCGCTGAGCGTGTCGAGGATCAGCCGTTGCTGCGACTCCGTGCGCTGCAGATCGTCGGCGACGGTGAAGTCGGTGGACGTCTGGAGAATCATCTCGGCGACGCGCCGGGTCCTGATCTCGAAGCGGGTCGAGCGCTCGACCCCGTCGACAAAACCGTTGCGCTCGATGTAGTACGGCGTGCACTGCCCGTCGAGCCAGGCCACCTCGGCTTCGATGATGGCCAACTCGGGATCCTCGAAAACCCTACTGGCGAGCGCACCCTCGACAATGCCGTCGGTGAATGGCAGCGCTCGCGCTGCCGCGTTGCAGTAGACGATCTCCAGGTCGACGATGCGTTCGCCACACCAGATTGGACGGTAGAGATAGATCGCCTGCTGCAGGTTGTCCACCGTGGCGCGGAAGAGCGCCTCGGCATCGGCCACCGAATCGCTGAGAGGCTGCATAGCGACCTCTCTGCCGTGCTCGATCAATGCATCTCCCGCAGACTCATCTTGTCGTTCGATACTGTCACGTGCGGGCCAGCTTTCCTGTCATCTCGCGATGAGAAATTGAACACTGCCCAGCGACACCCGGTCCGTTTCGACGTCCTTGCACTCCTCGTCAATTGACGACGGTGGGTGACGTCGTGAGAAGACGACCCAACAGCGGGTTGTCAATGTCTTCGGCGAGCATCGACGCGGCAGCGCCGTCGCCCTGGTGACCGAACGCGGCACTGTGCAGCAGCGAGCGAACGATCAGCTCCCTCATACCGGTGCGCGAGGCCAGCTCGCGCATCGTGTCGACCCACCGCTTCGTCGCAGGGTGTTCATGTCGCCGGCCGAGCTCGCACTGCGCGTCGAGGATGTAACCATCGAGCCACACGTACGGGTCGGCGAGACGATTGCAACGCACTCGAGCGTCAGCGAGGATCTCGAAGGCGCTGTCGGTCTCGCCATTCTTCTCAGCGAGGAGCGCGAGACCTCGCGCTGCCATGCCCTCCCAACACGGATCGCCGAGGTGGCACGCCCTGGCGAACGCCTGCTGCAGCAACTCTGCTGCTCCCGACACGTCGGCTCGGGCCAGCTGGACCTCGCCGCGCAGCGCTTGTGGCCATGGAAGGAAGGCAAGCCAATGATCTCCCTCGGCGAGCTCGATGGACAGGTCGAGTTCGTCCGCGGCCGAGTCCAAGTCCGAACGCAGCAGATGGACGCGGCCGAGCATCGAGCGAGCGTACGCCTCACGCCGACGGTCGCCGGCCGCGCGGGAGAGCCCAATGGCGTCTTCGAGCAGGGATGTCGCCCGGACGTAGTCGGCGCGATCGCTCTCCACCGAACCGAGGTAGATCGTCAACTTCGCCGTGATCACCGGCGAGCCAGCGGCGAACTCGAGTCCCTCGGTGAGCCACCGCACGGCTCGGTTGTAGCGTGCTCGGAGGAAGTCGACGTAGCCGATCTCGGCGCGTGCTCGGGATACCGTCTCGTGGTCATGGTTGGCCAGCGCGATCGCGTCAGCCTCGTGCAGTGTGGCCAAACCTTCCTCGTCCAGCCCTCTGAGCGAGTGGATCAATGCCTCGGCCAGTACGAGTCGAGAACTCGTTCGCAGCCACGCGGCATCTGCACGGTCGGCCATTCGAACGGCGATGCGCAACGAATGAACCCCGGCTTCGACGGCACCGGCGGAAACGGCCGCCGAGCCCGCCTCCACCATTGCATGAATCGAAACGACGTCGACGGCTCCTTCGCGCGTCAACCGCGTCTCGCGCATCGCGGCCTCGACCGCAGGACCGGGTGCGATTCCGAACTGTGTCGTGAGCAGCGCGCGACAGGCTGCGAACTGTCGCTCCGCAGCGACATCGTCGCCAGCGAGCCGGTACAGGCGAATCAGTAGCGCTTGGTGGTTCTCGTCGAGCGGACTCATCGCGGTGGCGCGCACTGCGTAGCCGATCGCCGTGTACAGCGCCCCTTGCGACAGCGATCCGAGTGCTGCCTCGTGCAGGATCGCTTCCGACGCGGCCGCAACATGGCGCTGCTGAGATAACAGCCACGACTCGAACGCCGCGGCATCTCGAACGGTCAAGCCTTCCAGCAGCTCAGTACCGAGTCCTGGAAGGTCAACGGCTGTGATCCATGATCCGCTGGTCACCTGCGAGACATCGACGATGGTGCCCGGTGGAAGACGCAAGACGACGGGGTCGCCGTCGATCGAGCCCTCTCCGCCGAGGCCCCGGCGAATCTCGGACAGGTTCCACCGCAGGGCGCGGAGGGGATCGTCGGCCTCGGCGAAGAGCAGCGCTGCCAGTTGACTCCGCGTTGGCGAGCGCTCGCTCAAGATCAGATACGCGAGCACGGCCCAGCTCTTGCGGCTCCGGAACTGGTACGCCTCACCGGAATCGCGCTCGAGGCTCGGGCGGCCTAGAAGATGGATGACGAGGCTCATGAGTCCTGAAATGGTCCCACGAGCCTCGCCGGTGGTGCAATAGCCCTCACCACAAGTAGGCGCCTCAGGCCAGATGATCTGGATCGCAGAGGATGGTGAAGGGCCGTTCGTGGGTGGCTCGGTAGTCAGCCTCGGCGGCCCTCAGGAGTGCTCGCTGACGAGATAGATCTCGTCAGCGACAAGGCCGTGAGCCTCGCGGTGAACTGTGTTGGCGGCCTCCGCATTCGGCGCCTCGACGAGGCAGAAGATCTTGCCCGCCTGCTCGTCGACCCAGTAGCGGAGGTAGTTGACCCCGTGCGCACCCTGGGCGGCAAGGTCTGCCTGATGGGCGGCAGCCACATCGGCCGCCGGTACCCCTCCGTCGATGTTGTGAACGTCCATGAAAAGTGGCATGTCGTTGCCCTTCCTATTCGGAACCCGACGCTTGTTCGTCGTGTTGTGAGATCTCATCGAACACCACCCGCGTTTGACGCGGCGTTTGACCGACACGGTTCGCTGCACACGCCGATGTCGAATCGGCCGCATGACCACGCCGCGGAGAGTGGATCATTACGGCGACGGCATCCGGCCTACGAGTGGTAGCCGAGCTGCGTCCCAGGCGACGAGGCCGCCCTGCAGATGGGCGACATTGGCGTAGCCGAGCGTGCGGAGCGAGGCGCCGGCCAGCGCTGAGCGGGCGCCGTCGGTGCAGTAGAGCAGTATGCGGGCGTCCGGTCGAAGACGAGGGTCGTGCCCGGCGTGGGTGGGATCGGCGCGGAACTCGAGCCGGCCGCGAGGCACGTGGATGGCATGGGCGATGCTGCCGGACGCAACCCGTTCGTCGGCTTCGCGTACGTCGATGACGACCGTGCTCGGGTTGTCTGCCTCGGAGGCGAACTGCTCGGCACTGAGTGTGGTGACTGTTCGATCGGCCTCCTCGACAAGGGTGGCGGCGCTCATTTCGCGATGATCTCTGACTTCATGCCGTACGCGACGTACAGCAGTTCGGCCTGTTCCTGCTGGCCGATGTTGTGTTGTTGCAACGCGGCGAGGATGTCGTCGAGCACGGCGACGTACTCGGCTTCGGTGATGCCCATGCCGGCATGCGCCTCGGGCATGGACAGGCCGTCGTATGTGGCGAGACCGCTGAGACCGGTGGCGAAGAACTCGATGGCGAGCCGGATCAACTCATCCGGCGACTTCTTCGCGGCGCGGAAGCGCTCGCCGCAGACCGGGTTCTCCAGGTGCAGTCGGAGGACGTCGGGCACGATCTTCTCCAGTCCGGCGCGACCGCCGATCCGTTCGAACAGGCTGGCTGCTCCAGTATTTACGTTGGCTACTTCGGTTGTGGTCATGGACGCTCCTCATGTCGTAGGCGCACGACGCGACGCCGGTAGTTGTGATGATGCACTTGTCCGCGTTCCCGAGACGTTCCCGGCTCGCCGGTGTGACAGCAGCGTGGGTCGCCGACGGACGTACGTTGATGCCACAGCCGGAGGTTGGATGAGCGCCTCGGTTGCGGCAGGCTGGGGCGCAGAGACGAGCTTCGCCGGGTGAGTAGGGGCAGGTGCAGAGGCAGATGACGGCTAGGAACGTGCGCATCCGGCTCCTCGGTGGGTTCGAGGTAACAGTGGATGACGGGGCAGCAGTGACGCGGTTCCCGACCCGTCGGTCGGCTGAGCTGGTGCAACTGCTCGCGCTGGCGCCCGGTCGCCGGCTGGCGCGTGATCAGGCGATCGACGCGCTCTGGCCGCAGCTCGACGCGTTGGCGGGCGGCTCGAACCTGCGCAAGGCTGCGCACCACGCCCGCCAGGCGCTCGTCCACCCGCACGCTGTCACCCTGCACCAGCAGCACGTGGAGCTGTTCCCCGGCGACGACGTCACTACCGATGTCGACGAGTTCCTCAACGCTGCCGACGCGGCACTCGCCGCCGGCGATGCGGACGAGGCACGTGTGGCAGCGCGTCGCTACACGGGTGAGCTGCTGCCCGGCGCACGATACGAATCGTGGGCGGACGATCCGCGACGTGTCATCGCGGCTCGCTACCTCGACCTGCTGCGCGTCGCTGGTCAGTGGGACCGCGTGCTCGAGTTCGATCCGCTGGACGAGACAGCGGCTCGTGAGGTCATGCGTTCGGCACTCGACGAGGGGCGGCGCCACCGCTCGATCGAGGTGTACGGACGACTGCGTGCTGCACTTTCGATCGAGCTTGGGGTGCTGCCGCAACCGGCGACGGAGGAGCTGTACGCCAGCGCTCTCGACGGTCTCGTCCCCGCCGTGCCGCTGTTCGTCGGTCGCGAGCAAGAGTTGGCCGCCGTCGATGCGTTGGTGCGGCGGCCGCGTGAGAGCTCGCTGGTGCTGGTCCGCGGCCCGGCCGGTATCGGCAAGTCGTCGTTCGTCGGTGCCCTGGTCGGTCGCGTACGAGCTGGTGGGGGTGCCGTCGCTCTCGTGCTCGCGGATGAGCCCGACGATGCGTTCGTCACCCTGGCAGCGGTGGTTGAAGAGCTGCTACTCCGTGTGCCGTCGGCCGGGGAGCGGTTGACCGACCGCACACGTGCTGTTCTCGGGCGGTTGACACCTGTGGTCCGGTCGCCCGACTCGGCGGACGCGTCGTTCACCCGTCATCAGATGTTGGGGGCCGTGCAACGTCTGTTGGAGGTCTCAGGCGAGCGTGTCGTGATCGTGGTCGACGATGCGCATCGAGCGGACGACAGCTCGCTGTGGGTGTTGGGGCAGCTGACCGAGAGTTTCGAGGGAGGACCCGTCGTCGTGTTCTCGTTCCGCGCCGAGGCCGCAGGTCCAGGTGTGCAGCATGCGATCGCTCGAGCGGCACGGCATAGCGCGCCCACGATCCTCGACCTCGGGCCGTTGGACCGTGATGGGCTCCGGTCGCTGGCGGTCTCGGTCGGAGCGCCGGCCGATGACGATGCCATTGCTGCGCTTGCCACCGCATCGGAGGGCAACGCGTTCTTGGCAGTGGAGCTATGCCGGTCGGGTCACATCGGGGGTGAGCTACGAACGTCTCTCGCCGATGCGATCGGTCGCCGCTTCCTCGACTTCGACGACGACGTCGTCGCCTGGCTCCGACGACTCGCCCTGATCGCGAGCCCGCTCGACCTCCCATCGGTCGTCGCCATCACGGGCTGCAGCGACGACGAACTGACACGCCTGCTCGACGCGGCACTGGCCGCTGGCGTTCTTTCGGTGCACCAGGGTCAGTATCGCTTCGGTCACGAGCTCGTGCGGCGCACGCTGTCGGATCAGCTGCCGCCGCACCATGCCGTCGCTGTGCACCGTGACGCTGCGCGCCGGCTCGCCGAGATCGGCGCCCGTCCAGGCGCCGTGGCCCACCACTGGCTGGAGGGTGGTCGACCGGATCGTGCGGTGGAGTGGTTGCTGCGCGCTGCCGTCGACGCGATTGGTCTTGGTGGCTACCCGGCCGCCGTAGTGCATCTCGACCGCATCATCGAGCACGATCCGGGCCATGCCGAGGCGCTGCGGAAGCGGGCTGCCGCGCTCGACGCGATGGGTGACCCGCGCGTCATCGCCGCTTACGACGATGCCGCGCGCGTCGCATCCAGGGAGGAAGTTCACGAACTGCGGCCCCTTCAGGCGCTCGCGATGGTGAAGCTCGGCGACCCCGCAGGGGGAATGCGCGTCGTGAATGGTGCCGAACCGAAGCGGCTCGAGTCACAACTGGCCAAGGCGTTGGCGTATTGCGGGGCCGGGCTGATGGGCCACGCCGACCCGGCCGTCGGCGCGCGGTTGGCGGCCGAGGGTCGCCAGCTCGCGCTGCGCGCCGGCGACCCGGCAGCGATCGTCGTCGCATCGTGGGCGCAGGCCGGTGCCGCCCACGCCCAAGGAGAGCTGCGCACCAGCCTTCGCACCGACCTGCACGACACCCGATCGCTGCCCCGGTTGGCGGTGTCAGTGTTCGACGGACAGTTGTGCATCACCCAACGACTGCTCTACGGCTCACGGCCCTACGACGACGTGATCCGTTGGGCCGACGCGTTCGCCAAGGAGGCCGAGCGGCTCGGAGCGGCTCGCGGCCAGGCGTTCGCCACGACGTTGCGCGGTGAAGCCGAACTCCTGTCCGGCCGTCTCGACGACGCCGACCGCGACCTGCGACGCGGTCAGGAGATGCACCACGACATGGGTGCCGCTACAGGTGAGGCGTTCTCGTTGCAGCGCCTCGCTGAGCTTGCCGGTGCACGCGGCGATCTGGGCGCCGCCAGTCGTCTGTTGGACGAGTCGTTGGCCGTCGCGCGTGAGAGTGACGTGGGCTTCCACCTCCTCGACCGCATCTACGGTGCGCGCATCGCCCTGGCTGTGGACCCCGCCGCCGCGTTGGCCGCGGTCGACGAGGCAGAGGCGCTCGTGAGCGGTCCGCTCGAGACGTGTCCCGGTTGCCGGATCACCCTCGCAGTACCAGCCGCGATCGCGCTGGCGAAGGCCGGCCAACTCGATCGACTCGCGGCGTACGAGGCGTCGTGCGCGTGGCTCGCCGACGTGGTCATGCAGCTCCCCGCCTGGTACGCAGCGCTCGACGAGGTGCGCGGCCACCGCTGCGACGCCGAGGGCGACCTGCTCGCGGCCCGTTCCCACTTCGGAGAGGCGTTGCGCGGCTTTCGAGAAGCAGGCCAGCCGCGCGACGTCGCTCGTTGCGAGGCCAACCTGTCCAACCTGGAGACGTCGCGGCGACCCGACCGCCGGACCATTTCCTCTTGATGACACTGATCTCACGGACGGCACCCCCACCGCGATCGTCGACCCCGCGCGATCCGTCCTCCAAGCCGCAACACCTTGAGTTGGTCAGGTGAAAGCGAGTGCTCGTGCGAGAACCTCGTCGTCGAACGCCTCAGGCGACGCCGCCTCGGGCCCATCAGGGCGCTGGTTCGGAGCGACCGTATGGGGGGGTCGGTGGCCATCCGCTGCCTGAAGGCTCGGCGACGCTCTCGGCCAACGGGGGTGTAGTTGCAGTGGAGCTCGGTCGCCGATTCCCCATGGCTGCACGTACTCACCACGCACCTTGTCGCGATACTCAATGACTCGCTCAAGCACGAGCACGTCGATCCCCCTGGCGGCAATCACGCTCGCCAACGCTGCCCCAGCGATCCCACCCCCAACGACGACAACGTCGCAGCGTTCCCTCCCACACCCGGTGACCGTGGAAACCTGACAGTCCCAAGAATGCAGATCCGTTGCTGGCGATCTGTGCGTTGGTCGGTCCGTGCTGACGTACGTGCGGGTGGGCTCGTGTCAGACGCGGCGGGCGAGGAAGGCGTAGCCGTAGACCTCGAACGAACGTGCTTTGGCTTCGCCGGTCGCACCGCCGAAGGTGTCGACGGGTGGCCCGATGGTGACCTGTTGGAAACCTGAGTCTTCGAGCATTTGTTGCCAGCCCGCACGGGGCAGCCCTCCGGCAATTCAACCGGTCCACAGATCGACGTCGCGCATCGCCTCGATCGGCACCGGTCGGCCGTTGGCGATGTCGGCGAACTGCAACACGCCACCGGGGCGAAGCACCCGGAAGATCTCGGCGAACACGGCTTGCTTGTCGGCGCACAAGTTGATCACGCCGTTGGAAATGACGACATCTGCCCACCCTGTCTCGACGGGCATTTCCTCGGCCAGCCCCTCACGGAACTCGACGTGGGCGAAGCCAAGTTGGTCGACGGTGGCTCGGGACTTGGCGAGCATCTCGGCCGTCATGTCGATCCCGACGACGGAGCCGGTCGGGCCAGATTGGGTGGCGGCGATGAATGAGTCGAAACCGGCGCCAGAGCCGACGTCGACAACCCGCTCGCCTGATTCGATGGATCGCAGCGAGAACGGGTTGCCGACGCCAGCGAATGACTCGACCGCTCGATCCGGCAGTGAATCAACCGTCGCCTGCTCGTAGCCGAGGCGGGCAGCGAGGGCGCGACCGGTGTGGAAATGGTGAGCGCCGTGCGGGTCGAGGGCGACGTCTCGATACTTGTCTCGCACCTGGATGCGCAAGGTGTCGACATCGACGAGAAGTTCGTTGGTCATGGTCATCCTCCGGATTTTGATGTTAGTCGCGGTTGGTGCTGCGATGGTTCTCGACGGTCGGTTACAGCAGCTCGGCGATCATCGCTGCTGCGTTGGCTGCGCCGTTGGTCTCGACGTCTCGAACGGACGGGGGCCGCCCGATCTCTTCGGCAATGATTGCGGCCACGTGATCCGGGTCGAAGTCGCCGTAGTCGACTTGTCGACCGGCGCGATATCGATCGAGTCGAGCCCGGACGTGGAAGTTCTGTTCGAAATGATTTCGCAGGGGTACGAAGATGAATGGCACCTTGCAGGCGGCGAGTTCCATGGTCGTGGTGAGACCTCCCTGCACCACTGCGATGTCGGCACATGCGAGATGGCGGTAGAGGCGGTCGACGTACGGCCGATATTCGACCGCGTCGACGGTTGGCATCGTGCGCGGGTCGATTCTGGGTCCGGTGACAACCACGAAACGCAGATCCCCGACTGCCCGGCGAGCGGCCGGTGCCAGGTCGGCAATGCGCCGCAGGAGGTCGGCGCCGACGCCCGAGCCTCCGACAGCGACGATGCAGATCCGTTCGTCGGGGTCGTATCCGAGTTCGGCCCGCAACTCGCTACGGTCGCCGAGCGCTACAGGGTCGAAGCCGGTTACATAGCCGGCGAAGTCGTAGTGTTGCTCGGTCCAGTCGCGTATATATGGCAGTTCGGGGCCGAACCGATCGGGGACAATGTCGTCGGGGTTCCCGACGAAGATCGCCTTGTCACGGATCTGGCCGTATCGCTCGATCTGAGCGATCATCTCCGCGTTGTAGTCGGCAGCGACGAAGGCTTCTCGTTCCCCGCGTTGTGGCATCGGGAGATACCCGACAAAGTCGGTGAGCCACGCGTAGGCGGCTTTCTTGAGATTCGGATTCTCGTGCAGGTGGTAGTCGAGTTCCCACGATTCGTCGCCGATCACCAGGTCGTACTGCCCGTCGGCTATCACCTCATCGCAGATCATGAAGTTGGCAACTTGGATCTCATCCATGTCGCGCAACGTCTGGAAGACGGCCAGGTCGTGCTCTCCTGACTCCGATTCGATGTGCGTCGTCTCGTTGGACATCAGGATCGACGCCGGGTGAATGGTCTCGCCGGCGTTCGCGAGCACTCTCGTCACGGGATCCTGCGCCAGCCAATCGATCTCGAGATCGGGGTGGAGCAGCCGAAGCTCCTGGCAGATCGCGACATCTCGCCGAGCGTGTCCGAGGCCGATGGGTGAGGAGATCATCAGCGCCTTCTTGCGGCGTGCGTGCCCGGTTCGTTGCCCGACGGGCGCCAGCGTCGCCGGGGTGCGGTCATAGATCTCGTCGGCGAACGCTTTGATCGCGTTGTTGATCCGCACCGGATATCGCCCCGTCGGAAGATGGCCCGCGCCGTCCATCGTGATCAGTCGTGCGTGGGGAATTCGCTCCTGAAGCTCCAGCGAACTCTGGTAGCTGATGATGTGGTCGTCGGTGCCGTGGATGATCAGCACCGGCATCTGCATGGCCGTCACCGCCGACTTGATGTCGTCAGCGGCGATCTGAGGAGCACCCTCACGACCCAGCGCGATGAGTTCGCCCTCGGTCTCCAACGCCCATCCAGTGGTGTCGTCCCACAACTTCGTCGAGTGTGGATCCGAGCAACACTCGGCAAAAAAGAACCCGACGAAGTCCGCCCAGTTCTCGCGCCAATAGTGAACGTTGTACTTCTCCCACCCCTGCGGGTTTTCCACATGGTCGAACATCCCGGCGTAGATCGCGCCGCGGCCCGGGTGCGGCACGACCCACGGATGAGTGGGGGCGATCGCCACGACGCCGTCGATGCGATCGGGATGAAACGCTCCGAGCATCGTCGCGATGCCCCCACCGCGCGACAATCCCACAGCAATCGCCGTCGCAGTACCGGTTGCGTCGAGCACCGCGAGTGCATCGTCGAGGTAGGAGCGATCTCCGTAGCGGTCGCGGTCGAAGATTCGGTCGGACTTCCCATTGCCAACAGGGTCGTAGGTGACCACCCGATAGTGACGCGAGAGGTAGGGGATCATGAACTTCCAGTGGCGGGCGTGGATGATCTGCCAGCTCTGCGTGAGCAGCAACGTCGGAGCCCCCGCTTGCTCATAGACCTCAAAGGCAATCGTGGCGCCATCCCGCGCGGCGGTCCCCTCCCAGTCGGGATAGGCCGCTCTCATCGTCGGCTCTCCAGCGCCGCCAGGGTGCCGCCCAACCGCCGAAGTGCACCACGGATCGGGAGTTGATCACGGTCGGCCCTGATCATCTGTTCCTTCGACCAAAAATGGTAGTGGATCTGCGACAGCGGCGCCCCGCCCTGTCGGCCACCGCTCGCGTCGACAACGCTGCGTAGTCAGACTCCAACACCACCTCACGGGCCGCCACCAGGATTCGGGTCGCGGTTGGCAGCACCAACTCATCGGTCGAAAGATTCTTGGTCATACGCAGATCCGTCTCACTTCCTAGTTCGGTCGACCGACCGAATCTTGACAGATCAGTGACGTCTCGTCAAGATGCAACGCCGGTGCGAACTCATCCCTCGATCAGGCGTTCTGATCGTCGTCGTGCACTGCCTCTCCGCCGCGCATCGCCGTGACCACATTCAGGCGGTTCGGTAGAGGTCGGTGGACAGATAGCGAAGACCGGAGTCACAAAGAATTGTCGCGACGGTTGCGTCGGGGCCGAGTTGCTCAGCGATCCGCATCGCCGCCACCACATTCGCCCCCGACGACGTTCCGGCGAACAGTCCTTCCTCACGTGCGAGCCGTCGCGCCATGGCCATCGCTTCATCGGCGCTGACCGTGAGAATGTCGTCGACCTGGTCTGGTTCCCACAGCGGGGGGACAAAGCCGATGCCGATCCCTTCGATCCGATTCGATCCGGTGGGCCCACCTGACAACACTGGAGACTCGGCTGGTTCCACCGCGACGATACGTATCTCAGGGTTCCTGGACCGCAGCACTTGTCCGACGCCATGCAGCGAGTGTGCGGTGCCAACAGCGTGGACGAAGACGTCGACCTTCCCGTTCGTCTGGGCCCAGATCTCGTCGCCCAATGCAAGGTAGCCGGTGATTGCATCGCGGTTGTTGAGCTGGTCACACCACCAATGGCCCGGCTGGGCCGCTATCTCCCCGGCACGGGCGATCATGCTCTTGATCAAGGCCTCGGTAATCTGCCCACCATCGCTCGGCACCTCCTCCACCACTGCCCCAAAGGCCTCCATGGTCCGACGTTTCTCGACACTGAACGCATCGGAGAACACAATGTGGAGTGGGTACCCGAGAGCCGCGCACACGAACGCCAACGAGATCCCCGTCGTCCCGGCCGTGTACTCGACGACTGTTACGCCGGGGTGCAGACGACCGTCTCGGATGGCGCCCTCGATCGCAGTTCGTGCCATCCGATCCTTCATGCTGCCGGTCGGATTCGCCCACTCCAACTTGGCGACGATGCGAGCACCACTGGCCGGCGTGACATTTCGTAGTTGCACGAGCGGCGTGTCACCGATCCCCGCCAATGCCCCCAGCAAGTCGTGCACGCCGATTCCCCCTTTTGGTGCTGAGAGTAACAGGGTCTCCGTTCCCGTTGGACGGCCGCCGCGTCGCCTGGGTTGCGCGAGCCGACTGATCGTCCACCCGGAATGTGCCGGGCAACCCGGGTGTCGTTCGATCCCGAGTGACGCGATGGCTGTGCGGGTGTTCAACGCCCCAAAAAGTCACGAGCTGTCACTGCCAGCTTGACCCGGTCGGCCACACCGAGCTTGGTTCGGATATGGCTGAGGTGGGCGTCGACGGTGCGTTGAGAGATGAACAGCGACGCGGCGATTTCGGAATTGTTCTGGCCCTCGCTGAGCAGCGCAATGATCTCTTGCTCGCGCTTGGTGAGAACGGCGCCGACGGCGCCCCGTGAGCGCTCCATGGTCGGAGAGGCATCCGCCTCGTCTGCCGGCCTCACGAGGGCAGCCTCTGTCAGCACCGCTTCGATCTCGTCGGTGCCAAGCGATGTCGACGCCTCCGTCAGACAAGCACCAAGATGAGTCTTGTCGAGTACGAGCGCTCGTTCCGCGAGCGTTCGCAGCGAAGCGTTCAGGCTTGCGGTGAGTCCCAACCGGAACAGGATCGTGGCTCTGTCGACCTCGCAACGCCATGCGAGAGATCTGGCGCCCCACGACCACGCCATCTCGCTGAGATTGCCCAGACCGAGGAGCACCCCGCGTACCTCGCGTGCCGCACGGAATGTCTCGATGGCCTGGGAGTAGCGACTGAGGGCGTCGGCCCGCCTTCCGGATTCGCTGGCCACGTTCGCCAGGTTGAGCTGTGCCGCTCCAGCGCCGGGACGGTCTCCGATCCGGTCGAACAAGGTCTCCGCTTCTGATGCCAGAGCGTTCGCCCGGTCGAGGTCGCGACGTTGGAGCGCAATGAGCGCAAGGTTGTTCAGGACGAGAGCCAAACCACGCTGGTCATCGATCTCGCGATAGAGCTGTGCCGCACCGTCGAAGTACCGCACCGCGCGCAGTAAATCGCGACCGTCGTGGGCCAGGTTGCCAAGATTCGAAAGGACAGCCGCTGCGTCGCGCCGCTCGCCGGTGCTCCGGAAGACCGCCAGCGCTTTGAGGTAGTGGTGCTCGGCGGCAGCTCCGAGGCCATTCCTCGCGGCGATCATTCCCATCGACGACAGCGCATAGCCGGTGCCGCGTTCGTCGCCGAGAACCTCGAACTCGAGAAGGGCACGCTCGGCTGACTCGCGAGCGCCATCGCGACCTGCGAGCAGGAGGGCCATTGCCAACACGTTCCGTGTCCTGGTTGTGACCACCGTACCGCCCAGTCGAGCACCAACCTGGATCGCCTCGTCGAGCAGCGCGATGGCCTCGTCCACCTCGCCAACGATGAGCAGCAGGCTCGCCAGTCCCTGGCTCATCGCGATCCACGTACCGTCGTGTTCGCGAGGAGCAACACTGGCGGTGCGGCGAAGCAATTCGATACCTTCACGCGCCCGTCCCGACGCCTCGAACGAGCGCCATACACCACTGGCGAGTTCGCATGCAGTCTGCCCGTCGCCCAGGGAGATCGCCCGTTCCAGGGCAGTGTCGATCTCCGGGCCGCGACGAACGAGGATACGTTCCGCCTGCTCACCACTCGTCCTGCTCGCTGCATCACGCACCACCGAAACGCACCAAAGGGTGTGCCGCCTCTCCCAGGCCTGAAGCTCGCCCTGAGCGAACAGTTGCTCGCGGGCGAAGGTCCGCATCAGATGCAACATCTGGAATCGGCCCGACGACGGATCTCGATGAACCAGGCTTCGGTCGATCAGCGATGCAAGCACTTCGAGGATTTGCTCGGCGGCCAATTGGTCGTCGCTGCAGACCTCCTCGATCGCTGCCAGATCGACCGAGCCGGCGAAGACGCCGAGCCTGTCGAGGAGTCGGCGTTCGGCCGGGGGCAGGGTGTCGCGGCTCCATTGCAGCATCGCGTCGATGCTCCGGTGGCGATCCACGGTTTCCCGTTCGCGCCCGATCAGCACGCGGTGATGCTCCTCCAACCGCGCTGCGAGGGCATCCAGCGGCAGATACGCAGTGCGCGCGGCAGCCAACTCGATGCCGAGGGGCAGCCGATCGACAAGTGCGCAGATCTGGCGCACGGTTGGGATCTGCTCGACCGTGAGCGCGGGACGCGCTGTGGACGAGCAGCAGCTGAGGAAGAGTTGCACCGCTGGATCGTCCATCTCCCCTGTGTCGTCCGGTTGGGCCAGTGGATCGACATCGATCACATGCTCGGCCGATAAACGGAGCCGCTGACGGCTGGTCGCGAGGATCTTGATCTTGCGACAGCTCTGCAGCAATTCATCGAGCAGCGCAGCCACCTGATCGACGAGATGTTCACAGTTGTCCACCACCAGCAGCACGTCGGGCGTGTCGATCAGCCGAATCAGGCTGCTCAGCGGTGGCGCCGAAGCATGATCGCGTGCCCGGCCGTTCGAGACCTGGTCGCGCATCACCGCTGCCAGATCATCGGTCGCACGCGCGGAGCTGAAGTCGACGAATCGAACACCGCCGGCAAATTCGGCGGCCATCTCCGCAGCAACCTGGATCGCCAGTCGCGTCTTGCCCACGCCACCTGTTCCACACAGTGTGAGCAATCGATGCTCGCGCAAGATCGCCTGCGCCGCGCGCCGCTCGCGCTCACGCCCGAACAGCGGAGTTCGCTGTACCGGAACCGCATACACACTCTCGTCGAGAGTTCGCAGCGGAATACATTCGTCGTCCAGACCCGGACCGACAACCTGGAAGAGTTCGATCGGTTCGGCGAGGTCCCGCAGGCGCTGGTCGCCGCGACAGACCAGCGCGTATGGCGGCGGGACGCGGCAGCCGGTAACGGCGCTGCCGCTGAGCATCAACTGCGCGCCGTGGCCGGCGTCAGCGACGTGTTCTGCGCGACTCGCAACGGAGCCGACGTAGTCTCCGCCGATCGGTTCGCCCCAACCCGAATGGATCCCCATGCGCACGCGCAAGGGCCGCACTCGGGCCCAGTCCTGTTCGAAGAACGAGACTTGAGCACCAAGCGCCGCCCCGAGCGCGGCGTCCGGATGACGGAACACGGCCATTACGCCGTCGCCGACGTGTTTCACGATCCGGCCCCCGAAACGACCGATGGAGTCTTGGAGGATGCGATCGTGAACACCGACTGCATGAGCCATTTCGTGACCATGGATCTCCCATCGCAGTAACGACCCTTCGACTCCTGTAACCAAAAAGGTCACGTTTCCGCGGGGAAGCACGGCCGAAGACAACATGTTGCGAGCTGGCACGATGCTGTGCGACCGGAGACGCACTACCGGTTCACGGAGTGAGGTCCAACGCTTCGGTGATCCGCGTGTACGGGATCTCCGCGACGTCGTTCAATTCGGCGACCAGATCTGGGTTTGCAGCGTCGAACAGGCACATGCAATGCGAGTCGCCCGGCACGAAAACGCTGCGGATGTAACTGACCGGCTTGCCCTGACCCTGGAATGCGGCAGCTGTGCTGATCGCCCGCTGTTGCGCCGCAGCGAGATCCTCCATCGCGATGCCGGGTAGATCCCTGTCAACCATGTAGACGCTCATAACTGTCATCCTCCTCTGTGGCCTACAACAGAGTGTCGCAGGTTCTACGGATACCGTATGAAGAAGTCTGAGTCCGCGCATCGGTGCCCGCGCGTATTCCTTCACCGGACCAAGCGCCATGATTTCCATATCGTGAGTCGACTACCGATGCCCCCGCCTCGGCGGAGCGGACCATCACGGAGGAATCGGTGATCACCGACAGCGGATACCGACGGTGTCGATCTCAGTAGCCGGGTGGCGGTTCGAAGCTGTACCACTCGCGTTCGAGGAGCTGGGCGAAGCGCATCGTCGTGCGGTCCTCGAGATATGGGCCGATTGCCTGCAGCCCGAGAGGAAGGCCGGTCGAGCTGAGGCCGGCCGGGAACGCGGTGGCCGGTTGCCCGGTGAAGATGGCCCACATCGGATAGATGATGTTGAGCATGTACGGCACCTCGGTGTCATCCAGAGTCAGCACCCGACTCGATTGCGGGCCGGTCCGATGTTGGAAGGCGGCGTCGAGCGCCGCCGGGCAGACGAGCACATCCCAATCGTCGAAGAACGCTCGCCATGCCGCGCGGGCGACCTCGCGCCGGCTCAGCAACATGATGTAGTCCATCGCGTCGAGGGTGAAGCCCTTGGCCATCGCAGCCATCGACTCCTGGTTCGGCCCATCCGTTTTGAGCCCCATTTGCTCTCGGGCCGAGCGGGTCTCGCCGAGCGACGTGATCACTGCGAGCAGGGTCATGTAGTCGTCGAAGTAGGCCCGCGTGTCGACATCGGGCATCGCCTCGCCAACCTTCGCTCCGGCCTTTTCCAAGAACACGGCGAGCTCGTCGACCTTCGCGTGCATTTCAGCCGATGGCTGAACGACGTCAAGCCTCGGCATAATCGCGACGCGGAGATCCGACAGTTGCTCGCCTCGCGCCCTGGGCAGGTCGAGACGCCAACCGGCCTTCTCGCCGAGGCCCGCACCGGCAACCACATCGAACAACAACTCCATGTCGCTCGCGCTGCGAGCCAGCGGGCCCTGCACGCCCATGACGATCGCCGGGTTCTCGACATCGCTGAACGGGAACGAGCCGGCGCGCGGAACCGCTGTCTCCGAGGGCCGGTGACCGTAGAGACCGCAGTACGCGGCCGGCACGCGGATCGATCCGCCGATGTCGCTGCCGATCTCCAGCGGTGTCATTCCAGCAGCGAGGGCCGCCGCGCCGCCACCAGTGCTACCACCCGGCGTGCGCTCCAGATCCCATGGGTTGTTCGAACGGCCGTACACCGGGCTGTCGGCCTGCCAGTCACTGAGTGCGACGGGGATGTTGGTCTTGCCAAGAAGGCACGCGCCTGCAGCGAACACACTCTGCGCAATGGGGCCATCGCTCGCAGGACGGTAGTCCTTCAGCGGCTCGATGCCGGCCGATTGTGGAAGGCCAGCAGTCTGAGTCGACTCCTTCAGCGTCATCGGCACCCCGAGCAGTGGTGCTCGCTCGCCGCTGGCGCGGGCGCGGTCAGCGCGCTCAGCGGCCTCGCGAGCCCGATCGAACGTGCGCACCGGAATCGCGTTCAGCGGCCCGTCGCGTTCTTCGATCCGCTGCACGTGCATCTCGACGAGTTCGGCCGAACTGATCGTCTTGTTGTCCAGCGCGACCAGCATTTCGATCGCCGTGCTGTATGGCCCGATCTCAGTGCTCATTGAGCGACCCCCAAATCCCGCCAATCAGCCTAGCGATGGCCAAGTGGCACGGCGAGCCAAGACGCGGAGTGGGGCGCCGTGGCGGCTAGATGTACAGCTAGAGCTGCTCGCCGTCTGACGGATCGGTCACACCGTTGGCCTTCAGTGCATACGCACCGCCATCCGGCAAAGGCCGAAGCACCACCGACCGCAGATGGAGAAACTTTCACGAAACAAGTCGGCTCCCGATCGGTTGTTGTCCGACGATTGGTGGACAATGTTTTGATGAAGAGGTCCGTGAGAGAAGTCCGCAGGCACGCCGGGTCGACGTCCTGGGCGACCCGACGTGCGTTGACTGGCGCCGTCTTGCTCGTCTCATTGGCCGCGTGCGGTGGCACACCATCGGCGTCGAACGCGGGTGGGACAACTCTCGCCGCGGGCGAGGCCAGCGGCTCGGCCAACGTCCCCGAACTGTTGCAGTTCACCGCACCCCTCGTAGGGGGCGGCGAGTTCAACGGTGCCGATCGCGGGGGACGCGCGACGGCATTTTGGTTCTGGGCCCCCACTTGAAGTGTGTGCAACGCAGAAGCTCCTTCGGTCGAAGCAGCAGCAGAACAGTGGGTTGGTCAGGTCGACTTCGTCGGCGTTGCGTGGACGGGCGACGATGCGTCGTTCCAGGGATTCATCGATAAGTACTCGTTGTCATTCCCTCAGATCAGTGATGACCCCGGAACCGTCTTCGCTCGCTTCGGCGTCCTGGCCCAGCCCGCCCTGGTGGTGGTCGACCCGAACGGTGAAACCCAAGTTTTGCTCGGCGCAATGGATGATGCCGACCTCCAAGCCGCACTGGCGCAAGCTGCCGCTTCCTGAGTGGCCTGAATGATTGAGCTAGAGGGCAACTTCGCGTACAGCTTCCTGCTCGGGATGTTCGCGGCTGTCAACCCGTGTGGGTTTGTCATGCTGCCTGCCTACTTGATGTACTTTCTCGGGCTCGAGAGCCAGCGAACCGGTACCGAACGTCAGACGGCCAGCATGCAACGGGCGCTCGTCGTCAGCCTGGCCACGTCCGCCGGTTTCATCGCCGTGTTCCTCGTCGTTGGAACTGTCTCGCGACTTGTGACCCGCGGGATCCAGGACAACGCGAAGTATGTCTCGCTGGTGGTCGGCGTCGGCCTGATCGTTCTGGGCATCATGATGCTGCGGGGTTGGAAGCCGCCGCTGACCACCGCCGGCGCCGGCCGCGAACGCAAGCGCACCTTCGTCGGCATGTTTGCATTCGGTGCCGCCTACGCCGTTGCCTCGATTGGATGCACGATCGGATTCCTCGTTTCAGCGGTTTTCGGGTCATTCGCCGCGAAGGGCTTCGTCAGCGGCGTCGTCAGCGTCACGCTCTACGGTGCCGGCATGGCACTGGTCGTGACCGCGCTGACGATGACCCTCGCAGTCGCCAGCGGTGGGTTGCTGCGTATTTTGCGCAACGGGCTGCGCTACATCGATCGGGCCGCTGGGGTCTTCATCATTCTCACCGGCATGTACCTCACGTGGTACTGGTATGCCGCAATCACGGGCGGCGGGACCAACCCGGTCACCGGCGAAATCGAAAACTGGCACAGCCAACTGGTGACCTTCATGCAACGTCAGGGCGTGTGGCGATTGTCAATCGTGCTCGGGTCGGCGGTTGCTATCGGGCTCTCGATCATGGCTGTCTCTCACCGTTACAGATCACACCGAGATCACGAAACACCCGACAACGACCAGATCTCGGCCTGAGTTCACGAGCGGGCGCACAGCAACGCGACCGGTTCAGAGCGAGCGAGTAGCCGGTGCCATGTAGAACCACACCG
This sequence comes from Ilumatobacteraceae bacterium, assembly GCA_043740085.1. Lineage (GTDB taxonomy): Bacteria > Actinomycetota > Acidimicrobiia > Acidimicrobiales > Ilumatobacteraceae > UBA668. The sequence goes on from JAYUCY010000094.1 coordinate 81,712, forward strand.
CCGAATGCGCGCCAGATTCGCGAATTGCGTTGCGCGCTGCGAGCACAACGCGACCAGTTTCGGTGTGTTCGAAGAACCAATCCTCGAGCGCTCGTGGGCCGGGAAGCGGACCGTTGACGAGATCGAGCGCAGCTTCTTCGTAGTAGGAACGGATGTCGTGGCACAGTGCGGTGGTGTTCCCACCTGGCAGCTCGGCGGTCCGCCAATCGGCACCGTCGGCGATCGCGACGAGGATGGCCACGGCTGCGGGAATTGCGTCGGCATCGATCACTCGTCCGACTGAGGTGACACCGCGACGCGTCGCGACGCGGTCGTATGCGCGACGGATACCTTTGGCTTCATCGATGGCCGGTGGAAGCCCAGGGTCGAACCGTGGTGGCAACGTGCACGACACCTGCTCTGCGTCGGATTCGATGACCACCGGGTGATCGACCAGCACCGGCCCGACCGGCGCGTCGAGCAGAACAAACGCTCGGGCGAGCACATCGTGTTGAAACTCGGGATCGCCGGGCCGACCGAGCGGCCGGCCCAAGGGGAACTCACAATGCAAGGCACGCGGGGGCGCGACCTTGACCACCATCTCACGGACAGATGACAACACGACCGTCGCAATCCCGGCGGCCTCGAACACGTGGGCGAGCACACTCACGGTGCGCGTGCACAGCGGTCAAACGGGCGTCAACAGCACGACGTCGACACCGTCTGCTCGCAACGCGGCTGCAGCCGCTGGCCCACTGTCGAATCGGACCGTCGAGAGGTCATCGGGTTGGTTGCCCGCGAACGACACATGGCGCGGAGCCACTGCCCGGATCACACGCCGGGCGGCGAGCTCCTCGAGCCGGTCAATCGGGTAGACGACGTTGAGATCCATCGCAAACGCTGACCGATCAAAGTTCGGGCTCCAGTGGCCAAGGATCAAGTCGCGCCGTGACCGGTCGATGAGCCGATAGCTCGTATCGCCGCCGGCGAAGGCACTGTCGTCGGGCGTGTGCAACGCCGCTGACGTGACGATCGCGACCATCGCCGACGCGAGCGGACCAGGCGTCACGAACGCGGGCGAATCGAACGTCGGGCCCGGAAGCGACGACGAGTGGGCCCGCATTGCCTGATCACCGTTCATGTCCACCTCCACAGCCGCCGAAATCAGAGCATGTCATGCGTGCCGCGCCGCTGGCGACACGGCTTGCTGCCATTGCCTCTGCCATTGCCTCTGCCATTGCCTCTGCGGCTGCGCCGGCCGACTCACAGTGGATGTGGCCACCTCAGTCCGGCGTTGTCCACCGCAAGCTCGATCGCAGCAATGAGCCGAACGGTCGACCCTGCGCACTCGGCCAGCGTGTCGGGTCCGACCAAGATGACGACTCGGTCCCCCGTCTCGGCGACAACGGCCGGCACAACGCCGTCGAGCGCGACACGAATCGCATCGGGTTGGTCATCGCGATGGTACGTGTCGAACTGGACAGCAAGACCGGCCCGACTGACCTTCCAGTCGCGTCGTTCGCGAGCGATGCCGTGGGTGATGTCGCAGAGCGAGCAATGGGCGCGACCCAGGCGCGCACCGATCCAATACGTGATCTCACCTCGCAACGTGCTGTCGGCGTCGTAGACACCCACCAGCCTGACGATCGGTGATGGCGGCAAGTCGTCGGCGAGCGGTGCCATCGCAACAGCCTGGCAGACGACCGGCCGGTCCCTCCTGATGGATCGCGAGCGCCGGCTGACACCCTGCCTCCATCCCCATGAGCTACCGACCGCGACCAACATCGCGGCTCGAACCGTGTGGGTCTCTGTCTGGTCGGGCGACATCCACAGTGGATGTGGTTGTGAGCCGACCAGACGAGGCGGGGCCTCGTCGAGCAGTTCCCTCCCGCGACAGTGGGCACGAACACCGGCCCCAGCATCGTGGTTGCGCGACGGGCGAGCAATCGCACTGGAACGAGCGGCCGACGGCCGGTCGCACGCACGCAGCGCAAGTGTCTTAATGAGTTCTTGGCGCGAACAACCAACTTCTTAGCGGCGAGTTGGCGCTGGCGCGAGCAAGGCCGCGTTGACTGAACAACGTGATCCTCGAGGAAGAACTTTCCACTCCAACGCCCTTCCGGGAACTCGCACGCGAGTCTTCGACTACGGCTGCCAGGAGGTTGGAGGAGCCGCTCGGCTATCGCGTCAAGACCAAGCTGCTCGGGCCGCCGCTGCACAGCGAACGCCTCGAACACGAGACTCTTGGCAAGCCCACTGCACTCGCCGTCTTCGCCAGCGACTGCATCTCCTCGTGCGCATACGCCTCGGAGGAGATCCTGCACGTGCTGGTGCCGGTGGTGGGTCTCGCCGCCTTCTCGCTCATCACCCCGATCACGATGCTGCTGCTGGTGGTGCTCGGTTTCCTGATCCTGTCGTACCGACAGACCATCAAGGCGTACCCATCGGCCGGGGGTGCCTACATCGTCACCCGCGACAACTTCGGTCTCATGCCGGCCCAGGTGGCGGGGGTTGCGCTGCTCACCGACTACATCCTCACGGTCGCTGTCAGCACTGCGGCAGGCAGCGCTGCGCTCGCTTCGGCATTCCCAGGCGCAGCGCCCTACGCGATGTGGATCTCCATTGGCTTCGTCTGCCTCATCGCCTTCGGCAACCTTCGCGGCACCAAGGAATCCGGCAAGCTGTTCGCTGCCCCAACGTACTTCTTCGTCGCGATCATGGCGCTGCTGCTGCTCATCGGTCTCGGACGCGAGATCTTCGGCTCGCTGCCCGTTCAAAAGAGCGGGCTGCCGGGCATGCTCACGAAGGATCCGAAGCTGCCGCACCCCGATTACATGTTCTACGGCGCAGGCATCCTGATCTTCCTCAAGGCATTCGCCTCGGGCGGTGCCGCAGTCACTGGCGTGGAGGCGATCAGCAACGGGGTGCCAGCCTTCCGGCCACCGGCATGGAAGAACGCGCGCGACACCCTCGTGTACATGGGCGCACTTCTCGGCACGATGTTTCTCGGTCTGTCGTTCCTCGCATCAAAGGTGCATGCAACCCCGTACGAAGCCGGCACACCGACTGTCATCTCGCAGGTCGGCAAACTGGTGTTCGGCGGCGGCGCCGTAGGACATACGCTGTTCTTCGCGCTGCAGGCCGGCACGATGCTGATCCTCGTGCTGGCTGCAAACACCAGTTTCGCCGACTTTCCCCGCCTGGCTAGCTTCCATGCCGGCGACAACTTCATGCCTCGACAGTTCATGGTACGCGGGCATCGACTGGTGTTCTCGAACGGCATCATCTTCCTCTCGGCCGCAGCGATCGTCACGCTGCTGGGCACTGGCGGCCAGGTCAGCCGACTGATTCCGCTCTACGCGATTGGCGTGTTCACCAGTTTCACGCTCTCGCAGGCCGGCATGACGAAGCATCACTTCCGCCTTCGGGAGAAGGGTTGGAAGGTCGGCGCATGGATCAATGGAATCGGCGCCGTGTTGTCGTTCATCGTGCTGGTCATCGTCGCCAGCATGAAGTTCCGCGAGGGTGCCTGGGTGATCATGCTGCTGGTGCCGATCATGGTGTTTGGTCTGGTGCGCTTGAACAAGGCGTACGAGGGCGAACACGTCGAGCTGCAGCGAGATGCGAAAGCAGCCGCCCAGGCACCTGCGATGCATCGCCATGCGGTAGTGGTGCTCGTCGACGAGCTCGATGCGGCTGCGGCAAGAGCGGTGCAGTACGCACGCACGCTTGGCGGCGACGACGTGCGCGCCGTGCACTTCGACCTCGATGCGTGGAAGACCGATCTGCTCACCCAAGCATGGCAGAAGCTTGGCCTGTCCAAGTTCCCGCTCGACATCATCGAGTGCCCAGATCGGCGGGTTCCTCGTGCCGCGCTGGAACTGGCGCACGAGTTGAACGGCGACCGACGCACCGAGGTGAGCTTTTTGATTCCTCGTCGCGAATACACGAAGCGGTGGCATCGCATGCTGCACGACCACTCCTCGTCGCCGATTGCGGCGGCGCTGGCCGACGTACCGCACTGCAACGTCACGTTCGTGCCATACATGTTGGGGTCCGGCGCTTCGTCCACCTCACGCTTCGACGATCCGACCAACAGCAGTACAGCTGCCGCGTCCACCGGGTCGCCTTCGGTCGGTGCTGCCTCGCATCACGTCGACACCATTGCGCTGCCACTCGACCGTACCCGGATCCATGAGCTCAGCGAGCGCTCACGCTGCACGGTCGCCGGGCGAGTCCGATCCGTTCGTGTGCAGGCATGGAGCGGTACCCCGAGCCTGGAGTGCACGCTCGCCGACGAGACCGGCAGCGTCACGGTGGTGTTCTTCGGCCGACGAACGATGGGAGGTGTCCGCACCGGCACGGTGATGAGTGTCACCGGTGTGGCGGGCCGTCACCATGGGATGACCGCCATCCTCAACCCGGAATACACGATCATCTCTTCGCCGTCAGCGCCCGAAGCACCGAGCGAGTACCACTAGCACCGGAACTCGTCGCGAGCTGCCGTTGAGGGGTCGAGTAGGTTCGCTTCATGTGGACTATCGACCTTGATACGGCATTGGTTGCCGCACACGGTTCGTACGCCGATCGACGTCCGCGTTCGGCGGCGCTCGCCGTCGCTGCTGCGAAGGTGATGCCCGGAGGCAACACCCGCACGGTCCTGCACTTCGACCCGTTTCCCTTTCGCGTCGAGCGCGCTGAAGGCTCGGTGCTGGTCGATGTCGATGGTCATCGCTACGTCGATCTACTCGGCAACTACACCGCCGGCCTGTTCGGCCACCAGGTACCGGCCGTGCGCGACGCGATCATCGCTCAGCTCGACCGCGGCTGGGCGATCGGGGCAACGCATGCGCTGGAAGTGGAGCTCGCCGAGCTGGTCTGCGGTCGGTTCGAATCGGTCGAGCAGGTGCGGTTCACAAACTCGGGCACAGAGGCGAACCTGATGGCGATCGCCGCCGCCATCCATGTCACCGAACGACGCAAGGTGCTCGTGTTTGAGGAGGGCTACCACGGCGGAGTGCTGACCTTCGTCCACGGGCCCGGTCCGCTCAACGTGCCGCACGACTTTGTCGTCGTGCCATACAACGACGTGCCAGCAGTGGAAGCCGCATTCGGCGCAACTGGCACGGAGATCGCATGCGTGATCGTCGAACCGGTGCAGGGTTCCGGTGGCTGCGTCCCCGCCGAGCCAGGCTTCCTCGACGCGCTCCGCCGGCTGTGCACGGCGCACCGCACCGTCCTCATCTTCGACGAGGTGATGACGTCGCGTTTGCATCCCGGTGGCGCCCAGGCGCGGTTCGGGGTGTTGCCGGACCTGACGACCCTCGGCAAGTACCTCGCCGGCGGAATGACGTTTGGCGCGTTCGGCGGTCGCCGCTCGATCATGGCTGCGTTCGATCCCGCACAGGGTGGAGCGCTGTCACAGGCGGGCACGTTCAACAACAACGTCGTCTCGATGGCGGCGGGTGTCGCGGCACTGCGCGATGTGCTCACCCCCGAGGCGCTCGTCGCGCTCAACGACCGTGGCGACGTGCTGCGCGAACGGTTGAGCGTGACGTTGGCCGGTGCGGGTCTGCCGATGACGGTCACCGGCGTCGGCTCGATGTTCAATGTTCATGCCGACGACGAACGATGGGTGGAGCTGTTCTTCCACGCCATGCTCGACGCAGGCTTTTACCTCGCGCGTCGAGGGATGATCGCGCTCGCCCTCGACCTGACCGACGAGCAGTTGGAGGCGTTCGCCGAAACAGTCGAGCGCTGGGCCGCCGACCTGCGAGTCCGATGAGCCGAAGCCGACGGGCTGACTGTCAGACGATTTGGAGCTTGACGTCGACGTTGCCGCGGGTGGCATTCGAGTAGGGGCACACTTCGTGGGCCTTCTCGACCAGTGCCAGGGCGGTGTCGTGGTCAAGGGCTGGGATGTGAACGTCGAGCTCGACTGCCAAGCCATACCCACCCGCGTCGAGCATGCCGAGGGCAACGCTGGCCGAAACCTCGGTGCCGTTGAGGTCTGCTTTCTCGGCGCCACCCACCAGCTTGAGTGCGGAGTGGAAGCATGCCGCGTAGCCGGCTGCGAAGAGCTGCTCGGGGTTGGTTGCGCCGCCTGGGCCGCCCATCTCCTTGGGCACGCGAACGTCGACGTCGAGAATGCCGTCTTCGCTGGTGGTGTGACCATTGCGGCCTTCGCCGGTTGCTGTTGCTGTCGCGGTGTAGATCGCCTGCATGATGTCTCCTGGTCGATTGATTGTGTCCCACTATATTGGCCACAATCTAGTTGTGCAACACTGGTAGCGGTACAATCGACACCATGGCCGATCGGACCCCGCAGCTCGAACTCGATAATCAGCTGTGCTTCGCCCTCTACGACGCCAGCCGTGCCGTGGTGCGAGCGTATGGTCCGCTGCTCGATGAGCTGGGGCTGACCTACCCGCAGTACATCACCATGCTGGTGCTGTGGGAGAGCGATGGCCCGGTTTCGATGGGTGACATCGGCGCCCGCCTCCATCTCGACAGCGGCACCCTCACTCCGCTGATCAAGCGCCTTGTGCAGTTGGGGGTCGTGGAGCGCGAGCGCGACGCAGCCGACGAACGACGCGTCCTCATCTCGCTGACCTCGCAAGGTGAAGCCCTGCGGCAGACGGCATGCACGGTGCCAGAACGGATCTTCGCTCGTTTCGGAATGGATCTCGGCCCCGCCCGCGAATTGCTGCACAACCTCAACCACCTCGTCGTGGAACTCAAACGCCAACCCTGAGCGCGTGTGAGACCGAGGTTTCGGTGCGTCGACAACGGCCGCAAAGTCGCAGACGCACGTCTCGCGAGCCTCGACGAGCGCAGCAGCTCGGCCAGCTTGCGTGGGCCGTCGGGCGGAAGGTCGCCGCGGGCGACCTGGCACCTCGTTGATCGACGCCTATGGTTTCTACGTGAACGCCGACGCACCAGTGACTCAGCGGAACGGGTGGGCATGGTGCGCTCTCGCCGCTGTCCTGTTTGGTGCATCGACTCCGCAACGAAACTGCTTGTCGAAGACGTCGGGGCAGTCACTCTCGCCGGACTGCTCTACCTCGGAGCAGCAGCTGCCGTCGCTCCGTTCGCGCTCCGCGAAGAACGGCCGACCGCCACACTGCGCCAACGCTCCCGTTTGATGATGGCCGTGGCGCTCGGTGGCGGCCTCGCACCGGTCCTGCTCGTCCTCGCACTCGATCGCACGCCCGCCGGGACGGTGTCGCTCTTCTTGAATTTGGAACTCGTCGCGACCGCCGTCATTGCCCGCGTCTTTCTGAAGGAACACATCGGTCGCCGAGCGGGCTTGGGAATTGTGATCGTGGTACTCGGCGGCATCACGCTGGCCGGCGTCTCGGAAGCAGGCATCGCAACCGGTGCTCTTCTTGTCGCCGCCACGTGCGTGTGTTGGGGAATCGACAACGCCATCACCGCCAGTCTTGACAGCTACACCCCATCTCAAATCACGCTGGTGAAGGGTGTCGTTGCCGGGTCGGTGAATCTCGCCCTGGTCCTGCACGGAGCACCCGCTGCTCGGTTCGTCTTCGCCGCGCTTGCGATTGGGGCGTGTGGCTACGGCCTATCGATCACGATGTGGATCACGGGCGCTCGACTTGTTGGGGCAGCACGAGGTCAGGTGATCTTCGCGCTGGCGCCGTTTATAGGAGTGCTACTCGCCTGGCCCATCAACGGTTACCGACTCACCACCACGATCATGATTGCCTTCGCCGTTTCCCTCGTCGGCGTGATCGTGGTCGCAACGAGCCATCACGCCCACTCGCACACTCACGAAACCAGGGAGCACACCCATCAGATTGATCGGGATGACCCGCACCAC